>JBDGUH010000028.1:0-11576 GCA_042216055.1 Haloarculaceae archaeon
CGACCGCCCGCAGTCGGGCGATCGATGTGGAACTGACTGAGAGCAATCCGTATGATCGAGGTCGACCCACGTCCCGCTCTCCCCGGCCCCGACGCGTCTCCCGGGACCCTCGCCCCCGCGAGCCCCGACAGGCTTTCCCCGCGAGGGACCGACCGCCCGGCATGGACCCCACGGACGACCAGGTGGCCTGCTTCGAGGCGGGGATCAAGTTCGGCTCCCTGTACCACCAGTTCGCCGGCACGCCCGTCAGCCCCGAGAGCGCGGACTCGCTGGCCCGGGCTATCGAGGAGGCCATCGAGAACCAGCCCCACTGTACGGACGTCCGCGTGCGCGTCCGCGAGGACGAACTCCGGGCGGCCGTCGCGGCGGCCAGCGCCGACTACGTGGAACTGACCGGACGCTTTCTCGACGTCTCGCTGACCGTCGAGTACGAGGGCGTCACCATCGAGGCGACGATGGCGATGCAGGACGGCTACCCGCTGATGGCGGTCGAAGACGTGACGGGGTAGCTGATGGCTGTCGAACGCGTCGGGGACGGGGTACCGGTAACCCTTAACGCGAGGCTTCACATCCGGATGACATGCAAGACGACGCCCAGGCGCTCCGGGAGCGTGTCCTCGAACTCGCGGCCACGTCGCCCGACGAGCGCGACGACCTGCTGGCGTCGTCAGACGAGTCCATCCCCGAGGCCGACGTCCGCGTCCTGGCGGCCCTGTTCGATCCGCCGTCGGAATCGTTCGTCGCCAGAGACGCCCTTCGCGCCGTCCGTGACGCGGGCTACACCCGCGATGACGGGCTTTCGATCCTCGCGGCGGCACTGCGCGCCGAGGATCTCCAGCGCCAGTGGGCCCGCTCACGGGACGTCGAACGCCGCGACGAGGTCCTCCTGCGCCTCCAACTCCTCGCGCGCACCCCGTCGATCGTCGAGGGGCTGGTCCCGTTTCTCACCCTCCATCTGCGCTCGCCCGATCCCTCCGTCTACCAGACCGCCGCCATCGCGGTCGGCCACCACCTCGGTTCCCAGCCCGCTCTCCTCGCGTCCGTCCGCGAGTACGCCGGCGCGCGCGAACTCGACCTGGCCGAACCGACCGTCCTCGACGGGAACCGGACCAGACGACGGGTCCTCCTCGTGCAGGCGGCCGCACGCGCTCGACCGCACGGCGGGGAGACCGACCTTCCCGACCTCCTCACGACCGGCCTCCCGCTTGATCCCGGCGCTGTCCGCGAGGACGGCACCCCCGACCCCGAGGACACCACGATCCTCGTTCTCGTCTCCCGCCTGCTCCTCGATGTCGAGGGGCTCGTCGCGGACGTCGCGCCGATAGCGCGCGATCTCGTGGCGGATGTCCCCGCGAGCGACCTCGCGAGCGTCCCGCCGATCCTCTTACAGCGGTGGGGCGAACTCCTCGGGACGCTCCGGGCGGACAGTCTCCTCGACGCGACGGCGACTGCGGACGCCTGGACCGACCTCCTCGCGGGGATCGAGACCGTGCTCCGGCGCGAGGCGACCGGCCGGGACGTCCCGGCGCTCACACACGCGCTCTTTCTCCTCGACGAACACGCCCGGACGCTCGCGCTCCTTCCCGACGACGTCGCGCGGGAGGCTGCCCCGTCCCGGGACAGTCTCGCGGCGACTCACCGCGCGCTGCTCGACGAGCGGGTCCGTTTCTGGCGACGCCAGGAGCGAAACGGCGCGCCGCCCAGGGACTGGCCCGGGGACACTCCGGCCGTCCCAGAGGGCGCATCTCCGGCGCTGGACCTGCTGCTCCGTCCCGGGCCCGCGGCGACCGAGGGCGAGATCGGCGCCGTCGGCCCCGCCGAGTTCGACCTGGAGCGGATGGACGAACTGCTCGCACCGCTCGGCGACGCCGCGGCGTGGGGCGCCCTCGCCCCGTCGGAGCGCGCGCTCCGCCTGGTCTTTCTCCTCGGTGCGATCCAGAACTTCGGCGGCGCACACGACCGCGTCCTCTCGCTCGTGCGCTCCCATTCCATCCCGATTCCGCCGGGCGACGACGCGCGCTCGCAGGCGCTCGCGGCCGTCATCCTCCGCCTCATCCGGCTCGAAGGGGCGGCGTGTGCTCGCGCGCTGGATTCGCGCATCCTCGAGTCCGTCTCCGATCTCGGGGTGCTGTTGACGCTCCTCCCGACCGACGAGGGGCCGGCGCTCGCGGCCGACCTCGCGGACAATCTCGAACACCTGCTCCGGTGGAACCTCCAGCTCGAACCGGGGTTTCGCCCCGTTCAGGTGCTCGTACGGACGTCCGTCCGGGATCCACATCCGGCGTTCTACCGGGCGCTCCAGGACCTCGTCACGCGTCGGACCTACACGGACACGGCGGGGAGAACGGTGCCGCTCGACGCGGCACTCGACGCGCTCCTCCGGGACGACGGAACCGCCGACGCCTGGCGCCGCGACGATCTCGCGTCGGCCGACCCGCTCGTCCCGGCGCGATTGCGCGCCCGCGAGCGACTCGCGGCCGTGAACACCGCCGGCGAGACCCTCTGGGACGCCCTCGACGCGCTGATGGGGGCGCTCGGCGCACAGGCGGGACCGCGCGACCAGCCGCCGGACGACACTCTCCTGGGGATCGTCGGACTCGTCCATCCGACCGAGGGCCGGATGCTCGCGAGCGGCCCGGAACCCTGGCACGACGACCGCCCCGCCGAGTTCGTCTCGCGACACGCCGAGACCGTGAGTTCGATGCGGGGTCGCCTCGGCGCGATCCGTCCGGACTCCCTCGACGAGGTCGCGAGCGCCCACGCCGCCCTCCAGGCGCTGGCCGACGATCTGGAGGGGGTGGTGGACGCGCTCCTCCCGGTGTTGCCCGCCGTCGAGGCCGACCTGTTACGCGAGACCGCACGGCGACTGGAAACCCGGATCGACGCCTACACGCAGGCCCTCGAGGCCCTGATCGCGACGTGGGACCCGCTCGACCCGCCGCGCTCGCCGGAGCGGTGGGACGCCCTCGTCGAGCAGGTGACCGAGCGCCTGCCACCGCCCGATCGGCGGCCCGTCCTCCGGGCGACGGTCGCGAGCCTCGACGCCGAGAGCGCACCCCCGGAGAGCGCGGACCCGTGGGCGGCCCGCCGGTCGTTTCTCGCGTGGGCCGTCACCGCACCGGACGGGCAGGGATGGACCGACGCGGAGGTCGAGACCTGGGAGGCGAGCGTCGCCGAGGTCTGGCGCGAACTCCTGGCGGACGCGATGGATACCGGCCGGGAGAACCGGGTGCGGGACCTGCTCGAAGCCCCCGCACTGGAGACGCTCCGGGACCGCCCGGCGTCCGTCGATCCTCTCCGGACGGCGCGCGAGTGGTCACTCGACCGCTACATGCTCGGGATCGCGACGCGCGTCCGGACCCGCCTCCCGGCGTCCACCGACACGCCGCGGTGGCGCATCCGCCTCCAGGAGGCCGGCGCGTTCCTCCTGTATCACTCGTCGGTGTGGACGGCACTGATCGTCGGCGCGATCCTGATGGAGGATTTCGGGACCGCCTGGCAGGCGATGGCCGAGCAGGGCGACATCCAGGGCATCGCGATCACGTTCGTGCTCGCGATCGCCGGCGCGTTCGGCTACGTCCTCCTCGATCTCCACCGGAAGACCGCGACGTCGCCCGGGGCCCGCCGGTGGGCCGGATTGCGCTCGCGGCTGACCCGCGCATCGCTTTTCGTCGCGGCCTGCTGGGCGTTCACGCTCGTGGTGACAGCCAGTCTGTGGTGGCTGCTCTCCGGGACCGATCAGGTCGTTCACGGCCCGCGAGCGGTCCTGCACGTCATCGTGTGGTCGAGTTTCGCACTCCTCGCCGGGATCTTCCTCGGCCTCGTCGCGAAGGCGACCTGACCGGGAGTCGTTCCTGCGGTGCCGACCACGACACGCCTTTCGGTTCCGATCGGACCGGGTCGATGCCGTCCCCGACTTTCACTTTCAGTTTCAGGCGATGTTTTAACCCCGACCGGGGCGAACGTGCGGGCATGAGCCAGACCACGCTCGACGACGACGAACTGTTCGAGGACGCCGCCAGCGAGATGCGCGAGGACGTGGAGGCGTCGCTCGCGGCGGCCCGCGAGGCCCTCCCCGACGCCGACGCCATCTGGGAGGTCGAGGCCGACAACACGCTGGGCGTGCTCAACGCCCTCCGGTCGGCGCTCGACGCCGGCGACGCCGAGGACCACCTCCGGGACGCCAAAAAGTGGTACACGATGGGCGAACGCGCCGACGCCTTCGAGGACGCCGAGGATCTGGCCGAGGACATCGAGGCCGTCGAGGACCTGATCGCCGACGTGGAGCACGCCCGCGAGCAGGTGGGCGAACTGACCAGTACGGTGCCGCAGTTGCGCTCGACGCTCGAGGAGTTCGCCGACGAGGGCCCCGACGCGGAGGCCGAGGGCGACGCCGACGAGGCCGAGGCCTGACCGGCGCCCGAAGCAGTTCCTCGTACGGATCCCTGCGAGTCACTCCCGTCTCGACCGCGCGCCACCCTGTGATCGGACCGGGAAACAGTCCCAATAATCCGTATCAGCGCTCGCGTTCCTCGACCCGCGCGAGCACGTCGGCCAGCGCCGCCGCCGCCGCCTCGAGCAGTGCTTCGCCCCGCTCGGCGCTCCCCTCGCGGGGGTCGCCCACCGTCCCGTTCTCGGCAAACTCCGCCGCGTCGTAGGCGAGGTTGACGCCGCCCTCCCAGTCCCCCCAGCGGTCGGCGGCGCCGTCGGCGGCCGCGTCGAGGCGGTCCTCCCGGACCAGGGCGGGCGCGACGTGCCGGAGGAGGCTCGTTTCGACGGGGCCGGCGTGGCCCATGTCCGGCGCGTCGACGGCCTCGAACCAGGTGAACGGGACGGCGTAGGCGTCGTCGTGGCGGGTGATCCGGCCACACACCTCCCGTAGTGGGCCCGTGTTGCCGCCGTGGCCGTTGACGACGACCACCCGGTCCCAGCCGTGGGCGGCGAGGCCGGCCACCGTCTCCCGGACCGTCGAGCGGAAGGTGTCCTCGCTCACCCACAGCGTCCCCGCGAACTGGCGGTGCTCCTCGGAGACGCTCACGGGGATCCCCGGGGCGACGACGACCTCGTCCCCGTGGGCCGCGGCCCCGGCCTCGGCGACGGCCTCGGCGGCCAGCAGGTCGGTCCCCAGCGGGGCGTGGGGGCCGTGCTGTTCGGTCGACCCGACCGGCAGGACGGCCAGGTCCGTGTCGGCGGCCTCGGCGTCGGTCCAGGCGGCCTCGGCGAGGTGCATACCGGGGGCTAGCGGGCGCCCACTACAAGGGTGGCGGTGAACGGCGAGTGCCGTCGCGGGGGCCGGTCGGGAGCGCCGGCGAGCGCCGGACCGGGGACGACGGCGGATTACACCAGCGAGTCCGGCCGGGAGGACAGGTACTCGAACACGAGGCCGAGGCCGACGCCGTACACGACGTGGGCCACGAGCGTCAGCACGAGGTACAGCGCCAGCGCGACGCCGGTCTGGCCCGTGTAGAACGCGAGCACGAAGCCGGTCCAGACGGCCGCGCCGAAGTACACCCCCTTCACCGGGTCGCGCGCGCCGGGGAGGTATCCCTTCAGCGATGCGAACAGCAGCGGCCAGGGGAGCATCCCGCCCGCGAGGAACATGACGTAGCCGAACGGGACCGGCGGGACGTAGCCGCTCAGCCCCACCAGCTCGGTCAGGCCGGCGAAGGCGGAGCGGTGAAACGCGCCGAGCGACTCGGCGACCAGCAGGACGACCGTCATGAGCGCCGTCCCGACCAGCCCCCCGGCGGCGCCCACGACCCCGTCGGCCACGATCCCGAACAGGCGGTCGAACTCCTGCTCGTTCTCCTCGAGGTCGTCGACCTGTGTGTGGGCATCTACCATGGCCCGTCATAGCATGGCAACGGATAAAAAGGTTCACGAATGCGTTCGGCTCCCGTCTGACGGTCGCAACGGTGCTGATACGAACCGTAGCGACTGTTTCACGGTCCGATCACAGGGTGGCGCGCGGTCGAGACGGGACCGCCTCGAGAGGGCCTCACGTGGTCACGACCTGGAAGAGGATTGCGACGAGGACGAAGGCGCCGCCGACCGTCGCCGTCTCGAAGGCGGCCATCGCGTTGGGGTGGCCCAGGAGACGCGCGAATCCGTAGACGGTCGCCACGGCCCCGATCACCGCGACCCCCAGACCCGGGAGGAGGCCTGCGAGGCCGCCGCCCGTGACGTAGGCGTTCGTCGCCAGCAACAGCCCGGCCGCCACGAGGAGGAACGTCGCCACCAGGAACAGCGGCCGGCCGGCGACGCTACTCTCCGGCGACGCGCCGGGCCGGAAACTCGACGCTCGATACTGGTACCACGGCCGCTGGCGGCGCATCGCCAGCAGGACCAGCACCGCGAACGCGCCCATCACCAGCATGCTCGCGATGTAGCTGACTGCCATACCAGTTCTTCTATGCGCATCGACAATAATGGTTGTTCCCGTTCGAGCGGTTCGCTCGGCAGACTCGGGCGCGCTCGCGCCGGCCGTCACTCCGACGTCGCCTCGTCGCCGCGGGCGGCCAGCACCGCGCGCGGCCCGAGTTCGGTGACGAGATACGCGAGCAGCGCCGCGAACGTCGGCGGGATGGAGAGCCACGCGACACCCGCCAGGTAGATCGCCGTGAACGACGCGGCGGCGACGGCCGCGAGCAGCGCAACGAGCAACACCACGTTCCGGCCCGCCCCTTCGAACGAGGTCCCGTAGATCGACGGCACCCCGACCCCGATCGCCGCGAGGAGCAGGAAATTCCCGGCCTGCGTGTCGAACTGCCAGGCGAACAGGTACGCGGCCGGGATCGCGACCACGACGGCGACGAGGATCGCCACGTTCTGTTCGGTCAGGACTCGCTCGCGGAGGGAGACGGCGAACCGCTCGGAGGGCATGCCAGCCCCTGCGGCGGGGATACACAAGAAACGGGGGGCCGCGTCGCCGCGTCTGCAGTCGGCCAGCCCGGAACGACCGTCCGGATCAGTCGTCGTCGGCGGCGGTCTCCTCGGCCTCGACCCGGGAGCGCCGCCGGGTGGCCCGCCGGACGAACTCCTCGGGCAGTTCGTCGATCTCGCCGGCCTGGACCGCCCAGAGGTTCGCGTACAGGCCGTCGTCGGCCAGCAGGTCCTCGTGGGTGCCCCGCTCGACGATGCGGCCGTCCTCGATGACGACGATCTTGTCGGCGTCCTTGATCGTCGAGAGGCGGTGAGCGATGGCGAAGGTGGTGCGGTCGGCGGTGAGCCGGTCCAGCGAGCGCTGGATGAGCATCTCCGTCTCCGTGTCCACGTCGCTGGTGGCCTCGTCGAGGATCAGGATCTCGGGGTCCTTGAGGATGGCCCGCGCGATGGCGATGCGCTGGCGCTGGCCACCCGAGAGTTTGACGCCGCGCTCGCCGACCTCCGTGTCGTAGCCCTCGGGGAGGTTCTGGATGAACTCGTGGGCCTCGGCCATCTTCGCGGCCTCGACGACCGCCTCGCGCTCGGCGTCGAAGGTGCCGTAGGCGATGTTTTCCTCGACGGTGCCGTAAAACAGGAACGTGTCCTGGGAGACGTAGCCGACCTGCCGGCGGAGGCTCGGGATGGTCACCTCGCGGAGGTCCTGGCCGTCGATCTCGATGGTCCCCTCGTCCACGTCGTACATCCGCAGGAGGAGCTTCAGGACCGTGGATTTGCCCGCACCGGTGGGGCCGACCAGCGCGACGGTCTCGCCGCCCTCGACCTCGAAGGAGATGTCCTCGAGGATGCGCTCGTCGTCGTAGCCGAAGCTCACGCCGTCGTAGACGACCTCGCCGTCCCCGACCGCGAGTTCGCGGGCGTCGGGATCCTCCTGAATGCGCGAGGGGGTGTCCATCAGGCCGAAGATGCGCTCGGCTGAGGCGCGGGCCCGCTGGTACATGTTGATGATCTGCCCGAACTGGGCCATCGGCCAGATGAACCGCTGGTTCAGGAGGATGAACGTGACGAACTCGCCGGTGTACAGCGGCCCGGAGAAGAACCACGGGGCCGTCTGGGAGGTCTCCCAGGTGAACACCCAGTAGCCGCCGATGGCGAAGGTGAGCACGAAGCCGACGCCGGCGATGACCCGCAGGCCGGGGAAGAACTTGATCCGGGTGCCGATCGCGTCCCAGTTGGCGTCGTAGTAATCGCGGGACACGTCCTCGACCCGGTCCGACTCGTAGGCCTCGGTGTTGGCGGCCTTGATCACCTGGATGCCGCCGAGGTTGTTCTCGAGCCGGGAGTTGACCTGCCCGACCGAGGAGCGCACGTCGGCGTACTTGGGCTGGATCGTCTGGATGAACTTGTAGGTGAAAAAGGCGATCAGCGGCACCGGCACGAGCGCGACCAGTGCGAGCTGCCAGTTGATCGAAAAGAGGATGACCGCGATGCCCAGGACCATCACCGACAGCCGGAACGTGGAGTTCATCCCCTCGTTGAGGAACTGCTCGAGCCGGTTGACGTCGTTCGAGAGGATGGACATCATCTCCCCGGTCTGCTTGTCCGAGAAGAAGTCCATGTTCAGCCGCTGCATCTTGTCGTAGGTGTCGGTCCGGATGTCGTGCTGGATGTTCTGGGCGAAGGAGTTCCACCCCCAGTTGCGGACCCAGTGGAAGCCGGCCGCGCTGAAGAAGGCGGTACCGATCAGGGCGACCGTCAGTTCGAGCTGGCCGGTCTGGGTCGTCGGAATCCACGCGTCGGGGACGAACAGGAGCGTGAAGGACTTGTCGTTCCGGAGGATCGAGTCCACGGCCAGCCCCAGGAGGACCGGCGGCAGGAGGTCGAGCAGGCGGGCGAACACGCTGGCGAACAGTCCGACCGCGAACTGGAAGCTGTTCTCGCGGCCGTAGCTGGCGAACAGCCGGGCCATCGGGTTCCCCTCGGCCCGCTCGCGCTCCTCCTCGAACGGGTCGTCCTCGTCGGCAGGAACAGCCATCGACTGAGCAACGGGCGGGAACCACTAAAACCCGTTGAATGCGTGCTGGAGCGTCCCACGCGCCGAAATGACAGCAATCCTGAACGCCTGGTCAGTTCGGTCCCGGCGACACGGCCCAATCGATGCCTTGAGCGTTCTCTCGGGCCGTCACTCGCGTGCCGGCGGCGGCGTGTACTCCGTCAGATCGACGTCGGCGAGGCGGATCTCCCGCCCGGTTTCGGCGGCGCGGTAGGCGGCCATACAGAGCTGCAGGATCCTGCGGCCGTCCGCCAGGTCGAAGCGGCCGTTCTCGCCCGCCCGGAACGACCGGACGGCGTCACGGTTCTCGGCGACGAACCCGCTCGTGACGGCCGGCGCGGGATCGAGGGGCATCCGGCCGCTCGTGGCCGTCTGCTTCTCGGCCCACCCCTCGCCCGACGCCGCCTCGTCGGAGAAGAAGACGCTCGAGGACTCGTCGTCGGTCAGCACCTGCCCCGAGTACTCCGGGCCGAGCAGTTCGACGGTCCGACGGACGCCCGACCCGACGTAACACCACGACCCGGAGGCCTCCGAGACGATCGGGCGGCCGTCCTCGTCCTCGTAGCGGACGGTCGTCCGGGCGTAGTCCTCGGCGGGGTGCTCGTCGTAGTCGACGCCGTAGGCCTCGCGCAACTGCGCGGCGTAGTCGGGGCGGGTCCACTTCAGCGTCTCCGTGTCGGCGGTGACGGCGACCGGCTTCAGGTCCCGGCCCCCGGGGTCGGCAAGCAGGAAGTCGTTGCCCCCGAGCGCGTGACACAGCATGTCCGTGAGCGCCCCGCCGCCCTGCTTGCGGCCGTCCCAGAACCACCCCGAGTGGGGGCCGCTATGCTCGGCCTGCGAGCGCGCGAGGTAGGGGCGGTCCGCGCCCCGACCCCGCTCCCACAGCAGGTCCCGGAGGTCGACCAGACCGGGCTCGTGGACCCAGTTCTCCAGGTAGGCGTGGGGCAGGTCCACCGACGCGACCAGTTCGCGGATGCGGTCGGCCTCCGCGAGCGTGCGCGCGACGGGTTTCTCGAGGGCGATGCCCTGCAGCGTCGCGCCGTCCTCGATAGCCCCGACGGCCGCCTCGACCACGTCGACCCGCGTGAAGTTGGGGCTCGTGACCCACAGGCCGTCCACGTCGGGGTCGGCGACCATGTCGGCCACCGCGTCCGCGCCGTAAACGCTCGGGTCTCCCACCCCGTTCTCCCGGCAGGTCGCTGCCAGGTCCGCGGCGTGCTCGCGGGTGCGGTTCTGGACGCCCGCGACGCGGACGCCCGGGAGGTACTCGACGCTCGGGACGTGGGCCTCGCGGGTGATGAACCCGGCGCTGGCGAATCCGATGCCGAATCCCTCTTCCATGCCAGGTGTGACACCGCACAGCACAATAACAGTGGGTGTCAGACGCCGGAGCGGTGGTGTCAGGCAGGCTGAGAAACCCTTTCGGACCCGGCCCCCATCTCGACGGACATGGTTCGATCAGCGATCCAGCTGTACACGCTTCGCAACGTCGACCGACCGTTCACCGAGGTCCTCGAACTGGTGGCCGACGCCGGCTTCGACGGCGTCGAGTTCGCCTACCGCGTCACCGACGAGGACCCCGAGGAGGTACGGGCGACGCTCGAGGAGACGGGGCTTGCGGTGGCCGGTGCCCACGTCGGCATCGACGGCCTGGAGGACGACTTCGCGGAGACGGTCGCGTTCTACGAGGAACTGGGCGTCGAGAACGTCGTCATCCCGTGGCTGGACCCCGAGAACTTCGAGTCGGACGCCGCCGTCGCCGACGCCGCCGAGCGGGTCGAAGCCGTCGGCGAGCGCCTGGCCGACCGCGATCTATCGCTTCACTACCACAACCACGACCACGAGTACACCGACCTCGACGGCGAGACGGGGTGGGACGCGTTCATCGACGCGACCAGTTGCGGCATCGAACTCGACCTCGGACTGGCGCTCGCCGCCGGCGACGACGTGATCGAGCGCCTGCGCTCGCTGGGCGAGCGTTCGGCACTGGTCCACCTGAAAGACTACGACGTGTCGGCCGGCCACTCCGTGCCGGTCGGGGAGGGCGACCTCGATCTGGACGCCGTCGCCGAGGCGGTCGCCGACAACGACAGCGACTGGCTCATCTACGAGTACGAGGGCGAGGACCCGCTGGCGACCCTGGAGACGGCCGCCGAGCGGACCAACGACCTCTGCTGAACGGGCACACGGATCGTTGCGGGTCAGTTTCGTTCTGTCGGCCCGTGGCGTTCATCCGAGCGCGGGCGGAAGTTCCACTCTGTCGCCCTCGTCGAGGCCCGTGGCGTTCGTCCACCCGCGATTGACCTCCAGGACGAACTGGCCGTGCCCGCGGTAGCGGTGCAGCGTGGTGTGGTTCGGCGGCGGCAGGGGCGCGTGGTGGATCCGGGTGACGGTGCCGTCGCTCGCCAGGTAGACGATGTCCAGCGGGAAGTCCATCTCGCGCATCACGTAGGCGTGGTCGCCGGGTTCGTCGTAGACGAACAACATCCCCTCGTCCCACGGTAGATCCGCGGTGTCGCTGAGGCCGGTGTAGCGCTCGTCGGGCGTCTCCGAGAGGCGGACCGCGAGCGCCGCGAGGCGGGTGCCGTTGGCGTCGACGGCGGTGACCCACGCGCGGTCCGCGCCGGGCGTCGGCGTGGCC
>JBDGUH010000028.1:11676-20126 GCA_042216055.1 Haloarculaceae archaeon
CGTCGGCGTGGCCTCGCCGGCCGCCGCGTCGTTCCGGGCGCCGCTCGCGTTCCCGCCGGTTCCGCCCTCGATCAGGCCCGGCACTGAGAGGCGGTCGCCCGGCCCGACCCCGGTGCGGTTGGCCCACCCGCGGTTGACCTCCAGGACGTACTTCCCGCGGCCGCCGTAGCGCGCCAGGAGCGACTCGGGGGTCAGCGGCGGCGGCGTCGACGCGTGCCGGACGGCCGTGACGGTGCCGTTCGCCGAGACGAACACGATGTCCAGCGGGAAGTCCATCGCGCGCATCACGTACTCGTGGGTGTCCGACGCCTCGTGGACGAACAGCATCCCCTCGTCCGGGGCGATGGAGTGGGTCTCGCTGAGGCCGACCATCCGCTTCGTGCCGGTGTCGGCGACGCGCGCGTGGACCGTCGCCAGGCGGGTGCCGTTCTCGTCGCTGACGGTCACCGTGACGTGGTCGTACTCGCCGGGCGAGACGAACCACAGCCACAGCCCCCACTGGGTGACCACGACGAACACCGCCAGGACGACCCCCGCCACGAGGACGGATCGCCGGACCATACCGAGGGCAAGCGGGCGGCCGGAAAGAGCCTTCCGACCGAGAGAGAAAGCGTTATTCCCGCGTGTCGTTTTGTCTCCGACGCCGGGTCCGTGGTCTAGTGGTCATGACACTTCCCTTACAAGGAAGAAGCCGGCGGTTCAAATCCGCCCGGGCCCATCTTGCGACGAACGGACGTGAGGAGCAGATGCGACAGCGGATTTGCACCAGACGAGTCGCAGCGTCCGAGCGAAGCGAGGACGACCGTCTCGACGTGGTTCAAATCCGCCCGGGCCCATCTTGCGACGTCTTCGCGAACGGAGAGCGACAGCTCGGCGACGCCGTAACGCCGGCGAACGGACGTGAGGAGCAGATGCGACAGCGGATTTGCACCAGACGAGTCGCATGCAGCGAGCGGAGCGAACGAGCACGTCTGCGTCCGGTTCAAATCCGCCCGAACGGAGCGTTCACCTGTCACCGCCCCCCTCCCGCGAGGCGCGCGGGCTCTCGCCCTCGTGGGGGGTCTCGCGTTCCCGGACGCGGACGGCGTGGGCCGATTCGGTGGCGTCGTCGAGCACCAGCGCCTCGCCCCGTCGGGTCGGGAGTCGCTCCGCGAGAGAGCCCTCGAAGTACGTCGGCCGGGCGTCGACGAGCGCCTCGCGGTCGGCGCGGTCGGTCAGTCGGTGGGCGACGAGCAGGTCCGACTGCGAGACGGCCACCGCGGGGAGCGCGCCCGGCCGCTGGGTCGCCGCGACGAGGCTCACGCCGGGCTGTCGGCCGCGGGTCGCCAGCCGCCGGAGCGGGCCCGCCGCGACGCCGTCGAAGAGCGCGTGGGCTTCGTCGACGAGCAGCCAGGGGAGCGGCCCCTCGCCCGCGAGCCGGGCCTCGTACAGCGTCGTCGCGACGGCGGCGACGACCGCGCCGGCCGGTGCCCGATCGCGCCCGGAGAGGTCGAGCACGACTGGGTCCGCTGTCAGCGCCGTCGCGTCGAGCCCCGCCGGGTCGAACACGTCCCACGCGGCGGCCAGATCGAGGTGATTCGCCGCGGCTCGCTTGCACGCCCCCGCGGCGTCCGCGTCCCCGACGGCCGCACGCATCGCGGTCAGCGTCTCGCACTCGCTGGCGGCCCGCCACACCAGCCCGCCCGGGCCGCCCGCGGGGTCGAGGTCGAGCAGGCGACACCACTCGCGGGGGCCGAGCGCGCCGGCGCGGACCCGCGGCTCGCACACCCGCGCGCCGACCGGGGACGCCCCCAGTCCGCCGAACGCGCCCATCGGGTCCGCGACGACGGGCACGACGCCCCTCGCCCGGGCCAGTCCCTCGGCAAGGACGCCCAGCGTGTGGGACTTCCCGGCGCCCCGCTTGCCGACCACGAGTCCCGCGTGGGGTCGATCGAAGTCCACGTCCACGGGCGCGCCCGCGCTCCCGTCGCGGGCGCGGTAGCGTCCCAGGCGGCCGGTCGGTCCCGACTCGCGTGTCCGTCCGACGACGACCATGCCGGGGGCTGGCCCCGTCATCGCCCTTGAACGCTCGGCCGAGGATTCAAGGCCCGGGACGGGACCAGCGGGGGGTATGCTCGAACGCTTCCGACGCGACGAGCGCGCCATCGAGGGACTGCCGATCCGGCTCGTGATCGCCCTCGTGGTCGGCGTGGCGAGCCTGAGCGTGATGATGAACACGATCGGCGGCCTCCAGACGCTGTCGGTCACCGAACTCGACGTCCAGCCCCAGCCCGAGGTGATCGGCACCGGGCCGACCGACGTCCAGCTCGCAGTCGTCGAGCCGGACGGCACGCCGGTCTCGAACGCCACCGTCGTCGTCACCGGCGGAACGGCGACGATGGACGACGTGCGGACGGCCGAGACGGGTCCGAACGGGACCGCGAGCGTCCGGGTCGATCCGGGACTCGGCCCCAATCAGGACGAGGGCACCGTGGAGGTGGAGATCCAGCCACCGGCCAGCGGCGGCTACAGCGACCGCCGCGGCAACACGGAGGTGCTCGTCGTGCGCGGCCGCTGATCGCCGGTCAGTAGCTGTCCCAGTCGATCCACTCCTGCTCCCACCCGGCGCGGGACTGGGCGGCCCGACGGGCGTGCTCGCGGTCCTCGCGGCGCGTGCGGTTGCGCTCGACGGTGTCGGCCTGCTCGCCCTCGACGAGCATCGGCTGGAAGGCGACCCCCCCGAGGCGCTCGGCCACCTCGCCGTCCTCGACGATCGCCAGGGTCTGCTCGCCCGCGCCCGCGGGCATCACGAGGCGGCCGCCGGGCGCGAGCTGGTCGAGGAGCGCGCGCGGTGGTTCGACGGCCGCCGCCTCCAGCAGGATCCGGTCGTAGGGGGCGTACTCGGGCAGCCCGTCGGCGCCGTCGCGCCGGTCGACCAGCACGCCGCCGTAGCCCGCCGACGAGAGGTTCGAGCGGGCGTCGAGCACCAGACGGCGGGCGATGTCGACGGCCTGCACCGACTCCTCGCCGACGATCTCGGCCAGCACCGCGGGGGTGTAGCCGACGCCGGCGCCGACCACGAGCACCTCGTCGCCGGGGACGGGGGCCAGCGCCTCGAGCAGCCGCGCCGCCGTACTGGGCGCGAGGATGCGGCTCCCGTAGCGCTCGAACGGACGATCGGCGTAGGCCTCCCGCTCCTCCGGGACGAACGCCTCCCGCGGGACGGTCCGCATGGCCGTCGCGATCCGCTCGGTGCGGAGACAGCCCTTGCTCTCGTGAGTCAGGCTGTCGACCATGTCGTCGCGCAGTACCGCGGGGTCCATGTCCATGGGTTCGCGCGGAGGCTAATGAATCGCGCGGTCACTGCATCTCGACGAACCGGACGCCGCCGTGGCGCTCCCGGTCCAGCGATCCGTCGGCGCGCCGCCGCGCGCGGACCAGCACCTGCCGCCGGTCGCCGATGGGGGCCACCAGGAGCCCGCCCAGGCGCACCTGCTCGACCACCGCCGGCGGGAACTGCTCGGCCGCGCAGGTCAGGTACGCCCGGTCGTATGGGGCGTGCTCGGGCCACCCCTCGCGCCCGTCGCCGACCCGCACCGAGACGGCGCCGTCGCCCGTCCCGGCCAGCGTCTCGCGGGCGCGTTCGGCCAGCCGCTCGCGGTACTCGACGCTGTGGACGTGTTCGGCGCCCACGATGTCGGCGGTGACGGCGGCGTGGTAGCCACACCCCGTCCCCACCTCCAGCACCGCATCGCCCGGGGCCAGGTCCAGCAGGTCGGCCATCACGGCCACCATGTGTGGCGCGCTGACGGTCTGTCCCTCGCCGATGGACAGCGGTCGATCGTCGTAGGCCGCCTCGCGGCTCTCCGCGGGCACGAACCGGTGGCGGGGTACCGATCGGAGCGCCGCCAGCACCCTCTGATCGTCGACGTCCTCGCGGTCGGCGAGTCGGTCCACCAGGTCGTGGCGGCGGGCCGCCCAGTTCATGCCTACCACGCCGACCAGGCGGTGGTCGACTCGTCGCGGACGTACAGGCGCTTGACATCCTTGGCCTCGGCGGCGTCCCCCTCGAAGTCCAGTTTCTCGTGGTCGTAGCCGTGGGCGTCCTCCCGGAGGTAGATGCCCTCGACGGTGAACTCCCGGTCGCCCAGTTCGTCGGTCTCGCCGACGACGAACTCGTAGTCGCCGGGCACCTGCAGTTTCACGCTCTCGGTCTCGTCGTGGCGGCCGTCTTTCGGGTGGATGGTCGTCGGGACGGCGACGTTGCCCACGGCCCGCGTCCAGATGGTCCGCACCGCCTCGGCGGGGGCCGCGTCGACCCGTCCCTCCGCGAGTTCGAGGCTCGTGATCCGGACGGTCATGATGGCCTCGTCGGTCTCCAGCAGGAACTCCTCGCCGGCCGCCAGCTCCTCGTCGACCGGCACGTCGGCCGTCGCCGAGAACGACTCGCCGTCCTGTGAGACCACCACGTCCCGCTCGGCCGTCTCCGCCTCCGGCAGGCGCTCCTTGTGGACGTGGTCACACTCCGTGCACCGCACCGTGACCTGCCCGCCCGGCTTGAGTACCTCGTGGACCGTCTCGAGGTCCGGCGAACAGGCCGGGCACGGGAGTCCGACCCGGTCGCCCGTCGAAACGTCGGTCATGGCGGGCTCTACTCGACGGGAACGTAAATGCGCGTCGTCACGAACGCCGTCCCCGCACATCGTTCATCCCTCCAGGATCTCGTCGACACAGTGCCGACACGCCCGACCGCGCTGTCCGTCCCCGGTTCCCGTGGCCTCCGCGACCTGCGCCTCCCGGGGAATCGGGTAGAGGCGGTCCACCTCGTCGTCACAGCGTGGGCACCTGACCATGCTACTCGTTGGCGAGCGACACGGAAGGCGCTGTCGGAGGCGACTATGCCCGAGGAAGCTTCACTTCCTCGCCTGCTCGCGGGTCGTTCCTCCCCGCTCGCTCTGTGGGAGGTCTACGACCTCCCCGTCTCGCGGTTTCACCGCACGACTACGCCCGAGGAAGTTCCACTTCCTCCCCGTCCGCCCGCACGGTCGGCTCCCGCAGAATGCCGTCGAGGTGGATGGGTACCCGGGTGTCGCCGCCGATGGCGTGGTCGTCGCCGATGGCGACGTGGACGGTCCCCCCCGCCTTCTCGTCCAGGAGGACCGAGCCCACCAGTTCCTCGACGGCGACGTTGGTGCCGATACCCAGTTCGGCGACGTTGTAGGCGTCCCGGCCGGCCGCTTCGGCGGCGGCTTCGACCTCGGCCCGGAGGTCGTCGTCCGCGATGTCGGTGACGTAGCCGTCCTCGACGGTGAACTCGACGTGGTGGTCGAGTTTCCCGTGGGGCATCATCGTCCCGTCGACGACGACGGTGCCGTCGGCCGTCTCGGGGCTGACAAACACCTCCCCCGCGGGGAGGTTCGACATCGCGCCCGGTTCGTGGACGATGCCGGTGTCGAGGCGCCACTCGCGGTCGCCGGGCCGGACGGTCAGGTCGGTCCCCTGCGGCGAGGTGACCCTGATCTCCTCGGCACCGGCGACCTGCTCGTGGACGGCCTCGCAGTTGGCCCGGATCGCCTCGTAGTCGGCGTCGAGTCCCATCAGGAACACCGCCTCGGTGATGCCCGGCAGGGTGGCGACGCGCGCGCCGGCGGCGTTGGCCTCGCTGCGGGCCTCGGTGTGGCTCAGGCTCTTGGTCGTCGGCGCCAGCACCACGTCCGCGCCGGCCATCGCCGCCGCGACCGGCCCCGGGGGTTCCTCCCCGTGCTGGTCGCCCGGCGGGTACCGCAGGATGACGGCGTCGTCCGTCACGTCCCGGGCGACCCGGTAGAGGGCCTCGCCGATGGCCTCGCGCTCGTCGTCGGTGACGACGGCACAGGACTCGTCGGCCCCGAGGTTCATGCACTGCCTGACGGCCGTCTCGGCTGGTCCGCGCAGCGTCGAGTTCATGCCTGTCCCTGTGATCCGGGCCGGATTAGGTCTTGTCCCGGTGGGAGTCGACGGAACGGTCGTCGTCGGACCGCTAGGGCTCGCGGAACGTCACGTCGCCGCTGTCGGTGTCGAGCAGCGCCACCTCGAGGGGGTCGGGCGCCTGCTCGAGGGGGAGCCCGCCCGGGTTGATCCGGACGGTCCCCTCGTGGGCCTCGTGGACCTGCTGGTGGGTGTGGCCGTGCAGGACGTAGTCGTAGTTGTCACACTCGACGAGCGCGTCGACGATGGCCCCGCTGGTGCCGTGATACACGGCGACCTCGGCCCCGTCGAGCGTCAGTTCGCCCATCTCGCCGAGGTAGGTGCCGAACGCGTCGACCTGTGGCTGGATGGCCCACTCCCCGTCGTTGTTCCCGCGGACGGCGTAGAAGTCGAAGGCGGCCTCGAACGGCGCCACCGAGAACGGCGCGACGAAGTCCCCGCAGTGGACGACGGCGTCGACGCCGGCGTCCGCGAACGTCTCGACCGCACTCCTCACGAGGTCGGTGTCGTCGTGCGTGTCCGCGACGATGCCCAACAGCATGGGCCCCCGTTGGACGGCCGGCGTGATGAACGCTTCCCACGGAAACGCGGACCACGGCGTCGACGGCTGGAACGGACCCCCGTTCGTGTCATGCGGCACGCTTTCGGTCGGGCGGCCCGAACGCCCGGGCATGCCCGACGACGACGACATCGCGCTGACCGAAAAGCGGATGTACGGCGCCCGGCGCGAGGGGACCCGCGTCTACGTCGCCGGCGCGCTCGGGGTCGCCTACGTCGACGTGTCCGACGACCAGATCGGCCGGTTCGGCCTCGCGCACCGCTGTCGCGCCCGGGACGTGGCCGGCGAGGACGGCCGGTTGCTCGTGGCCACCGACGAGGACGTGCTGGTGGGAGGCGAGGAGTTCGCCGACGCCGGTTTCGGGCCCGCGGTGGCGGTCGGGTTCGCCGACGGCCCGGTCGCGGCCGGGCCGGACGGCCGGGTCGCGCGCCTCGGCGACGACGGGTGGACGACGCTCGGGACGCTCCCCGCGGTGCGCCGTCTCGGCGGCGGGTACGCGGCGACGGCCGAGGGCGTGTACGACCTCGAGGGGGTCCACGTCGGCCTCGACGACGCGCGGGACGTGGCGGCGGGGTACGCGGCGACCGTCGAGGGGGTCTTTCGCCGGGCCGACGGATGGGATCTCGAGGAGGCCGGCGACGCCACCGTCGTCGCGACGGACGGCGAGCGCGCGCACGCGGTCGTCGACGGGACTCTCCTCGAGCGCAGCGAAGCGGGATGGTGGGACGCCGACGCGCCCGTCACCGACCCCGTCGACGTCGCCTACGGCGCGGCGACGTTCGCGGTGACGGCGGACGGACGGCTGGCGCTGGACCCGCCGGCCGCCAAGGACGGCGCGCCCGAGTGGCGCTCGCGGGAGCTAGGGCTCGACGACGTGACGGGGCTCGCGGTGCCCTGACGGGGCGGTGGCGGTCCAGACGGTCGGCTGCCGACGCGGTGGCGAGGGCCCGCGGGAATCGAAAAGCCGTTTACCTCGGCCGGCGACCGGCCGCACATGATCCTCCCGGGCGCCGACAGTCAGGGCTTCGCGGCCGCGCTCGCCGACGCGACCGGCGAACCGCTCGGCACCGTCGCGTACGAGCGGTTCGCGGACGGCGAACTCCAGGTCCGGGTGCCCGACGGGCTCGACCGCGCCGTCGTCGTCGCGGCCACCGTCTCCAGCGACGCCCATCTCCAGGCGATCCAGTTGCAGGACGCCGCCCGCGAGGCGGGCGCGAGCGAGGTGGTGACGGTCCTGCCGTATATGGGGTATGCCCGCCAGGACGAGGCGTTCCGGCCGGGCGAACCCGTCTCGGCTCGCGCGGTCGCCCGCGCGCTCTCGCCCGGGACCGACCGCGTGCTGACGGTCAACCCTCACGAGGACGCGGTCTGTGACTTCTTCGACGTGCCCGCGGCGGCCGTCGACGCCGCCGGATGCCTCGCAGACCCACTGCCGACCCTCGCGGACCCGCTCTTTCTCTCGCCCGACGCGGGGGCCGTCGACATCGCGGAGACGATTCGGTCGGCCTACGGCGACGGGGAGACCGACTACTTCGAGAAGGATCGGGACTACGACACCGGCGAGGTGCGCATCGAACCCTCCGACGCCGCCGTCGCCGGCCGGGACGTCGTGGTGGTCGACGACATCGTCGCCACCGGGTCGACGATGAGCGAGGCCGTGAGTGTCCTGCACGAGCGGGGGGCCGAGCGCGTGTTCGCGGCCTGCGTCCACCCGGTGCTCGCGGGCAACGCCCGGACGAGGCTCGCCGCCGCGGGCGTCGAGCGCCTGTTCGGCACCGACACCGTCGAGCGCGCCGTCAGCGCCGTCAGCGCCGCGCCCGCCGTGGCCGAGCGGCTCTGACGGTGGCGGACCCCGGACGCCGCCGGCGGGAACGGCGGGCAGTGTCCTGAACGCCGCCGGCGGGAACGGCGGGCAGTGTCCTGAACGCCGCCGGCGGGAACGGCG
>JBDGUH010000028.1:20226-42622 GCA_042216055.1 Haloarculaceae archaeon
ACGCCGCCGGCGGGAACGGCGGGCAGTGTCCTGAACGCCGCCGGCGGGAACGGCGGGCAGTGTCCTGAACGCCGCCGGCGGGAACGACGGAGCCCTCTCCCGACCGCCGGCGTGGTGGACGACCGTCCGGGAACGGACGGACACGCGTCACGTTTATGGTGACCGTCACCTACCCTCGGGCGATGGCGGTTCGACCGGCGACCACCGACGACCTCGACGCCGTCCGGCGCGTGGCCGACCGCGCCTGGCACGCGGCCTACCGCGAGGCCCTGCCCGCGCTGACCATCGACCGCTCTGTCCGGGAGTGGTACGATCCGGCGGCGCTACGGGGGGTCCTCGCGTCCGACATCGCGTTCCTGGTCGCCGAGCGCGACGGTGCCGTGGTCGGCTTCGCGATGGCCGGTCCCAGCGGCGACGACTGGCTCTTGCACAGCATCTACGTCGCGCCCCGGCGGTGGGGCGAGGGCGTCGGGTCGGCCCTGCTTGCGGCCGTCGAGGAGCGCGCCGTCGTGGCCGGCGCCGAGCGACTGCGCGTCGACGAGGTGCTCGCGGACAACGAGGTGGGCCGGGCGTTCTACCGCGAGCGCTTCCGGCGGGTCGGGCGTGGTCGGGTCCGCCTCGGCGGGGAGCGCTACCGGACGGTGGCCTACGTCGCCGACCTGTCGGGCGCCCCCGGACGGGACTGCCGGGTCACCACTGGGTGAGCGCTCCGCGCCCGTGGCTGTACGAGAGGATGCCGAGGAACGCGGCGACGCCGGTGAAGGCGGCGATCGCGCCCGTGAAGAAGACCCACTGCATGCCGACGTTTTGCATGATCCACCCGCCGGCCAGCGGCGCGAGGATGGCGCCCGGCCGCCAGACGATGTCCCGGACGCCGAAACTGGAGGCGACGCCCGACCCCGACCCCTCGTCGGCGAACAGCGCCATGCTCGCGGGCTCGCGGATGCTGTCGGCCACGCCGAGCAGGCCGTTCAGGACCACCAGCGGGAGGAACGCGGGCGTGAGGTTCCCCAGCAGCGGCAGCGACGCCGGCAGGCCGAGCGCCGACCCGATGGCGGGGGTGAAGGGGACGACCAGCGCGACGACGCCGTACGCGAGGCCGCCGACGAAGACGAAGCGCGCACGACCGAAGCGGTCCGAGAGCCGCCCGGTGTAGGGCTGGGAGAGCATGTTGGTGAACTTCTCGGCGGCCGTGACGACGGCGACGGCGATGCCGCCGAACGCCAGGCCACCCTGCGCGGCCGTGACGCCGGCAAACAGCGGCACCCACGTCCGAACGAGCGTCACTGCGACGGCGTACTGGGCGCGAAAGCTCGTGATGGTGAGGATGCGGCGGTTCAGCGCGAGGTCCGTGAACGCGAATCCCTCGACGGTCGTCTCGTCGGGTTCGACGAACAGCCAGACCGCGAGAAACGCCACGCCGGCGATCAGCGTCAGCAGGGCGAACACGACGGTGAAGCCGAAGGCCTGGTACAGCGCGCCGGCCGAGAGCGTGCCGCCGATGCCGGCCGCGAACCGCCAGGAGTTGGACTTGCCGATGGTGTTTGCCCGCTCGCTCTCCCGGGCGAGTTGCCCGATCAGCGAGAGCCCGAGGATGCCCGAGGCCGTCGCCGCCACCCCCTGGACCATCCGCACGAGGATGAACTGCGTGCTCGTGGCGACGAGCGTGAACGCCCCGTACACCAGCATCGCCAGCGCGATGCCGGCGAGCAGGATGGTCCGCTTGTCGTGTCGGTCTCCCGCCCACGTGATCGGGATGACCGCGACGCCCTGGGCCGCCGTCAGCCCCGTGGCGAACAGGCCGACGGTGACCCCCGTCGCGCCGAGTTCGTTCACGTAGAAGGGCAACAGCGTCAACAGCGTCACGTACCCGAAGGAGTTGGCGAAACGGGTGAAATACAGCGCGCGGAGTTGTCGCTTCAGGTCGGTCACTGGCGCAGTTCTCTCCCTTCCCGGGGAAAAGTCCTTTCGATGTTCACAAACTCGTTACACGCGAGCCGGCAGTCGTCGATCCGGTGGCGAGCCGGCGGCCGACAGACGGCCGACCGCCCGCCATCGGTCCGCGATCTTCGTCTTGCGGGCGCGGTCAGTCCGAGGCTTCCGCCCCGGCGACGGGCGCGATGGCGATGGCGACCTCGACGTCCTCGATGTCCCACGACTCGCGGTGCCCGTCCTCGACGGGGCCGAAGGCGTCGGCCCGGACCTCCTCGGCGACGAGGGCCTCGCGCTCGGCCACGAGGTCGGCCACCCGGTCGTCACGCACGTCGAGTTCGACGCGGATGCGCTCCTCGATGTCGAGGTCGAGGTCCTTGCGCATCTCCTGGATCCGGCGGATCACCTCGCGGGCGTACCCCTCGCTCTCGATGTCCTCGTCGAGGGCGGTGTCGACGTACACCGTCCCGCCGGCGTCGAGCGCCTCGAACGCGGTGCCGGCGACGGCGTCGGGCGTCTCGCGGCGGAACGACACCATCGACTCCGTGAGATCGACCGCGCGGCCGAGGGCGTCGGCGACGGCGGCCTCGAGGGCGTCGAGTCTCGGCGCCGCGATGCGGGCGTCGTTCAGCGCCTGCATGATCTCGCCGGCCTCGTCGCCGAAGGCCGGGCCGAGTTCGGACATGTCGGCCTCGGCGGAGTACCGGAGTTCGTCCCAGGCCTCGTCGGGGCCGACCACCTCGACCCGCCTGGCGTTCAGCCGCTCGGCCACGAGGTCGGCGTGGGCCTCGACGGCGTCGGCCACGTCCCGGCTGTCTGCGTCGACGACGACGCGCTTGACCGGCCAGCGGAGCTTCCGCTCGGCCTGCTGGCGGGCGTTCGAGCCGGCTTCCTCGACGGCCCGGACGACGGTCACGTCCGCCTCGAGGTCGACGTCGCGGAGGTCCTCGTCGACGGCGGGCCAGTCACACATGTGGACGGTCGGGTGGCCCGACTCGCCGGTGAGGTGGCCGTAGATCTCGTCGGCGACGAAGGGGGCGAAAGGCGCCAGCAGGGCCACGACCTCCTCGAGGACCCGGTAGAGGGTGGCGTAGGCCGCGCGCTTGCTCGCGGAGTCGGCCTCCTCCCACATGCGCTCTCGCACTGCCTGCACGTAGAACCGCGAGAGGTCCTCGACGACGAACGCCCGGAGCAGGTCGATCGCCTCGTCGTTCTCGAAAGCCTCCATGTGGTCGGTCATGGCGGCCTCGACGCTCTGGAGGCGCGAGAGCAGCCACTCGTCGAGCAGTTCGAGATCCCCGCGCACGCTGTCGACCGTCGTGGCCTCGGGGTCGAACTCGTCCAGTCGCATGTACGGCAGCGGGAACCGGAACACGTTCCAGAGGATGTTGAGGTCACGCTGCATCGTCTCGGTCTCGTCCCAGGAGAAGCGCATGTCCTCGCCCTGTGGCTCGACCGACAGCAGGAACATCCGCATCGGGTCCCGGCCGTACTCCTCGATGACCTCGTGGGGGTCGACGAAGATGCCCTTGGACTTGGACATCCCGCGCCCGTCGGGCATGTTGGCGTAGCCGTGCATCAGCACCTCCCGGTAGGGGATCTCGCCCGTCGCGGCCCCGCCCATGCCCAGTTGCGACCAGAACCACCCGCGGGTCTGGTCGTGGGCCTCGATGATGAGGTCCGCGGGCCACAGGCGCTCGTAGGCCTCGGTCTCGCCGGGGTAGTTCAGGGTGCCCCAGGTCGCCACCGAGGAGTCGAGCCACACGTCGAACACGTCCGACACGCGCTCGTAGACGACGCCGTCCTCGGTGACGGTGAGGTCGTCGACGGTCCCCTTGTGGAGGTCGACCGACTCGGGATCGATCTCCTGGTCGACCCGCGCGGCCAGTTCCTCGCGGTCGCCGATCACGACGGCGTCGTCCATCTCGCCGGACCACTCGACCGGTTCGCCGTCGGTGGTCTCGACCGGCAGCCAGATGGGGATGGGGATGCCCCAGTAGCGCTGGCGGGAGACGTTCCAGTCGGGGGCGTCCTCGACGAAGTCACGGAAGCGGTTGTCCCGCGCCCACTGGGGGTGCCACTCGCTGTCCCCGACGAGTTCCAGCAGTTCGTCCTTGATGTCGGTGATCGTGATGAACCACTGGTCGGTGACGATCTGGATGATGCCGGTGTCACACCGCCAGCAGTGACCGTAGCTGTGGGTGGTCGTGCCCGCGTGGAGCAGTCGGCCGGCCGCGTCGAGGTCGTCGATGATCGCCTCGTCGGCGTCCTTGACGAACTGGCCGGCGTAGGCGCCGGCGCTGTCGTCGTACACGCCGTCGGCGCCGACCGGACAGAAGATCTCGAGGCCGAGTTCGCGGCCGCGCTCGAAGTCCTCCTCGCCGTGGCCGGGGGCGGAGTGGACGAGCCCTGTCCCGTCGCCCTCGGTGTCGACGTAGTCGGCGGTGTACACCTGCAGCGCGCCCTCGCCGTCGGGGGCCTCGGGGACCGCTGCGCGGAGCGGGTGTTCGTAGGTCCAGCCCACCAGGTCCTCGCCCGCGAGTTCCTCGACGACCTCGTAGTCGCCGTAGCGGCCCGCCCGCAGGACGTCCTCGACCTTGGGGGCGGCGACGTACAGGCGCTCGGTCTCGCCGTCGCGCTCGGCGTCGACGCCGACGTACTCGCCGTCGCCGTCCACCGCGACGAAGGTGTTGGCCGGGATGGTCCAGGGCGTCGTCGTCCAGACGACGAGGCTCCCCTCGCGGTCGGCGAGTTCGAACGTGACGTAGATCGAGGGGTCCTCGACGTCCTCGTACTCCACCTCGTTGTTGGCGATGGCCGTCTCACAGCGGGGACACTGCGAGATGGAGCGCTGTCCCTGCTCGACGAGTCCGCGCTCGTGGGCCTGCCGGAACCCCCACCAGGCGGCCTCCATGTACTCGGGGTCGACCGTCTTGTATGGGTCGTCCCAGTCCATCCAGACGCCGAAGGACTGGAAGTCCTCCCGGAGGCCGGCGAGGTTCTCCTCGGCGAAGGCCTTGCACTCCTCGATGAACGCCTCCTCGCCGAACGCCTCGATGTCCTTCTTGTTCTCGAAGCCCAGTTCCTCCTCGACCCTCGTCTCGATGGGGAGCCCGTGCATGTCGTAGCCGGGCCGGTCAGTCACGTCGTACCCCTGCATCCGGAGGTAGCGCAGGTAGCAGTCCTTCAAGGCCTTGTTCCAGGTCGTCCCCATGTGGGCCGACCCGGAGGTGTAGGGCGGCCCGTCGACGAAGAAGAACTCCTCCCCGTCCGAGCGGTGCTCGACGGTCTGCTCGTAGGCGTCGACGGCCTCCCAGTAGTCGGCCACGCGCTCCTCGACCGCGTGGGGGTCGTACTGGTCGTCGACCTCGGCGAACCGATCCATGGGTGTGGTATCCGCCGGGGACGGTAAAGGACAATCGGTTCCGTGTCGCGTTCTCCCATGCGGGGTTCTCGCGGGCCACTCCCGTCTCAAACCGTCTCGGCGAGCGTCTTCTCGACCCACTGGACGGCGTACTCGGGGCCGTACTCGCGGTAGGCGGCGGTGTCGAGCGCGCCGAACGGCGCGGGCACGTCCACGTCGTGCTTGACGCCGCTGCAGGCCAGTTCGGCGGCCGTCGGAACGCTCGTCTCGCCGCGGGCGATCTCGCCGGACAGCGCTTCCAGGCGGGGCGCGAGCCACTCGCCGGCCTCCGTCCAGGCGTCGGAGAGGCCCGGCAGGTCCCCGTCCCAGCCGGCGAACACCTCGCGGGTCGCCAGCCCGCGGTAGGCCTCGAAGCAGGCCGCCGCGAGCTGGTAGGTCTCGGCGCCGTCGAACCGCTCGGCCGCCGCGGCGAAGGCGGGGTACTCGTCGCGGAAAAAGCCCAGGAAGTGTTCGGGGTCGTCGCCGCCGACCTGCACGAGCGCCTCCGCGAGCAGGAAGTCGACGAACGACTCGGGCGAGCCCTCGACGCGGGGCTTGACCAGCACCACCGGCGGGTCGGTCTGGCGGGTCCAGGCCACCGCGCCGTCGCCGGGCGTCCCGACGGTCAGGTCCTCGCCGGTCAGCGCCGTCAGCACGTCGGGCGCGTCCGCGGGGAGCCACGCCCGGTCGTAGGCCAGCAACTCGAGGCCGTCGGTCAGGAGCAGGAGGTCCTCGGCGACGGCCGGGTCCAGCGTCTCGAAGTCCCGCTCGCAGTCGAGCACCAGCGCGTCAGGCGCGTGGCGTTCCCGGACGGTCGCCAGTTCGTCCGACAGGTCCCGCTCGGCGAACATCAACTCGCCCCGACCATCACGAGGTTGACGACGAGCGCGATCGCGAGCAGCGCCGACAGGCCGACGGTCCCCAAGACGACTTTGGTAGCCGTGCTCATGTGTGTCGGTGGTCGCGGCCGCGCATTAAACGTTCAGCATTTCGTCCCGGCCACGAACGGTCCGTCCCGGACGGGCGATGCGCGGTCCGCCCCGGACGGGCGATCCTAGTCCCCGGCGGCCCCCACGCCCGAGGCCCGCGCGACGGCGCGCCACCGGCCGGACCAGAACCGGCCGGTGTTGACCAGCGCCTTCAGGTAGTAGTCGCCGACGATGGCGGCGTAGATGGCGGGCAGCCCCAGCCCCAGGCCGGGCGCGAACGAGACCCCGAGCAGGGGGATCGTGATGGAGAACCCGGCCGGGAGCGCCAGCGCCGCGACGGGGATGCGATAGCAGTACGAGCCAAGCACCGTACCGTACAGCGGCCAGCGGGTGTCACCGGCCCCCCGGAGGCTCCCGCGCATCGTCCGCCCGAGGCTGAAGCCGGCGACGGTGACGGCGAACACGCGGATGAACGTGACTGCGAGGTCCGGCGAGGCGGTGCCGAACAGGTCCGCGATGGGCCGGGCGGCGACCACGAGCACGACCGCGATCAGCAGTTGCGTGACCAGCGCGATGCGGGCGGTCTGCCAGCCGTAACTGGAGGCGTCGGCGTCCTCGCCGGCGCCGAGATGCTGGCCGACGAGGGTGCTCGCGGCCGTCGAGTACCCCCAGGCCGGCATCATCGCGAGCAACATCACGCGCCGGCCGATGGCGAAGGCGGCCAGCGCGGGCGTGCTGACGACGCCGACGACGAACAGGAAGGGAAAGCGGGCGGTGGTCTGGAGCAGGCGCATCCCCGAGAGCGGCAGCGCGACGCGCACGATCTCGACCAGCAGGTCCGGGTCGAACTGCCGCCCGCGGACGGGCAGGCGCACCGACCACCGGTCCGAGAGGAAGATCCCGAGGAAGATGACCGCCGCGAGGGTGTTGGCGACGGCGGTGCCGATGGCGGCGCCGGCCACGCCCAGGCGGGGCGCCGGGCCGAGCCCGAAGATCAGGACGGCGTTGAGCGCGACGTTCGTGGGCAGGGTCGTCAGGCGGACGTACATGGGCGTGCGGGTGTCGGCGGCGCCCGCGAGCGCCCGCGAGGCGACCATGCTCCAGAACCGCGGGAGCAGCGACAGCATCACGATCGAGAGGTAGGTCGCGCCGTGTGCGACCACCTGGGGATCGTTCGAGAGCAGACCCACCATGGGCTCGGCGAAGAACCACGAGAGCGCCGTCAGCGGCACCGCCACCGCGACGGCGATCCACAGCGACTGCTTGACGGCGAGGTTCGCCCGATCGTTCTCGCCGGCGCCGCGCAACCGCGAGACGACGCTGATCGTCCCGGAGGTGACCGCCAGCGACAGCCCGAAGCCGATGAAGAAGTACTGAAAGCCCAGTTCGAGGCCCGCGATGGCGGCGTCCCCGAGCGCGATCCCGACCATCAGGAAGTCCGCGATGCGCAGCAGGATGCGGAAGGCCCCGGTGACCATCACCGGGGCGGCTAAATCGAGTGCCTCGGTCGCTTTCACCCGGTCGACCAGCCCGAAGCGGGCCAGCAGCGCGGGGAAGCCGTCGACGAGTCGCCGCGTGACCCTGCGTATCATCCGCCCGTTCCTGTGGGCTCGAGCACCGTGTCGCTTTCGGATTTCAGACAGCCCCGGCGCTCAGCGCTCCCGTCAGGGCACCAGTTGCTCGCCGTCCTCGTCGTAGACGGTGATAGCCTCGACGGGGCAGGCCCGGGCCGCGAACTTCGCGTCGAGTTCGTCCCCCTCGGGCACCTCGCGGACGAAGACGCCGTCCGCCGCCTCCTCGCTGTCGACGAGCACGGCTTTCCCGGCGTCCTCGTCGCGCTCGAACGCCTCCCACTCGGCGACGCACTGGAACATCCCGATGCAGGTATCCCGGTCGAACTCGACGTACATGGTCGCCCTTGCGGCCAGGGGGCCTAATCGCTGTCGACGGCGCCCGGCCCGCCTGCCACGGCCGGAGAGGGGTCACGGTTAAGTCGGCGGGGGCGGACACCACGTCCATGGACCGAGCACTCGTCGTCCACGACGACAGCGAAGCGGGGCTTGACCTGCTGGAGGAGGCGATCGAACTGGCGGCCGGCGTCGACGCCGAACTGCGCGTGCTGGCGCTGATGACACAGGATGAGTACGCCGAGCGCGAGGAGGCCGTCAACGCGATGGCCCGCGAGGAAAACACCAGTTACGACGACAGTGTCGTCCTCGACTACGCCCGGAAGGAGGCCCGCGACGACGTGAACGCGACGCTCGACGCGATGGACGTCGACGTCGAGTGGAACGTGATCGCCGGCCGCATCGGGAGCAACGAGAACGCCGGCGACCGCATCCTGACCGCTGCCGAGGACAACGACGTCGACCACGTGTTCATGACGGGTCGGCGCCGGTCGCCGACGGGCAAGGTCGTGTTCGGCGACCGCGCCCAGACGGTGATCCTCAACTTCCCGGGGCCCGTGACGACCCTGCTGGGTCGATAGCCTGACGGGAAAAACGACTTAACCGCCCCCGGCCTACTCGGAGGTATGGCCGACAGACCACAGTCCGGCGAACTGTTCGGCGTGCCGTACAACTTCGAGCGACCGAGTCTCCGGCGGATGCTCTCGTCGTACTGGCAACCGGACGAGGGGATGCTCGTCGAGAAGCCGTTCGGCATCGGGTACACGTTGAACCTCGCCAACTGGCGGTCCTGGGTCGTCCTCGGCCTGGTGGGGGCGCTGCTCTGGCAGGAGCAGGGCCGCGACCGCGGGGCCAAGAGCGAGGAGGACGAGGCCGTCGAGGTCGTCGTCGACTGAGACGGAGTACTGGGACTGTTTTCCGATCCGACCCACGTCGTGCGGTCGAGACGGGAGTGACTCGCAACAGTCCGCCCGCACTCTGAACGGTATCGACGCCTATTTTCGCCGCCCGGCGGAACGGGCGGTATGCTCAGGTTCGTCACCACCAACCCCGGGAAAGTCCGGGAGGCCTCGCAGTATCTCGACGCCGACCTCGAGCAGTTCGACTACGACTACCCGGAACTGCAGGCGCCGGACCTGGAGACCGTCGCGGCCCACGGCGCCCGCGCGGCCTACCGGGCGGCCGGCGAACCGGTCATCGTCGACGACTCCGGCCTGTTCGTCGACGCCTTCGACGGCTTCCCCGGCCCCTACTCCTCGTACGTCGAGGACCACCTCGGCATCGAGCGCGTGTGGCGACTCGCCGAACCCGAGGACGACCACGCCGCCGCCTTCCGGTGTGTCGTGGCCTACTGCGACGGCGAGGACTTCGCGGCGACGCCCGAACCGGTCGACCGGGAGCGCCGCGGGCAGGACCTCGGGGCCGACGAGCGGGCGACCGCAACGACCGACGCACAGGTGTCCGGGGGCGATGCGGACGGGAAGGACGCGAACGAGACCCTCCCGGTGAGACTGTTCGCGGGGGTCGTCCCCGGCACCATCGTCGCCCCCCGCGGCGACGGCGGCTTCGGCTTCGACCCGATCTTCGAGTACGACGGGCGGACCTTCGCCGAGATGACCCCCGACGAGAAGAACGCCGTCTCCCACCGCGGGCGCGCCCTCGAGCGATTCGCCGAGTGGTACGCGACGGCAGAGCGGTGACGCGCTTCGCAGGGGGGAGGTACGCGACCACCGACCGGTGACGCACCTCGCTGAGGGGTACGCGACCACCGACCGGTGACGCACCTCGCTGAGGGGTACGCGACCGCCGATCGACGATCGGACGGCCCGACTCTCGACGGAGATAGTCGAGAACGTTCCGAAAATTCCCCACATGCCGCCAACGTGCGGGTCTTTTCAAAGTCTGGTAATCGCGCGGAGCGTTCAAGGTGGCACCCACTCGACTAGGCGTACGATGTTCGAGGCCTTGCTCGCCCGGTACGAGGGGCTGCTGTGGCGCTCGATGGACTGGCTCGGCGTGACGGCGTCGATCAGGCGGAAGATCCTCGCGGCCGTCGGCATCCAGTTCGCCGTCTCCGTCGCCGTGTTCCTCGCGCCGCTCGCGGCCGGCGGGACCGCCCTGCTCGCGCTGCGGGTGACGCTGTTTCTCGGCGCCGCCGTCGCGTTCGGAAACACCGTCCTCATCGTCCGCCGGGACTTTCTCGCCCCGCTCGGGGACCTGGAGCGGGCCGCCGGCGCCGTCGCGGCGGGCGAACTCGACGCGGACGTGCCCGAGAGCGACCAGCCCGACGAAATCGGCAGCCTCGTGCGCTCGTTCGGCCGGATGTCCGACAACCTCGCGCTCGTCTCCCGGCAGGCCGACGCGCTGGCCCGCCAGGCGTTCGACGACCCGGTCCTAGCGGAGGATGTCCCGGGCGCGTTCGGCGCGTCGCTGGACCGGATGGCGACGAACCTGGAGGACCACACCGAACAACTGGAGGCCGCGCGGGCCGACCTGGAGCGGCGGTCCGAGCGCCTGCAGGCGCTCGTCGAGGCGTTCGGCGACGCCGCCGAGCGGGCGCGGGCGGGCGACCTGACCGCGACCATCGACCGCGAGTTCGCCGACGGGGAGCACCGCGCCGTCGTCGAGAACTACAACGACCTCGTGGAGACGCTCGGGGCGACCGTCGCGGACGTGACGGCGTTCGCGGACGAGGTCTCGGGGACCGCCGACCAGGTGACCGCGAGCATGCGCGAGATCGACGCTGCGAGCGACGAGGTCGCCCGCTCGGTCCAGGAGATCTCCGCCGGCGCGAGCGAGCAGACCGAGCGCAGCGCCTCGGTCGCCGCCGAACTGAGCGACCTGTCGGCGACGGTCCAGCAGATCGCCGCCGCCGCCGACGACGCCGCCGAGACCGCCGACCGGGCCAGCCGCCGGGGCCGCGAGGGCCGCGACGAGGCCGCGGCCGCCATCGAGGAACTGGACGCCCTCGAGGATCAGATCGAGCAACTCGTCGACTCCGTCGAGGGGCTGGTCGAGCAGATCGAAGCCATCGACGAGATCGTCGACGTGATCACCGACGTGGCCGAGCAGACGAACATGCTGGCGCTGAACGCCTCCATCGAGGCCGCCCGCGCGGGGGAGGCCGGCGAGGGCTTTGCCGTCGTCGCCGACGAGGTCAAGGGCCTCGCGGAGGAGACCCGCGACGCCGCCGCGGACGTCTCCGACCGCATCGCCGACGTCCAGACCGAGGCCGACGCCACCGTCGCGGACGCCCACACGATCCGCGACCGGGCGACCGAGGGGACCGAGACCATCGAGGCGGCGCTGCGGGACTTCGAGGACATCGTCGACGTGATCGGCGAGGTCGACGACGCCATGCAGGAAATCTCGACCGCGACCGGCGAGGGCGCCCGCACCACCGAGTCGGTCGTCGATGTCATCGAGGAAGCCCACGACGTGAGCGAGCGCACCAGCGAACAGGCGACCGACGCCGCGGCCGCGACCGAGGAACAGACCGGCGCCATCACGGAGGTGACCGAGCGCGTCGAGACGCTGGCCGACCGCTCGGACGAACTGACGGCGGCACTCGACCGGTTCGAGGTCGCCGACGACCGACCCGAGGTCCGCGACCGCGCCACCGCGGTCGCCGATGGCGGGCGATAGCCGGAACGGAGGGGACGACGGTCAGGCCCGCGGGTCCCGATCGGGCCCCGGGTACGCGTCGTCGTGTATCGCCTCGTACAGCGCGGCGGCGTCGAACAGGCGCGCGAACGCGTCGGGCGGGCGCACGCTCAGGTCCGCGTGAGGCTGGATCGACAGCCCCGTCCGCGCCGAGCGCAGCGACGCCTCGTAGGTCAGGAGGTGGGCGGCCCCGCCCCGGTAGGCCGACGCCAGCGCGGGGTGGTCGCCGGCGGGGTGGTCGACCCGCTCGCGGTCGCGCTCGATCCGCTCACGCCAGTCGTCCGCGAGTTCCGCCGCCGACAGCGCCGCGATCACCGCCTCGGCGTCGTCGAGCAGGGGATCGCTGGCGACGAGGGTCATCCAGGAGTGGCGCCGCAGATGATCGAGGGCGGCGCGGGCGGGGCCGCCGACCAGCAGGTCCGCCGCCAGCACGTCCGCGTCGGCGACGACCCGCGTCGGGTCACTCCCCGCCATCGGCCTCCCGGCGCTCGGCCAGCGCCGACCGGACGGCCGCCAGGTCGGTCTCCCAGTCCCGCGCGCGCTCGAACAGGTCGCCCCAGGTCGCCATGCCGGGACGAGGGGCGGCCGCGAGAAAAACCCCCCGACGGGCCGGCCGTCACGCGCCCGTCTGACGGGTGTTTAAGTCCGGTCGGGGACCCACTCACACCCGGGCGCGCAGAGACGGCCTCAGTAGTCTCCCATCCTCCCACCGCGCGCCCGGACACCGCAACCCACCCCTCCTTTCGTACTTCGACCCGACCGAACGACAGCGTGCGGTCGAGACGGGAGTGGCAATACTCCGGATCAGTCCTCGCCCCGGACGGCTCCCCGCACGGCGTCGAGCGTCTCCGTCTCGGCTACGACCGCCAGCGAGTCGCCCGCCTCGATGGCCGTCTGGGGCAGCGGAATCGTCATCGGTTCGTCGCCGTGGCCGTGGGCGTACACCCGCGCGTCGCCCGGCAGGTCGACCTCGACGACGCGTTTGCCGACCAGCGGCGACCCCTCGGGCACGCGGACGCTGGCGACCGTCAGTTGCTCGGCCAGGTCCGCGATGACGTTGAAGTCCCCGCCCAGGAGCGCGGTCTTGGCGCCCGCGGCCCCCAGGCGCTCCGGGTAGACGATCTCGTCGACGTCGGCCGCGTACTTCTCGTAGATCTCCTCGCGGTAGTCCTCGTCGATCCGCAGGACCGTCCGGCAGCCGTACTCCTTGCCGATCATGCAGGCCGTGAAGTTCGTGTTGAGGTCGCCGGTCAGCCCCCCGATGGCGTCGGCCTCGGCGATCCCGGCCGCCTCGAGCGTCGCCTCGTCGGTCCCGTCGCCCTGGACGACCTCGAACCCGTCCTCGCGGGCGCGGTCGGCCTTCTCGGCGATCCGCTCGACGATGACGACGTCGTGTCCCTCGCTCGCGATGATCCGCGCGGTCCGGGTCCCCACCCGACCGTAGCCGACGATGACGAACTTCATACCTCGCCGTAGGGCACCGCGTCACAAAATGCTACCGTCAGGATCACCGCGCCGGCGCGAGCACCGCCGTCCGCGCCGCGGTGTCGGTCCCGCCCTGCCCCGCGTCGGTTCCGTCGCCGCCGTGTCCCGCGCCGTTCCCGTACTCGGTCCCGCCCTGCCCCGTGTCGTTCCTGTCGCCGCCGTGCCCGGCATCGTTCCCGCGATCGTCGCCCGACTCGTCCTCACCCGCCGTCTCGTTCGTCGCGTCACCGCGCTCGTCGTCCCCGTCGGCCGCGTGCTCGTTTCCGCCGCTGTGATCGCCCGCCCGCTCGATCGTCCGGTCGGGGCCGGACTCGCCGATCACCGGTCGGAGCAGGTAGTGGCCGCTGTTGCCCGCCCGGACGACGGTGAGGTCGAACACGAACGAGACCGTCTCGTTGGCGCCGGCGTCGAAGCCCTCGTTGAGGTGCAGGCGACTGCTCGGCAGGCGGACGTTCACCTCGGTGCCGTCCGGGAGCGTCCCCTCGACCGACGAGACGTGGACGAACACCGTGTCGTACTCGCCGGCCGGGATCGAGAGGTTGCCAAGCAGCGTCGCGTTGTCGCCGCGCAACCGGGTCAGGTCGACCGTCCGTCCGTCGACCTCGCGCTCGACCCAGTCGCCGTCTCCCGTCCCGTTCGTCGCCCGGCGTTGAGCTTCCCCGGTCTCCGTCTCGGCCGTCTCGTTCCCGTGGCCCTCGGACTCCTGGCCCGCGTCCGCCGACTCGTTCTCGCGGTCCCCCGTCCCCTGTTCAGTCTCGTTCTCGCGATGTGCCGTTTCGGTCTCGGCTTCGGCCGTGCCGTTCTCGTGGTCGTCATGCGCTGCATCCGCCGCGTCCGTCCCGTTCCCGCCGTCACCGACCCGGTGGAAGCCGACGCTGGTGACGGTCACGTTGACGTGGCTGAACTCGTCGATCGCCATGGGCTGATCGCTCAGGTACAGCGAGACGGTCGCGCCGTCCGCGGCCGCGCTGCCGGCCGTCGCACCGTCGCCGGCCGACCCGTCATCGAGCGCCTGTCCGGTCGGCGTCGCGCCGCCGCCGCTGCCGGCCCCCGGACCGGCCCCGGTGCACCCGGCCGCGAGGGCGAGCAGCGCCACGAGCGCGACAGAGAGGTGGCGTCGCATCGTCGGAGGACGGGCGCGCAGCGGCATACGTCTGATGGCCGATCCGACACGCCTTTCGGCGTCGGCCGCCGACTCCCGGTCGATGCGCGTGACGTTCCTCGGGACCAGCGGGGCCGTGCCCACGACCGAGCGCAACCCCAGCGCCGTCTTCGTCAACCGCGAGGGTGACCGCTTCCTGTTCGACTGCGGCGAGGGCACCCAGCGCCAGATGATGCGCTTCGGCACGGGTTTTGCCCTCGATCACGTGTTCGTCACGCACACCCACGGCGATCACGTCCTGGGACTGCCGGGCCTGCTCCAGACCCTGGATTTCAACGAGCGCGGGGCGCCGCTGGCCGTCCACGCGCCCGCGGGGACCCGCGAGACGATCGAGCGCCTGATCGCCGCCACCGGCGAGCGCCCCTCTTTCCCGGTCCGGGTCTCGCAGGTTCGACCCGGCGACACCGTGCTGGACCGCGACGCCTACGAGGTCCGTGCCGTCGCCACCGACCACCGCTGTGCCGCGGTCGGCTACGCCCTGATCGAGGCCGAGCGCAAGGGCCGGTTCGACCGCGAGAAGGCCGAGGAGGAACTGGGCATCCCGCCCGGTCCGAAGTACTCGAAACTGCACGCCGGCGAACCCGTCGAGCACGACGGCCGGACGATCCAGCCCGAGGCGGTGGTCGGGCCGGCCCGCCCCGGCCGGCGTCTGGTGTACACCGGCGACACCCAGCCCACCGACGCCGTGGTCGCCGCCAGCGAGGACGCCGACCTGCTGATCCACGACGCCACGTTCGCCGACGACCGGGCGGACCGCGCCGAGCGGACTGCCCACTCGACCGCCCGCCAGGCCGCCGAGGTGGCCCGCGAGGCCGGCGCGAAGCGACTGGCGCTGGTCCACGTCTCGACGCGCTACGCCGGCGACGCCTCGCGGCTCGAGGCCGAGGCCCGCGAGGTGTTCGACGGCGCGTTCGTCCCCGACGACGGCGACCGGATCGACGTGCCCTACCCCGACGAGGACTGACCGCGACGCCGCGCCGGTCACTCCCCGGTCCGGGGAGCGGTCGCCGGTGGCCAGTCGGGGGCGACGCCCACGGCGTCGGCGGTCCACTCCCAGAGGTGGTCCTGGTCGTCGCGATCGACGATGTCGCCGGCCGCCCGGCGGCGCTCGCCGCTCGCGAAGTACCAGCCGTCGTCGCTCGTCTCGGCGTCGGCGACCAGTCGAATCGATGTGGCGGCCCCTTCGCGGGGCGAGTCGATCGGGCCGAACGGCAGGAGGCCGAACGCGAGCCCGAAGGACTTCCAGACGAGGCGGGAGAACCCCGCGGAGTCCCGCGCCAGCCGACTGCTCGGGACGACGCCGGGGTGACAGCAGGCCGCCGTCACCGTCTCCGTGCGGCGGGCCAGCGCGCCCGTGAACGCGACGTTCGCCAGTTTCGAGTCCGCGTAGGCCTGCTGGCCCGTCGGCCCGTCGGGGCCGACGAAGCGATCGGTGTCGATATCGCCCCGGCGGTAGAGCCCGGAGGTGACGGTGACGACCCGGCCGCCGGCGGCCGACAGGAGCGGCCACAGCCCCCACGTCAGCAGGTAGTGCCCGCAGTGGTTGACCGCCACCGTCAGGTCGATCCCGTCGCGGGTGCCGTCCGAGCGCGCTCCCGTCGCCTCGATCAGGCGTCGCTCGCCCTGCCAGGTCCCGGCGTTGTTCACGAGCGCGTCGAGGTGGTCGTGCTCGTCGCGGACGGCGGCCGCGAGGTCACGCACCGCGTCGAAGTCGGCGAGGTCGGCCCCGTAGAACGTCGCGTCGCCGGCCGTCTCGGCCCGGACCGCCTCGCACACGTCCGCGCCGCGCTCGCGGTCCCGGCCGTGGACGAGGACCGTCCACCCCCGCTCGGCCAGTCCGCGGACGGTCTCGCGCCCGATGCCGCTCGTGCCGCCGGTGACGAGGACGGTGCCTGTCATCACTCGCAGTTCGGCCGCCCCACCCATGAGTGTCCGGTTCCCCGGAGGCGCGAGGTAGCGTTCAGGCGGCATGAACGTCCCGGGCGACTGACGGTCTTCCGCGCTCTTGGCGGCGTCGCCGCCACGCTTGCGGCCCCTTTCATGCTGCTCACCGCGCCGGCTCTCTCTGCTTATCTGACGACAGCAGAAACGACGCCCGGCGCTCGCGCTCCCTGACAACCGCCGCGAGGAAGGACGGGCGTCCGCGAGGTTCATGTCCCGGTAGTCGTCCGGCAGGTCCGCGAGGTGCTCGCCCCGCTCCGCGCCAGCCCCGCCGCATCCGACCAATTTCTCTCGTGGGCATAGTGGACGACAGCGGGGAACTGGATGAGACCGTGGAGCAGTCGCTCGTCGTCGGTGCCCGCTTCGAGGCTGCGCCAGTGGTCTGTCGAGCGTCCCCGTCTCGCCGCAGGCGTACACACCGATCTAACCGTAGTTTTTTGTCATTTCGGAGCAATTCGTTGACACCGATGAGCGGCTTCCGTATCTACGAGGTCGGCCCATCCGCGACGGTGGGGGCGGCCACGGTCGAGCGTCTGGAGCGGCGGGGCCACGAGGTCACGGTCGAAACCGCGCGTCGCGCTGCCGAGGCCATCGACGGTCTACAGAACACCACCGTCGACTGTCTCGTCTGTCCCGCCGAGCTCCCGGACACGGACGGACTGGCGTTCCTCGAGCGGGTCCACCGGGGGTTTCCCGCCGTACCGACCGTTCTGGTCACCGACCCGAGTAACGGAGACGCTCTCGACGACGCGATCGAGGCCGGCGTCACGGCGTGTGTCCGCAGGCTGGACGGGGAGTACCACGCCGTGCTCGCCAAGCGGATCCACGACGCCGTCGAGCGAGCGCGGACCGAACGCGAACTACAGGAGGAACGCCGCTTCGTCGACCAGCTGTTCGACCAGGTTCCGGTGTCCCTGTACGTGAAAGACGAGCAGGCCCGGCACGTCCGTCTGAGCAGGTTCTACGACACCGACCCGGCGGTCGCCGAGGGCAAGACCGACCGGGAGCTGTACCCCTACATCGGCGAGGAGTCCTACCGGGACGACATGCGGGTGATCCAGAGCGGCGAACCGATGCTCAACGAGGTCGAACACTTCATCGAGGACGGCGCCTGGAACATGACCTCGAAAGTGCCGTGGTACGGGGAGGACGGGGAGATCAAGGGGCTCATCGGCGTGACGTGGCAGATCACCGAACAGAAGGAGGCCGAACGGGAACTGCAGAAACACAACGAGCGCCTCGAGGAGTTCGCTCGCATCGTGAGCCACGAACTCCGCAATCCCCTCCAGGTCGCTCGCGGCCGAACCGAACTCCTCCGCGAGAGCGGCGACAGTGAGCACCCGGACGAGATTCTCGACGCCCTCGACCGCATCGGTTCGCTCGTCGACGACCTCCTCGCACTCGCACACGGGTACCAGCGCGTCGACGAGAAAGCGTGGCTCTCTCTCGGCGACGCCGCCACGAAGTGCTGGCAGGCCGCCGAGTTCGACGCCGCGACCCTCGATATCGAAACGGACGCGACGATACGGGCGAACCGGGCGCACCTCGAACACCTGCTCGAGAACCTCTTCGAGAACGCCGTCGAGTACGGCGGCGACGGCGTGACCGTCACCGTCGGACCCACTGCGGGCGGCTTCTACGTCGCCGACGACGGCCCCGGAATCCCCGACGAGGAGCGTGACGAGGTCTTCGAGGTCGGCTACTCGTCCAGCGACGAACGCATCGGCTACGGGCTGCCGATCGTCGCCGAAGTCGTCGCCGCACACGAGTGGGACATCGAGATCACCGATAGCGCGGACGGGGGAACGCGATTCGACATCACTGGTGTCACGTTCGACGAGTGACCCCCGGTCGAGCGCGGTGATCGGCCCGACGACGTCCTGCGCGAGCGGGACGGCAGGTCGCGAACGCAGGGAGCGTCCTGACGGGGACTTACACCGAGGCCAGCCGTTCCCGGCGCGCCGCGTCAGGGCGCCCGGGTACGGGCCTCCACCCGGACGCGCCGGGTGTCCTCGGTCCCCCAGTCGCCGGCGTCGCTCAGATCCGTGTTGTCGACCACGAGGTAGTAGGTGCCGGCCTCGAACCGGACGGTCGCCTCGGCGCCCGACCGGACACCGGGGGCCGACCCCTCCACGTACTGCGGGCGGATGCCCTCCCGCTGTTCGGTCGCGATGGCGCGGTACTCCGCGAACCGGTCCGGCGGGTACAGCAACACGTCGAAGTCGTAGTTCTCGTCCCGGAGATTGACGACGCGGTACTCGAGGACGAACGGGGCGTCGACGCCGAACTCCCACGCCCAGTAGTTGCTCCGCGCCGTGATGGTGTGCGTGCCCGAGTGTGAAGGGTAGGTCAGGTCCCGTCTCTCGATTGCCGTCGGGGTGGCCGTCTCGGTACCCCCGCCCTCGCCTCCGGTGGCGGTCCCGCCGTCCGTCTCCCCGTTCCCGCCGGTCACGTCGGACCGCTCTTGCACCTCGGGGTCCCGCGGCGCGTAGTCCTCGCTGTCTATCACGCCGTCCCCGTCCGAGTCCCGTATCGTGCTGTCGCCACCCTCCTCGCCGCTGGTACAGCCGGCGACCGCGGCGACGCCGGCAGTCGTGAGCGCGAGAAACCGTCGCCCGCTGGTGAACGGCACCTCTGACATACCACCCGCTTTCCGAGGCCACACTTCAGTGTTCGCGTCCCAGTATCCTCGCTGAGAACGGACGCCCGACTGCTTCTGCCGTCGCGGTGTCTCTCGACCGGGCCGTGGGCCGCTCTCGGACGGCCCGCTCGCTTCGCTCGCGGGGTCGCTCCGTGAAACCGTTCCACGCGACGCCCACGACCGCTAGGGTCGTGAGGGCGGTCAGTCGACCCACTGTCCTTCCGGGAAACCCATCTTTTTGGCCGTGCTTCCCGCAGTGACAGCCATGGACAGACGACCACTCGGCAGTACGGGCATGGACGTCACGGAGATCGGACTGGGCACGTGGAACGTCGGCCCGGTCTGGAACGACGTGAGCGACGAGACCGTCCTCGAAACGCTGGAGGCGGCGCTCGATGCCGGCGTCAACACCGTCGACACCGCCGAGGTGTACGGCGACGGGCGCGCGGAGCGGCTGATCGGCGACCTGCTCGCCGATCGACCGGACGACGCGGAGCGGATCTACGTCCCGACGAAGGCCGCTCCTGACGAGGACGGCTACCACTCGGCGGCCGGCCTGCGCGAGTCGGTCTCGGGATCGCTGGACCGGCTCGGCACCGACTCGCTGGATCTGGTTCAGTTGCACTGTCCGGTGACCGACGCGTTCTACGACCCCGAGACCTTCCGGACCCTCGAAGCCCTCAGAGACGAGGGGCTGATCGACCACGCCGGCGTCAGCGTCGAGAAGGTCGAGGAGGCCACCAAAGCGATGGAGTACGACGTGGTCGAGTCGGTCCAGATAATCTTCAATCCGCTCCGCCAGCGCCCGGCCGAGCGGTTCTTCGAGCGGGCCGCCGCCGAGGACGTGGGGATCATCGTCCGCGTCCCGCTGGCCTCCGGTCTGCTGGCCGATGCCTTCGAGGGCATCGACGACTTCGACGAGGACGACCACCGCCGCTGGGCCGCCGAGGAGGGCGTCGAGGCAGGCGTCGGCCGCAAGGGCGGCGAGACGTTCGCCGGCGTCCCCTTCGAGGACGGCCTCGCCGCGGTCGCGGACATGCGCCGCCTCGTCCCCGAGAGCGCGACGATGGCGCAGTTCACGCTCCGCTGGGTTCTCGATCACGACGCCGTCTCGACGGTCATTCCCGGATCGACCTCGCCCACGCACGTCCGCGAGAACGCCGCAGCCGCCGATCTGGAGCCGCTCAGCCACGAGACCCACGGCGCAGTCCAGGACATCTACGAAGAACACGTCGCCGACTACGTCCACCACCGCTGGTGAAGTGGCGGCGCTCACGCCGTTCGCGCCGTTCCGGGACTGCGACTGGCGTGTTCGAATCTCCGCGAGACGTTTTCACTCCGCGAGACGCTTCCTGCAGCGCTGACCGCTCGCTTCGCTCGCGGTGTTGCGCTGCAGAGAAGCGTCCTGACGGAGTCCCCGCGAGCGAAGCGAGCGGGGGCACGTCAGGTCGTGAACGCAGTGAACGTCCTGACGGAGATTTGAACTCCGGTCCCTGGCTCCGCAAGCCAAGAGGATAGTCCACTACCCTACCAGGACTCACTCTCGGGTAGCGGCGACGCGGCTAAAGGGGTTACGGTTCCGCGGCCGGGGTGGCACCGGCCCGCACGACGGCCCGGGGGCGCGGCCGAGCGCCGACGTCACCGGCGAGGGTTTATCCCCGAGGACGGCCCCAGCATCGCGTATGACCGACGGACGACGACCACCGGACGGCGGCGGGGTACCGGTGGCCGCGACGGGGGAACGACAACGCTTAAGCGACGCCCGTGCCTGCCTGTGGGACGATAGATGGGAGCGATAGAGGACATCTACGCCGACCTCGAGGTCGACGTCTCCGAGGAGCAGTTCCGGGAGGCCGTCGAGGAGAAGGTCGAGCAGATGGGGGGGCTGGCCGACGAGGAGACGGCGGCGATGCTCATCGCCCACGAACTCGACGAGAACGAGGTCAACGCCGTAGCCGACATCGAGGCCGGCATGGAGGAGGTGAAGTTCGTTGCCAAGGTGACCGACGTGGGGGAGTTGCGGACCTTCGAGCGCGACGACGAGGACGAGGACGGCCGCGTGGTCAACGTCGAGGTGGCAGACGAGACGGGGCGGGTCAGGCTCGCCTTCTGGGACCAGCAGGCCCAGGCTATCGCCGACGGCCAGCTCGCGGTCGGCGACGTGTTACGCATCAAGGGCCGCCCGAAGGACGGCTACAACGGGCTGGAGGTGTCCGTCGACGAGGCCCAACCCGACGAGGACACGGAGGTGGCGGTCGACCCCGAGGCCGGCGCGACGGTCGAGTCGCTGACGCTGGGCCAGTCCGACGTGACGCTGCGGGGGCTGGTGCTGGACACCGACTCCGTCCGGACGTTCGACCGCGACGACGGTAGCGAGGGGCGGGTCGCGAACTTCACGCTGGGCGACGAGACGGGGCGGGTCCGCGTGACGCTCTGGGACGACCGGGCCGACCGCGCCGAGGAACTCGCGGCGGGCACGGCGGTCGAGGTGGTCGACGGCTACGTCCGCGAGCGCGACGGCGACCTCGAACTCCACGTCGGCGACCGCGGCGCCGTCGAGGAGATCGACGAGGAGGTCGCCTTCGAGCCGGACGCCGACCCCATCGAGGGCGTCGAGATGGACGAGACGGCCGACCTGGCGGGGGTCGTCCGCTCGGCCGACCCCAAGCGCACGTTCGACCGCGACGACGGCAGCGAGGGCCAGGTCCGGAACGTCCGCATCCAGGACGCCACCGGCGACATCCGCGTCGCGCTGTGGGGCGAGAAGGCCGACCTCGAGATTGCGCCGGGCGACGAGGTGTTCGTCGCGGACGTGGAGATCCAGGACGGCTGGCAGGACGACCTCGAGGCCTCGGCCAGCTGGCGCTCGACGGTGGTCGTCCTCGAGGACGACGCGACCCTGCCCCACGCCGGCGGCGCGGCCGACGCGGGAGCGGGTGACGCCCGCGAGGGCGCGGACGACGCGAGCGCCGGGGAGTCACAGGGCCTCGACGCCTTCGCGGACGGGAGCGCCGCCGACGCGTCCGGGGGCGCTGCCGGCGGGGCCGATAGCGGCGACCGGTCCACGAGCGACGGTGATGGTGCCGACGCCGATGACGGTGGCGGAACCGACGCCGATGACGGTGGCGGAACCGAGGCGGGCGAACACGTCGAGTTCACGGGCACGGTGGTCCAGACCGGCGACCCCGTGGTGCTCGACGACGGCGAGCGGACGATGACCGTCGAGACGGACGCGACGGTCCAGTTGGGCCAGGAGATCACGGTCCGGGGCGCGTCCGACGGCGACCGTCTCGACGCCGAGGACGTGTTCTGAGCGGCCGGCCCACGTCTCTC
>JBDGUH010000028.1:42722-45751 GCA_042216055.1 Haloarculaceae archaeon
ACGGCGACCGTCTCGACGCCGAGGACGTGTTCTGAGCGGCCGGCCCACGTCTCTCTCCGGGCTGTGGCGGACGGAACCCTTAAGAGTGCGACAGTCCCGTGTCGTGGTATGAGCGTCGAGTTACCGTTCGCCCCGGTGGACACCGTCATCAGGCGGAACGCGGGCGGACTGCGGGTCAGTGCCGAGGCGGCCGAGGAACTCGCGCGGCGCATTCAGGAACGGGGGGCGACGCTGGCCGCTCGGGCCGCCGAGGAGGCCACTGCGGACGGGCGAAAGACGCTGATGCCCGCCGACTTCGGCGTCGCGTCGGTGCCGGACAAGGACGCGCTCGAGTTGCCCATCGCACCGGTCGATCGCATCGCCCGCCTCGACATCGACGGCGACTACCGGGTGGCGATGGACGCGCGGGTGGCGCTGGCCGACCAGCTCGAGGCCTTCGCCGACGACGTGGCGGCGGCCGCGGCCCTGCTGGCGCGCCACGCCGACCGGCGCACGATCAAGGCCGAGGACGTCGCCGCCTACTTCGAACTGGACCAGTACTACTAGATGAACTTCGGCTACCGCGAGGTCTGTCTCGAACACGACACCGGCCCGCGTCACCCGGAGAGCCCGGATCGGCTGCGGGCGATCAGGCGGGGCCTTGCGGACCGCCACGACGTGAAGTACGTCGCCGCCAGCGACGCCGACGAGGACCTGGTCCGGGCGGTCCACGACCCCGACTACGTCGATGCGGTCAAGGCGTTCTGCGAGGACGGCGGGGGCAACTGGGACGCCGACACCGTCGCGGTCGAGGCGACCTGGGACGCGACGCTCGCGAGCGCCGGCCTCGCCGAGTGGGCGGCCAGGCGCGCCCTCGACGGCGACGACGGCCGCGAGACGCCGTTCTCGCTGGGGCGTCCGCCGGGCCACCACGCCGTCGAAGACGACGCGATGGGCTTCTGTTTCGTCAACAACGCCGTCGTCGCGGCCGAGGCCGCCCGCCGCGAGGGGACAGACCGGGTCGCTATCGTCGACTGGGACGTCCACCACGGCAACGGCACCCAGGACATCTGCTACGAGCGCGGCGACGTGTTCTACGCCTCCGTCCACGAGGACGGCCTCTACCCGGGGACCGGCGAGGTCGCGGAGGCGGGCGCGGGCGAGGGCGCGATGGGGACGCTGAACGTCCCCTACCCGCCGGGCAGCGACACGGTCGATTACCTCGCGGCCGTCGACGAGGTGATCGCGCCCGCGATCAGGGCGTTCGATCCCGACCTGGTGCTCGTCAGCGCGGGCTTCGACGCCCACGAACACGACCCCATCTCGCGGATGCGCGTTTCGACCGAGGGGTACGGGCTGCTCGCCGGCCGGGTGCGGGACCTCGCTGCCGACTGCGGGGCGGGGCTGGCGTTCGTCCTCGAGGGCGGGTACGGCCTGGACACCCTCTCGAAGAGCGTCGGCACCGTCCACGAGGTGTTCGACGGCTACGCGCCCGCCGAACCCGACGGCGAGGTGAGCGAGGGCGCCCGCGAGGTGCTCGACGCCCTCCGCGATCAGGGCTTTGGCTCGAAGTAGCGGGCCAGCGCGACGCCGAAGGGATCTGCCAGCGCGGCGATCGACGCGCCCGCCAGCACGTCGTAGCCGTCCGCGAGCGCCGACTCGACCTGCGCCCCGAGCGCCACCTCGAAGACGGCGTCGCTCGCAAGCAGGTCGACCGCGCGCTCGTACTCGCGCTCGCGCTCGACGACGTACCGGTCGCCGTCGATGAACGGCCCCGTCGCCTCGCCGTCGGCGTAGGTCCGATAGAACCCCTCGGCGTGCTCGCGGACGGCGACGGGCGGCCCCTCGTGGCGCTCAACGGCCGGTCGCTCGGCCACCTCGAGTTCGAAGAGCAGGGCGGCCCGGTCGTCGGCCATCGCCGTCGCGCGCAGCACGTCGAACCCCCGCCGGTCGAGTTCGCCCGCGATCCCCGTCAGCGATCGCCGGAGCTGGGGCCACAGCTGATCGTCCACGAGGTCCGGCGCGTCGAAGGCCAGCGCCACGGGCGTCGTCCCGCGGGCCGCGACGGCCGCCCGCACCGCGTCGGCGTCGTACGGATCGGGGTCGTCGGGTTCGAACAGCGCGATGCGGGGGTCGGTCAGCAGGTCACGGGCGTAGTGCTGAAAGCGGGCGACGTTGGTCGCCGAGCACACCGCCGCGACGTTGCGCTCGGGGTCGGTCGGATCGATCACCACCAGCGGGTCGTCGAAGGTCGCCGTCCCGTGGGCCGCGGGGTCGAATCGGACCGGCGGATCCCAGTCGGCGACGGCCCGCACCAGCGGCTCGAACCCGCCGTACTCGAGCACCAGGAGTTCCGTCAGATAGCCGGAGAACCCGCGGGTCTTGAGGTCGCTCCCGTAGGCGCCGACGGCCTTCAGGAACCCCTTGCAGAGACACACGTCCGCGGCCAGGGCGTCGTCGATGCGTGTCTCGAGGTACTCCGTGTGGAAGGGGGTGCGATCGACGGCCGACTGGGCCGCCGTGGCGTCGGCGACGGCGTAGCAGGGCACCAGGTCCACCTCGTAGCCCTCGACCGTCCCGACGACGTAGGGGTGTTCGGCGTACTCCTCGCGTCCGTCGGGCAGGACGGCGTGGCCCACCTGCAGGCCGTACTCCTCGAGGCGTTCCCGGTCGAGGGCCGGCGGGAAGCACACGAACACGTCCACGTCCCGGTCCCCCGCCACCCACGTCCCGCGGGCGGTCGAGCCGACCTGCACCACGTCGGCCGCGACCGGCAGGTCGGCGACGGCCGCCTCGGCGCGCTCGATCACCGCGGCCGCGACCGCCCCGAGACGCTCGCGCTCCCCGTCGGTCGGGACGACGCGCTCGCGTGCCCGGTCGAGCACCGCAGCGAGGTCGCCGGTCATGGGCAGGCATTGGCCGGGACCCCGTGAAAGCGTGTCGATGCCCGCCGCGAAACGAAAGCCCTTTTTGCCGACTCGGGCTACCGACGGGTGAGCCGCCGTAGCTCAGCTGGTAGAGCACCACGCTGTTAACGTGGTTGTCCCAGG
>JBDGUH010000009.1:0-4707 GCA_042216055.1 Haloarculaceae archaeon
TCCGAAGTCCTCGCTGAAGAGTCAGTTATTTCGCTGACCACTCGGCGGGCGGTCGAGACGGGGCTGACTCGCAATAATCCGTATCAGCCCACCGCCAGCGGCTACCGCCGCCGGACGGTCATCTCGACGGGACCGTCGGGGCGGAGCGTGATCGACGGGGAAAACGAGAGTTCGTCGAGCGGTTCGAAGGCCCACTCCCGGGCGACCGTCGCCAGCACCAGACGCGCTTCGAGCATGGCGAAGCGGTCGCCGATGCATCGTCGAGGACCGCCGCCGAACGGGAAGTACGCGAACGCCGGCCGATCGGCCGTCGCCTCCTCGGACCAGCGCTCGGGACGAAACGCCAGCGGATCGTCCCAGAAGCGTGGATCGCGGTGGAGCACCCACTGGTGCATCGAGACGGTGGCGCCGGCCGGGACCCGGTAGCCCCCCACCCGGTCGTTCGTCACCGACTCGCGGATCAGTTCCCAGACGGGCGGATACAGGCGCATCGACTCCTGGACGACCTGCTCGGTGTAGGGCAGGTCCGGGAGGTCCTCGACGGTCGGGGATCGCCCGCCGAGCACGTCGTCGAGTTCCGCGCGGAGGCTGGCCGCCGCGCCCGGATAGCGCCCCAGGAGGTGACAGGCGTAGGTCAGCGAGAGCGCGGTCGTCTCGTGGCCGGCAAGCAGGAGCGTCACGATCTCGTCGCTGGCCTGCTCGCGCGGGAACGGCCCGTCCGGCGCTGTGTGCCCGTCGCCGGTCCCGTCCGCACTCCCGTCCTCCCCGCCCCTGGCGGCCGGACCGGCGTCTCTCGACGCCACTCTCCCCCGCCCCGGCCCGTCGAGCAGCAGCGAGCGGACGTCACCTTCGTCGCGCTCGGGGCCTCGGTCGTACTCGTCGACGATGCGGTCGGCCACGCCATGCAGCGTCTCGATGGCCGCCCGGTAGCGGCGATTCCCCGGCGTCGGGAGCCACAGCGGGACCTCGACGGGGTAGCCCATCCGATTCGAGACGTGGTCCATGACGACCGTGAGCGCCTCCCCGATGTCGTCTTCGGACTCGCGGATGTCCACGTCGAACAGCGCGCGCGCCGCGATCTCGACGGTGAGTTCCATCATGTCCGCGTGGACGTTGCGGGTCTCGCCGTCGGTCCAGTCCGCGAGGAACCGCTCGGCGTAGTCTGTCATCACCGACCCGGCGGCGCTGATCTGGTCCGGGTGAAACGCCGGCTCGAGGCGGTGGCGGTGCTCGCGCCAGAACGCGCCCTCGCTCGTGAGCAACCCCTGGCCGAGCACCGGTTCGAGCGTCCGGTCGAACACCTCGCCTTTCACGTAGCGCTCGTTCCGGTCGACGAGGACCTGCTTCACGAGGTCGGGGTCGCTGAGCTGGTAGATCTCGTACGGGCCGACCCGATAGTTGGCGATCGGGCCGTACTCGCGGGCGGTGCTAGTGACAAAGGACAGCGGATCGGCGGCGAACGTACGGACGTTCCCGACGAAGGGGAGGCCGTCGGGGCCCGGCGGTTTCCCGGCTGCCGTCCCGGGGCGTCCGTCGGTTGACGGGGACAGTGAGTCTGTCATGGGTTCCTGGAGCCGTGGTCCGCCTGCCCGTAGGTGCTCGAGGGACAAACCGCTACCCCCGCTCGCACCGCGACCGTGACCACACTTATTTTCCCGCGTGCCTGGGTGTCCGTATGGATCCGGAGACGGCCGGCGCGGCCTGCGCCGACATCCTCGAGGCGGTGGGTAGCGCGGTCATCGCCGACGACCAGTTCCTCGAAACCGTACTGACGGGCGTCCTGGCCCAGGGCCACGTTCTGCTCGAGGACGTGCCCGGCACCGGCAAGACGCTGACCGCCCGCTCGTTCGCCGACGCGCTGGACCTCTCGTTTTCCCGCGTCCAGTTCACGCCGGACCTCCTGCCGGCCGACATCACCGGCTCGAACGTGTACAACGAGGGCGCCGGCACCTTCGAGTTCACGCCGGGGCCCGTCTTCGCCAACATCGTGCTGGCCGACGAGATCAACCGCGCGCCGCCCAAGACCCAGGCGGCGCTGCTCGAGGCGATGGGCGAGGGGCAGGTCACCGTCGACGGCGAGACCCACGACCTGCCCGACCCCTTCTTCGTCATCGCCACGCAGAACCCCGTCGAGCAGGAGGGGACGTTCGGCCTGCCGGAGGCCCAGCGCGACCGGTTCGTCCTCAAGACCGCCATCGGCTACCCCGACTTCCAGGGCGAGCGGGCGCTGATCGACCGGCGGGCCGCCCGCGAGGCGAAGGCGCCAAGCGTGGAGGCGGTGCTCCCGGGCGAGCGCATCCCGCAGCTCCAGCGGGTCGCCGAGCGCGTCGACGTGGACGGGCAACTGCGCAACTACGTGATCGAACTGGGACGGGAGACCCGCGCCGACGACCGGGTCGGCGTGGGCGTCTCGCCGCGGGGCATCCAGCGCCTGTTCGAGGCCGCCCGCGCCCACGCCGTGATCGCCGGCCGTGACTACGTCGTCCCCGACGACGTGTGGGCCGTGCTGGTGCCGGCCTTCGCCCACCGCCTCGTGCTGACCGCCGACGCCAGCGTCCGCGGGGTCGACCCGGCGGCCGTCGTCAGGGACGTGCGCGACCGCGTGGACGTGCCCGCCGTCTCTCCCTGACCGCCGTCTCCTCCCCGCCGGTCGATCGTTCGTCGGTCTACCGGAGCGCGACCGTCAGGAAGGCCAGTCCCGCCAGCCCCGCGAGCAGGCCGGCGAGCACCGTCTCGCCGGTCGCCAGCAGCGGGCCGCCCGCGAGGTCCGCGAGGCCGGTCGCGACGCCCGCACCGACCGCGCCGACGGCCACGGCGCCGCCCGCGTGGACGAGTTCGGCCCGCCGGGTCGACGCCCGGTGGCCCACTTCGTCGGCCAGCGTCACGCCGAACTCCCCGACGTCCCAGGCGACGAGCGCGGCGACCAGCCCCGCGAGGACGATCGGAAGCGCGACCCCGAGCGCGCCGGCGGCCGCCGCCGCGAGGAAGGGGCCGGCCGCGGCCAGCGTCACGCCGGCGGTCCGGTCGTCCAGATAGCCCGCCGCCGCGCCCAGCCACAGCACGCCGACGCCGCCGGCCACGAGCAGCAGGAGGCCCGTCACCAACAGGAGCACGACCGCCGTCGGCCCGAACAGCGCGACGACCGAGCGGCCGACATCGCCTGCGACGGTCCCGTAGTCGCCCGGCAGCGTGGCCGCGAGCCAGTTCACTCCGGCGTCCGTGACGGGCCGCGCGACGACGAACGCGCCGAGCACGAACACGGCCCCGGCGGCGAACGGTGCGACAGTCGCCGCTACCCGGTCGGTCGAGCGCCGCGCCAGTACCACGACCGCCTGCACCAGCAGGGTGACGGCGGCGCCGAGGACGAACAGCCACCAGCCGAGCGTCCGGAGCCAGGGCGCGGTCGTCAGCGCTGTCAGCGCCCGGTAGAGAGCGGGACCGAGCGTCCCGGCCAGCGCCCGGGTCGACACCGACACCTGGATCGGCACGAGGACCGGCACCGCCAGGAGCAGGGCCGCTCCGGCCCACACCGGGATCCGCTCGAGCAGGCCGAGCGGCGAGCGCGGGTCGGCGGCCGTCGCGCGCCCGGTCGTCAGTTCCGCCAGCGGGAGGGCGCGCACGGCGCTGCCGGCGGCCAGCATGCCGCTCCCGACCACCAGCGCGAACGTGGGCAAGTGCGGGCGCGTCGGGGACGGCCGGAAGACCAGCGTCCGGAACGCGTCGATCGCCTGCCCGACGAGCGCGTCGGCACCCGACCCCGAGGCGGTCAGCAGCGCGGTGACCGACAGGACGCCGCCCGCGAGAAACGGGGGGATCGCGGTGGCGAGCGTCGCGCTCGACAGCCGTCGGATGCTCGTTCGATCGAGCGCGGCCCGGGGGGTCGTCGCCGCCCCCAGCACGGCGAGGGTCGCCCCGACGACGACCAGCGAGCGGGCGGCGACCCGGATCACGGCGGGCGGCACCTCGGCCAGCGACGGCACGGGGAAGGTCCGCCCGGCGACGACCAGGACGGTCCCGGCGGTGGCGGCGAAGGCGCCGATCCCGACCGGGAGGAGGAGCAGGCTCGCGAGGAAGGTGGCCGCGGCGCGGTAGCGCTCGCGCCCGGCGGCCCACAGCGCGACGGCCAGCAGGACCGCCCCGGCACTGCTGAGCGCGGCCGGGGCCGTCACCGACGCCGCGCGCGCCACGACCGCGACGGCCGCGAGGCTCACGAGCGCCGCGAGCGCCGCGCTGGTGGTGCGTGGACGGGTCACGAGTCGAACAGCTCCACGAGCGACGCCCTGAGCGCGGTGTCGATCGGTTCGGTGCGCTTCCAGTCGATGACGCTGGCGCCGGCGAGTTCGACCCGGCCGAGGCGCTGCCCGCGCTCGATGGCGGCCACCTCGCCGCCCAGCGTCGCGCCCGTCACGTCCGGACTGGCGAGGATGGTCGGGTACCCGCGTGCGGTCAGCGCCCGCGAGAGCGTGACGCCCCACTCGTCGAGCAGCGGCGTGAACACGACGACCTGCGCCGTCGGCGGGAGTCGCGCCAGCACCCGTGCGGCCCAGGGGTCGAGGTCGGCTGTCGCGGGTTCTCCACTCGTGGCTCCCGACCGGCCGGCGGCGGCGCTCCCCGCTCCGCTGGCCCTCGGCCCGCCGTTCGTTCCGCGTCCGCTGGCTGCTCCCGCTGACTCGCCGTTCGTTCCGCGTCCGCTGGCCGCTCCCGCTG
>JBDGUH010000009.1:4807-44248 GCA_042216055.1 Haloarculaceae archaeon
GCTCCCGCTGACTCGCCGTTCGTTCCGCGTCCGCTGGCCGCTCCCGCTGGCTCGCCGTCCGGTCCCGTCGGGCCACCGTCGGCCGCGGTCGGTCGACCATCCGGGGTCGCCTGTGGTCCGGGACCGCCCGCCGGCGTCCCGTTCGGTCTCGTCGCCGCTGCCCGCGCCGCGGCGCCGACGCCGTCGAACACCCGGGCCGCCCGGGCCGCGAGGTGGCCGCCGCCTTCCGGGCCGGCCCAGGCGAGCCCGTCAGGGTCGAGGCCCCCCGGGACGTGGGCGTCCGAGAGGCCGACCGCACAGACGCTCGCGAGGACGCTCGTCCGCCCGAGCGCGTCGAACAGGCGCTCGGCGGCGTAGGACGACAGCTCCGCCCCCGTCGGGTAGCCCGGCTCCGGAGTCACGCGCGAGACGGGGCGGGCGTCGATCACGAGGACGGTCCGGACGGCCTGCTCCTCGCGGTACTCGACGGTGGTGAGCGTCCCCGTCTTGGCGAAGCGGCGCCAGTCGATGCGGGTGACGGGGTCGCCGGGACGGTACTCGCGGGTGGCGTGGAACTCGACGCCGCTGCCGCCGCTGTCGGTGGGTCGGGTGCCCGCCCGGGGGAGCGTCGCATCGGAGAGAGGGACCTCGCTGACGACGTTGACACACTCGAGTTCGGCGTCGCCGGCGACGGGCAGGCGGCCGCCCGCTCGTTCGGTGCCAGCCAGCGGGCGGACACGCGCGGCTGGCGCCTCGAAACCGTAGCTGCCCCGCTTGGCGAGCAGTTCGTACTCGACAGTGGTCCGCTCGCCGGGGCGGAGCGACGTGCTGGCCCGGGGGGTGCCGTCGACCACCGCCAGCTCCTCGGGCACGCCGTCGACAACGCGCACGTCGGTCAGCGTCGCCTCGCCCGCGTTCTCGACGGTCAGTTCGACGGGGACGCGGTCGCCGGGCGCGGGGTCGGCGGCGGCGACGGTCCGTTCGGCTCGCAGCGCCGTCCCGTCGGGCACCCGCGAGAGGGCGCCGTACAGCACGTAGGTCAGCGGGACGGCCGCCGCGGCGAACAGGACGGGCGCGGCCGTCAGCAGCGCCAGCGCGGCCAGCGCGAGCGTCCCCGCGAGCGCGCCGCCCCAGCGCGTGACGCGGGTCACGCCCACCCCTCCTCGAGCGCGCGCGTCGCGGCGACGGCCCGACGGATCCGGCGCTCGCGCTCGCTCCCGGGGTCGAGCCACAGGCGGAGGCGGTCGGCCGGCGAGTGGGCCGGGCCCGCCTCGCCCGCCAGGAAGGCCGCCGCCGTCTCGTCGCCCGTCCACTCACCGCGGAGCACGACGGTTCGCGCCGTCTCGCGGTCCACGCCGGCGCCGCCCGCGTAGGCCGTCGTCGCCGCCTCCCGCAGGCGGTCCCGGACTCCCGACAGCGCTTCCTCGTCGCCCGCGACAGCCGCGCCGATCCGGGCGTCGAGTTCCGCCGCCGTCCGTCGACCGCGGGCGGCCGTCACCGCCTCCGGCGGTCGATCGGCCAGCGCGTCGAACGCGTCGGACCGTGGCGTCTCGCCCGCCGACCCGTGACCAAGCCACAGGAGCAACAGCGCGACGGCCCCGCTCGCGAGCAGGAGCATCCGCCGGGCGTCGCCGCCGAGGGACGCCGCCGGGAGGAACGACGCAACGAGGTCGGGGGCCAGCACCGCTACCGCGGCGCCGAGCGTCGCGAGGACGCCGAGCGCCCCGAAGACGGCCACGCGGAACCGCATCACTCGGGCACCTCCTGCCCGTCGCGCTCGTTCGCGACACGCTCGATGGCCGCGCGGGCCCGCTCCGCCGCAGCGACGCGCTCGCCGGGGTCGCGGTCGCCGTACTCGACGGCGCGGAAGGCGTCACGGAGCGTCGCCACCGCGTCCGGGGGGAGCCCGTCGCGTTCGACGGCGTGTGCGGCGATCTCGCCGGGCGTCTGCCGGCGGGGGCGGGCCAGCGACACCTCGCCCAGAAGCGTCCGCCAGGCAGCCCTGATCCGGCGGCGCGCCTCGGGGACCGCCTCCCCCCCGTTCGCGCCCGCGTGGTCGTGCCGGCCGAGCGAGCGCGCCGCCGCAGTGCGTGCCTGCCCCCACCCGCGCAGTGCCGCCGCCAGGTCGGCGGGCGTCCGCCGGCCCGCGAGCAGCGCGCGGAGGTGCGCGACGGTCAGGCGCACACGTTCACGCAGGCGCGCGATCAGGCCGTCGGCGGCCGCGCCGAGGCCGACGAGCGCCGCGACGACTCGCTCGCCGGCGGCGCGCAGGGCCGCGACAATCCGCGCTGGCGTGACATCGTAACGCCTGACGGCGACAGCGGCGCCCGCGACGAGGAGCGCCAGCGCCGCGAGGACCAGCGCGAGATTGACGAACAGGCCGCCGACGGTCGCCGTGGCGGTCTGGCCGTACCGGCCGACGGCGACAGTGGCCGACCCCGCGAGCGGGAGCGAGACGGTCGCGGTGCCGTCGACGCCGGTCGTGCCGACGCGTCGCCCGTTCACCAGGACGGGCGCGCCGGCCACCGGGTCGCCGCCGAGCGTCGCGTTCACCCGCAGGCCCGTCCCCGGCAGCGCCAGCGGGAACGCGGGGGCGACGCTGACGTTCAGCGCGGCGAGCGACAGCGTCCGGTTGCCCGCGACGGCGCCCCGCTCGACGGACAGGAGCACCTGCCCGGGGTCGTCCGGCAGCGTCACCTCGGCCCGGCCGCGGGCGTCGGTCCGACCGACCCGCCGGCCGTCGAGTCGCACGCTCGCCTCCCGGACGGGCGCGTCGTCGACGGTGGCGACGACCGTGACGGTCCGGCCGGTGGCGACGGTCCCGCTGACCGACAGCGAGGCGGTCGTCGGCACGTCGTAGGTCGCGTTGGCGTCGGCCGCCGGCCGACCGGGCAGTTTCCGGTGGATCGTCGTCCCCTCGGGCGTCGGTAGGATGGGGGCCGTCGACCCCTCGGCCGTCGCCACGGTGTCGACCGCCGCCATGGTGTCGACCGTCGCCACGGCGCTCGACGCCGATCCCTTCCCGCCGTCGGCGACGCGGCCGCCCCTGACGGCGACGTTCAGGTGGTCGGCGTAGGGCACCGTCGCGACGACCTCCCCCCGGTCGTCGGTCCGCCCGACGGCGTCGCCGTTGAACAGCACCGCCGCGCCGACCACGGGACGGTCGCCCCGGGTCACGGTGACGGTGACGGGCGCGCCAGGCGCCACCGACCGGTTCAGTTCCACGTCGTACTCGTCGGCGGCCGGCGTGGGCGTGGTCGGCGTCGGAGTGGTGGTCGGTGTGGGCGTGTTCGTCGGGGTCGGCGTCGTCGCGGGCGCAGTGTCGTTCCCGGCGGGCGGCGTCGAGAACTGCTCGCCGGGGCTGCCCGTCTCCGTGACGTTGTACTGCCCGTCCTCCTGGCGCCCGAAGGCCCGCTGCTCGGCAGCCAGGCGCTCGCGCCCGGGCGTCGGATCGAACCGGACCCACCCGACGTCGGGGAAGTACACCTCGACCCAGGCGTGGGCGTTCATCCCGCGGACGACGTAGGTGTCCGCGCCGCGGCGCTGGCCGGTCGAGTAGCCGACGACGTAGCGGGCGGGCACGCCCTGCGTCCGGAGCATCGCCACCATCGACGTGGCGAAGTACTCACAGTACCCCCGGTCCATCTCGAAGACGAACTGGCTCGCGACGTGGCCGTCCGGCGCCTGGCTCACGTTCAGCGAGTACTCCTTGTTGGCCTCGAGCCAGCTCTCGATACGCTGGGCCGTCGCGTAGGGACTCGAGGCGTTGGCCGTCAGGTTGTCCGCGAACGGCCCGAGGCGACGGCGCGTCCCCGAGGGGAGTTGCGTGTACCGCTCCTCGATATCGGCGGGGTAGTCCCGCCCCGCGGTCCGCAACAGCGCCGGGTCGCGCGGCGGGCGGACGCTGCGGGCCGCGTAGGTCGTCCCCGACGGCAGCGCCCGGCGGGACCGTACCCCACCGAAGGCCGTGACGTTCACCGGGACGCCCTGGACGGCGCGGGGGCGCCAGACTGTCGGGAGCGCCCGCGCGGTGTGGTTGAGCCGCACCCGGTAGGACACCTGGCCGGCGTCGGCCGGGCCCGTCGCGAGCGGCGGATCGCCGGTCCGGACCGCCGCGGTGCGCTGCCACCCGCTGCCGGTGTACACGTCGTAGGCGCCGGTCCGCCAGTAGCCGGCCCTCGGGCTGTGGACCACGAAGTGAATCTCGCTGTCCTGCGAGCGCAGCGAGGACGATAGATCGCCGCCGACGCTCGTGCTTGCGCCGGGACTGAGCGCGCCCATGCCGCCGCCGCTGTCGCCGATGCCCCCGGACCCGCCCCCGAACGGGTCACCCGGAACGGGCACGAGCGACTCGGCCGGACTGGCCGTCCCAGAAGGCGCCAGCGCCGGCAGCGTCGCCGCCGCGAGCAGCGCCGCCACGAGCGCCAGCGCGACCAGCGCGACCCGCGGGTAGTCGCGCTCCCCGGCCTCGAACGACGACCCGTCGCTAGCCACGGGTCGCCTCCCGATCGGAGCGCGTGACGTCGTCTCGTCGCTTCGACTGCACAGTCGTGAGGGAACTGTGCGGTCCGACTCGGCATAAATCTCGTGGGCGACCGCTCACGGTCCTCGCCCGGCGGCGCTCACACCTCGTCGTCCGGGTCGTGGCGCTCGGCCATCCGCGCGGCCTCCCCGGCGTACCGCTCCCGGTCGCCGGGGTCCGCGACCGGCTGGAGGTCGGCCGCCTCGACGTCGCGAGCGGCGGTCACCGGCGAGCGCGCGAGCATGTTCGAGGAGCGCTGCATCCGGAGCGCCCGCTCGCCGTCCGGCGTCGCGTACACCAGCGTCACGAGGCCCTTGTCCGAGTAGTCGCGCTCGACCAGCCAGCACCGGCGCTCTGCCATACCCCGGCTTGCCCCCGCGGGGGCTTGTAGGCTGTCGTTCGCGGCGCGGGTCACACCTCGTCGTCGGGGTCGTGGCGCTCGGCCACCCGCGACGCCTCGCGGGCGTAGCGCGCCCGGTCGTCGGGGTCCGCGACCCGCTCCAGGTCCTCGTCGGCGACCGTGCGGGCGGCCGTCGGCGGGTCCTGTACGAGGAGCGTCGTCGAGAGTTGCAGCGTGACCGCCCGCTCGCCGTCCGGCGTCGCGTACACCAGCGTCACGAGGTCCTCGTCCCAGTAGTCGCGCTCGACCAGCCAGCACCGAGTCTCGGCCATACCCGGACTTGCCCCCGCGGGGGCTTGTAAACTGTCGTCGGACCGTCGGCTACGGGCCTGACACGTTCGAGAGAACTGAGTCATACTGATTCGTGCGAACCACTCCCGTCTCGACCGCACGACGGCGTGCAGCCGTGCCGGTAGACAGTCCCAGGAATCAGTATCGGTAGCGCGTCGTCGGGAGACGACGGCTACGACTCGTAATTAGTTGCGGACGACGTTCGTCGCGCGCGGGCCCTTGGGGGCCTGTTCGATGTCGAAATCGACGTCCTGTCCTTCTTCGAGGTCCGGACCGCCAACGTCCTCCATGTGGAAGAAAACGTCCTCGTCCGCGTCCTCAGTCGAAATGAATCCGTAGCCGCCAGTGTCGTTGAAGAAATCAACCTTACCGTTTGCCATTGCAACTGGACATCCGTCGACTGCACGGTTAAGGGTTCCGTATCTGTTTTCACCGATCGGCCGATACGGTGTACGAACTTCCATCACGAACACGAATGCCCGACACGTAGCTCGAAACAGCAGTTCCGCGCGGGATCGGCGGTGGAGACGGCACCATAGCCGGTGATTCCGGTGGTATCGGCAGTTCCCACACCCGGTGAGGGGAACCGACCGCTCCCGCCCCATACGGATTCCGCGACGGTTTTGGACCCGCCCGGACTACTGCAGGTATGCACGCCGCGCTGGTCGTCGCCGACGATCTCACGGGCGCGACCGACACCGCCCACGGCTTCGCCGCCCGCGGGTACGGGACCAGAGTCCGCATCGACGGCGGGGGCGGGAACGGCGACGGCGAAAGGGACGGGGGCGTCCCGGTCCTGTCGGTGACGACCGAGAGCCGCTACGACGACGCCGAGAGCGCCGCCGCGGCCGTCGATCGCGCCGTCCGCGCGTCGACGGCCCGCCTCGTGTACAAGAAGGTCGACTCGACGCTGCGGGGCAACGTCGCCAGCGAGGTGGAGGCCGCGCTCGCGCGGACGGGCGCGCAGCTGGCGCTGGTCGCGCCCGCCTTCCCGGCCGCCGGGCGCACCACCGAGGGCGGCGTCCACGCCGTCGACGGGACGCCGGTCGACGAGAGCGAGTACGCCGCGGACGCGAACGGGCCGGCGACGGCCGCGCTGACCGACCTGTTCGCGCCGGTCGGGCCCGTTACGCACGTCTCCCTGTCCGCCGTCGAGGAGGGGGCCGACGCCGTGGCCGCCCGCGTCGGGGCCGCGCTCGACGCGACCGACGGCCCGCCGGTCGTGGTCTGTGACGCCACCGACGCCGACCACCTCGCGGCCGTCGCGGCCGCCGGCGCGCGGTTCGATCCGCTGTACGTCGGCAGCGGCGGCCTCGCGGCCCACGTCGCGCCGCCGGACGCCGAGCGGGGAGCGGTGACTCCCCCTCCCGTCCCTGCTGGTGCGCCGCTGGCCGTCGCCGGGAGCGTCAACCCCGCGACGCTCGAGCAGCTCGCCCGGGTCCCCGACGAGCAGGTCGTCGAACTCGACGCGACGGCGCTGATCGCGGGCGAGAGTCACGGTGAACGGGTCGGCGAGAGCGACGTCGAACGAGTGGACGAGGGCGAAACCGACCGTGCGGGCACGCGCGCGGCCGAACGCCTGCGAGCGGGCGAACCCGCGGTGCTGACCGCCGCGACCGACCGGGCGGCCGTCGATCGGACGCTGGCGGCCGGCAAGCGTGCGGGGCTCGATCCCGCGGCGGTCCGCGAGCGGGTGGCCGCTGGCCTGGCGCGGTCGGCCGGGCGCGCACTCGCGGGCGACCCATCGGGGCTGGTCCTCACCGGGGGCGACCTCGCGGTGGCCGCCGCGCGGGAACTGGACGCGACGGCGATCGACCTCTCGGGCGCGGCGGTTGCCGACGGCGTCCCGCTCGGACGGTTCGCCGACGGCGCCGCCGCGGGGACGCCCGTCGTCACGAAGGCCGGGGGGTTCGGCGGCCCGTCGGCCATCGTTAACTGTCTGGACCGCCTCCGGGACACCAATGTGTGACCTGCCGACCGTCGCCGTGACGATGGGCGATCCGGGCGGAATCGGCCCCGAGATAATCGCCAGGGGGTACGCGGCCATGCGCGAGCGGGCGCGCCCGGTCGTCGTGGGCGACGCGGACGTGATCGCGGCCGCGATCGAGGTGTGTGGCCTCGACCTGGGCGTCGAGCGCGTGGACGACGTCGACGCGGCGTCGTTTTCCCCCGACGCCGTGCCGGTGCTGGATCTGGACAACGTCGCGGACCTGGTGCGCGGCGAGGTGCGCGAGGCGAACGGCGCGGCCAGCCTCGCCTACGTCGAGCGCGCCATCGAACTCGCGCGGTCGGGCGCCGTCGACGCCATCACGACCGCCCCGATCAACAAGCAGGCGACCGCGCTGGCCGGCAGCGACTACGCCGGCCACACGGGGATGCTCGCCGACTACACCGACACCGACAGCTACGCGATGTTGCTCGTCGAGGGGGACCTGCGGGTGACCCACGTCAGCACGCACGTCCCGCTGCGGGAGGCCTGTGACCTGGTGACGACCGAGCGGGTCGTGGAGACGGTCCGCCTGACCGGCGAGGCGCTGGGACGGCTTGGCGTCGCCGACCCCACCGTCGCGGTGGCGGGGCTGAACCCCCACGCCAGCGACGGCGGCCTGCTGGGCGACGCCGAGCGGGAAACCATCGAACCGGCCGTCGAGCGCGCCCGGGAGGCGGGCGTCGACGCCGTGGGCCCGGAACCGCCCGACACCGTGTTCGTCCGAGCCGCCCGGGGCGCGTTCGACGCCGTGGTCGCGATGTACCACGACCAGGGTCACATCCCGATCAAGATGCTGGGGTTCGCGGGCGGGGAGGCCGTCTCGGGCGTGAACGTCACGATCGGCCTGCCCATCGTCCGCACGAGCGTCGATCACGGGACCGCTTTCGACATCGCGGGCGAGGGGGTCGCCAGCGAGGCCAGCCTGCTGGAGGCCGTCGACGTGGCCGTGCGGATGGCCGGGTAAGCGGGCGGACCTGCCCGTCGACTGAGACGGATTTTGCGACTGTATACGGGTCCGACCGCACGACGTCGTGCGGTCGAGACGGGACTAGCTCGCAAGAACCCGTACGAAACCTCGCGGCGGGCTTATGGGCGTGCGGACGGTACGGCGGGTATGCCCGACCTCACGCTGTCCGTACCCGGTCCGGACGTGCTGTCCGAGGCCAACGACGTGACGGCGGCGGACCTCCCGCAGTTCGCGCCGGTCACGGTCGAGCGCGAGACGAGCCAACTCGAGGACCCCGAGGCGGCCGGCCGCGACGCCGTGGCCGACCTGCCCGGCGTCGCGGCCCTCTCCCCCGGCGCCAGCGTCGCGATAACCGCCGGGAGCCGCGGCATCCGGGACATGCCGGCGGTCCTCGCGGGGGCCGTCGACGCGCTGGCGGCCCGCGACCTCGAACCGTTCGTCGTCACGGCGATGGGGAGCCACGGCGGCGCGACCGCCGAGGGCCAGCGGGCCGTCCTCGAAGACCTGGGAATCACCGAGGAACGGCTCGGCTGTCCCATCGAGGCGACGATGGACGTGATCGAGGCCGGCAGCGTCGACGGGACGCCGGTCAACGCCGACCGCGCGGCCGCCCGGGCGGACGCGATCCTGCTGGCAAACCGCGTCAAGCCCCACACCGACTTCGGCGACCGCATCGAGTCCGGTCTCTGCAAGATGGCCGTCATCGGGATGGGCAACCACCGCGGGGCCGAGGCGATGCACAACGCGGCGCTGACCGGCGACATGGGCGCCGAGATCCGACGCCGGGCGCGGGTGCTGTTCGAGGAACTGCCGATCCTCGGCGGCGTCGCCCTCGTCGAGAACGCCGACGACCGCGCGACCCACGTCGAGGGCGTCCCCGTCGACGCCATCCTCGACCGGGAGCCCGAACTGCTGGCCCGCGCGGAGCGCGAACTGGCGACCCTGCCCGTGGATGACCTCGACCTGCTCGTCGTCGACGAGATGGGCAAGGAGGTCAGCGGCACCGGCATGGACACGAACGTCCTCGGGCGGACCTACTTCCGGGGCGAGGCCGAACCCGACGAGCCCGACGTGACGCGGGTGTACGTCCGGTCGCTGACCGCGCCCTCCCACGGTAACGCGCTGGGCGTGGGGCTGGCCGACCTGGCCCACCGGGACCTCGTCGCCGACATCGACCTCGCGGACACGTACCGCAACATCGCCACCAGCGGCGAGACCCGCCGGGCGAAACTGCCCCTCGTCGTCCCGGACGACGAGAGCGCACTGACGCTCGCGCCGTCGGTCACCGGCCGTCCCGACCCAGCCGAGTTGCGGGTCGCGCGCATCCGGAACACGATGGAGCCCGGCGAACTGCTCGTCTCGGAAGCGCTGATCCCGGAACTCGAGGCCTGCGAGGACGCCACCGTCGGCCGCCCGCGCCGGCTGTCATTCGAGGACGGCGACCTCCCGCCGTTCGAGGCGGCGTTTGATAACGGATGACGGCCAAGAGCCGGTGATGCCGCGGTGGATCGAGCGGGTCGACGAACTGCTGTACGACGGTGAGGAAGTCCGCGAGACGGTCGAAGTGGGGGCGGGCGGCGTCGTGGTGACGAGCCACCGGGTGCTGGCGTTCACGCCCGACCGCGACGGCGCGAACTTCGCGTCCGCCGATCGCCCCAACGTGGTCGGCCTCGCGGAGCGTGCGACCGGTGACGGGCGCTTCCTCGAACTCGGCGTCAAGGCCGTCCTGACGGGGGCGGTGATGCTGATCGCCGGACTGGTGATCGACCTCGACGGCCTGCTCGGCGGGGTCGCGCTGAACGGCGCGGGGGCCGGCAACCTCGGCATCGGGGGCGTGCTCGAGGGGATGCAGTCGCTGCTGTCCCTGCTGACCCGCCTCGACGACCTGCTGGTCGCGTTCGGCGGGCTGGCGCTGGTCTTCGGGCTGGTGCCCCTGGCGGTGTACGTCTGGGGCCGCGAGCGCGAACTCGTCGTCGAGGTGGCCGGCGATGACGACGACCTGCGTCTCTCCGCGCCCGACGACGAGGCGGCTCTCGACCGCCTGCGGGACGCCCTGTTTCCCGACGGCGTCCCGGACCCCGGCAGTGACGGCTTGCTGGAACGCCGGCGCTGAGCGTGACGTTCAAAGCCGCGGGGCGCCAACGCCGTCCCGATGGATTCAAGCGGCGTTCGGGAGCGGGCCAGTGACCTGCCGGCGGAGCCGGGCGTCTACCGGTTCGAGGCCGGCGAGCGCGTCCTGTACGTGGGCAAGGCCGTCGACCTCCGCGACCGGGTGCGATCCTACGCCGACCCCCGCTCGGAGCGCATCGCGCGGATGGTCGCCGCGGCCGAGCGCGTCGCGGTGGCGGTCACCGACACCGAGACCCAGGCCCTGCTGCTCGAGGCCAACCTCATCAAGCGCCACCAGCCGCCGTACAACGTCCGCCTGAAGGACGACAAGTCCTACCCGCTGGTGCAGCTCACCGACCACCCGGTCCCGCGGATCGAGGTGACTCGCGACCCCGACGAGGCCGCCACCGTCTACGGGCCCTTTACCGACAAGGGCCGCGTCGAGACGGTCGTGAAGGCGCTGCGCGAGACCTACGGCCTGCGGGGCTGTTCTGACCACAAGTACGCGGGCCGGGACCGGCCCTGCCTGGACTACGAGATGGGGCTGTGTTCGGCTCCCTGTACGGGGGAGATCAGCGACGCCGACTACGCCGGGGACGTGACTGCCGTCGAGCGGTTCTTCGAGGGCGAGACGGGCGTACTCCTCGAGCCGCTCCGCCGGGCGATGGAACAGGCCGCCCAGGAACGGGAGTTCGAGCGTGCGGCGAACCTCCGTGACCGCGTGGCGGCCGTCGAGACGCTGCACGGGGACAGCGACGCCGCCGTCCGGGATCACGAGGGCGGCGAGGCCGTCGACGTGCTGGGGGCGGTCCGGGAGGGCGAGCGCGCGACCGTCGCGCGCCTCCACGCCGAGGGCGGGCAACTGATCGAGCGCGAGCGCCACCGCCTCGACGCCCCCGAGGGCGAGGGGGTCGGTGCGGTGCTTTCGGCCTTCCTCGCCCAGTACTACGCCGAGCGGGACCTGCCCGACGCGGTGCTGTGTTCAGAGCGGCCGGCCGACCCCGACATCGAGGACTGGCTTGCCGGCGAAGGCGTCGACGTGCGCGTGCCCGGGGCGGGGCGGGAGGCGACGCTGATCGAACTGGCGCTGAAAAACGCCCGCCGCTCGACCCGCGAGCGTGACGCCCCCGGGGCGCTAGCGGCCGAACTCGGCCTTCCGGCTGCCGACCGCGTCGAGGGGTTCGACGTGAGCCACGCTCGGGGCAGGGCCACCGTCGGCTCGAACGTCACCTTCGTCGACGGCGACCCCGAGAAATCGGACTATCGGCGCAAGAAGCTCCCCGACCGGAACGACGACTACGAGAGCATGCGCGCGCTGGTGCGCTGGCGGGCCGAGCGCGCGCTCGACGGCCGCGACGACCGCCCGGACCCCGACCTGTTGCTCGTCGACGGCGGCGAGGGGCAACTCGGTGCCGCCCGGGGCGCCCTCGCGGAGACGGGGTGGGACGTACCCGCCGTCGCGCTCGCGAAGGCGGAGGAACTGGTCGTCACGCCCGACGGCGTCCACGACTGGCCCGACGACGCGCCCCACCTCCACCTCTGTCAGCGAGTCCGCGACGAGGCCCACCGCTTCGCCGTCCAGTATCACGGAACGGTCCGGGATCAGGTGGCGACGGCGCTGGACGGCGTGCCGGGCGTCGGCCCCGAGACGCGCAAGCGGCTCCTCCGCCGGTTCGGGAGCGTTGACGGCGTCCGCTCGGCCAGCCCCGACGAACTCCGGGACGTCGAGGGCGTCGGCGAGGCGACGGCCGACGCCATCCGGTCTCACCTCGGCGCCACCTCGGTGCCGGGCGGCGGCGCCGAGTGACGACGCCGGCTCGATATCGGATGGAACGACCCTGTGCCGGGCGACGACCCCGAATGACGACCCCGGGTCGACCCCGAATGACGGCCCCGACACCGGTTTGTCGCGGCCGGCCCTACGCGTCGGTATGCGCGGTCGTCGGCTCGTGTCGGCCGTCGCCGGCGTGTCGGTGCTCGCGGGCTACCTGCTCGTCGCGTATCTCGCCGTGCGCCTGCTGACGCTGCTGTGGCTCGCTCCCCCGGACCCCCTCGCGACGGTCGCGGCGGTCGTCGTCGGGGCGCTGGTCCTCGGCTACCTGAGCTACCGCTTCGGGACCTACCGCCTCGAGCGGTCTCTGCGGGCAGTCGAACTCACGCCGGCGCGGGCGCCCGGCTACTACCGGTGCCTCGAGGCGCTTGCTGGAGAAATGAACGTCCCGGTACCGCGGGTGCTGGTGGCCCGGCTCCCGGCCCCGAACGCGTTCACCGTCGGCGGCGGGAACGGGACCCTCGTCTTCGACGAACGGCTGTTCGGCCTGCTCGACCCCGACGAGATGGACGCGCTGTTGGCCCACGAACTCGCCCACCTCGAGGGCCGGGACGCGCTGCTCCAGTCGCTGGCCTACAGCCTCGCGCAGGTGCTGGTGGTGCTGGTGGGGCTGCTCGTCCTGCCGGTCGTCCTGCTCGCGGGGGGCCTGGCCCGCGGGTGGGCACTGCTGATCGGCCGTCCCGAGCGGTGGCAGCAGTCGCCGCTGGGTCGCCTGCAGACCCGCTCGTTGCAGGCACTCGGAGCGTTGGGTTTCCTGGCGACGCTCGCGCTGCTCGCTCACTCCCGCCGCCGCGAGTACGCGGCCGACCGGCGCGCGGCCACCGTGACCGACCCGCTGGCGCTGGCCCGCGCCCTCCGGACACTCCAGCGGGCGGCCGACCCCGACCGCGGCCTGCTGACGCCGCTGTTGATTCACGGCGACGATGAGAACCCGCTGAGCCGCCTGCTCTCGACGCACCCGCCGATGGACGAGCGCATCGACCGGTTGATGGCGATGGGCGGGACGCGGTGATCGGCCGACCCCGCGATCGGACGGAGCCGCATTTGCTATCGCGACATGCGGTTCATCAGTTCCCGGTCGAACACCCGACCCGCCCTCGATCGGGCTCGTGACGCCAAACGGTAAGTCGGCGCCGGCCCTCTCCTCGCGCATGGCCCGAACTGGTCCGCTGGCCGACGCCCACGAGGCGGCCGGCGCGCGCTTCACGGCGTTCGGCGGGTGGGAGATGCCCGTCGAGTTCGACTCCATCCGAACGGAACACGCCGCCGTCCGCGAGTCCGCCGGCAAATTCGACGTCTCGCACATGGGGGAAGTGGCCGTCTCGGGGCCGGACGCGGCGCGACTGACCCAGCGGCTGACGACCAACGACGTGACCGCGCTCGACCCCGGCGAAGGTCACTACACGGCGATCACCCGGGAAGACGGGGTCATGCTCGAGGACACCATCGTCTATCGCCTCCCGGCGTCCCGCGAGGCGGCGTTCCTGTTCGTCCCGAACGCGGGCAACGACGAGGCGATGGCCGAGCGCTGGCGAACCCACCGCGAGACGTGGGGGTTCGACGCGACTGTCGAGAACCGCACGCGCGACGACGCGATGATCGCGCTCCAGGGCCCCGACGCCCGCGACCTGCTCGCCGACGAGACCGACCTCGACGTGTGGGACCTCGCGCGGTTCGACCTGGCCGACGCGACGGTGGCCGGCGTCGACGCGCTGGTCGCCCGGACCGGCTACACCGGCGAGGACGGCGTCGAGATACTCTGCCCCTGGGACGAGGTCCGCGACCTGTGGGCGGCGTTCGACTGCCAACCTTGCGGTCTCGGGGCACGGGACACCCTGCGCCTGGAGATGGGGTTTCTCCTCGCCGGGCAGGAGTTCGACCCCGAGGACGAACCCCGGAACCCCTACGAAGCGGGCATCGGCTTCGCCGTGAAACTCGACACCGAGTTCGTCGGCCGGGACGCGCTGGAGGGGGTCGACGCCGAGGGACCGGCCGAGCGCCTGGTCGGCCTCGAACTGATCGACCGCGGGGTGCCCCGCCACGGCTACGCCGTGGAGACGCCGGACGGCGACCCCATTGGGCACGTCACCAGCGGGACGATGAGCCCGACGCTCGGCGATCCCATCGCGCTGGCGTACCTGCCCGTCGAGTACCGCGACCCCGGTCGTCGCGTGCGCGTCGTCGTCCGGGGCGAACCGAAGAAGGCACGTACCCGGGCCACGCCGTTTCTGCAACGATGAGCTTCGAGGTTCCCGGGGACTGCCGCTATCTGGCGTCCCACGAGTGGGCTCGCGAGGAAGCGGCGGGCGTCCGCGTCGGCGTGTCCGACTTCGCGCAGGACGAACTCGGCGACGTGGTGTTCGTCGAACTCCCCGACGCGGGCGATCGCGTGACTGCGGGCGAGGCGTTCGGCGTCGTCGAGTCGATCAAGGCCGTCTCGGACGTGTACGCGCCTGTCTCCGGCGAGGTGCTCGCCGTCAACGACGCGCTGGTCGAGCAGCCCGAACTGGTCAACGAGGACCCCTTCGGCGAGGGGTGGCTGTTGCTCGTCGACGCCGAGAGCGGGTTCGATGAACTCCTCTCGCCCGACGAGTACCGCGAGCAGATCGAGTGACGGCGGTCCGTTCTCTCGCACTCGTCTCCATAGAGCACTCCGCTGTCGCCGGCCCGTAAATCGGATGTCGATATATCGAATCCCCGGTGGTGGAAGTTGAGACTACAGCGGGTTTAGCCGGGTCAAATGAAGGAACGATCACTGATTCTCATGCGAGTGGCGATATATCAACAAACAGGGGAATTGCTGTCGGTGGATTAGTCGGTTCGAATCGCGGGTCGATACGGCAGTCGTACGCTACGGGCAACATCAGTGGACACACCTATATCGGCGGACTCGTCGGAAGCAATACGGATTCCGGTAACATTACGCAGGCATACGCGACGGGAAGCGTGTCCGGTTCGCCTGCCGGCGGGCTCGTCGGAAAGCTTGACTCGGGAAGTGTGTCGCAGGCGTACGCGACGGGGAGCGTGTCCGGCTCGTCAGATGTCGGCGGGTTCGTCGGGTACAAGACCGGGGGGTCTGTAACGGATAGCTTCTGGAACACGGAGACAACCGGCCAGTCCACCTCCGACGGGAGCGCGACCGGGCTGACGACCACTGAGATGACCGGTGATCAGCCCGCCCAGACGATGACGGGACTCGGCTTCTACGACGGCTGGCAGCTGGTCAGCGGTTACCCCGCGCTCGCCGCGTTCACGAACACGCACGCCGGCACCGCGAGCGACCCCTTCCAGGTCTCCACTGTCGGCGACTTGCAGGCGATGCACGGCAACCTCTCGTCGAACGCCCACTACGCGCTCACCCAGGATATCGACGCGAGCGCGGCGGCGTCGTGGGACGGCGGGAAGGGCTTCGAGCCCATCGGCACACAGAGCGCGGCGTTCGACGCCACGCTCGACGGCCGGAACCACACCATCTCGAACCTGGTGATCGACCGTCCGACCGCGAACTACGTCGGACTGTTCGGGAACACGACCGGGACGATTCGGAACTTCACCGTCGCAAACGCGACCGTGACGGGCGACCAATGGACGGGTGGTCTCGTTGGGACACTCAATGGGACTGTCCGGAATCTCACCGTCTCAAACTCGAACGTCACCAACGGCAACTACTACACGGGTGGACTCGCAGGGGAGGTCACCGGCGGCCGACTGACACATATCACCGTCGAGAATCCGCACGTCACCGGCGGCAAATTCACGGGCGGGCTCACAGGGTGGGTCACCGCCGACCGACTGACGCACCTGACCGTCGAGAACGGGAGTGTCACCGGCAGAAATTCCACGGGTGGCCTCGTAGGGTGCATCGGGCCCTCGAGCGAGAGTGGAATCTGGAATTCGACTGCGTCCGCCACTGTCACTGGCGACGGCAGAACGGGTGGACTCGTTGGGAGAAATTACAATCCGATCGAGAACAGCTATGCCACGGGAGACGTCTCAAGCAGTGGCAGCGCCGTCGGCGGGCTCATCGGAAAAAATTACGGTGAGATCATAAATGCGTACGCGACGGGGAACGTGACCGGTGACAGCTACGTCGGCGGGCTCGTCGGGTACCTGTATGATGGGACTGTTTCGCACGCGTACGCGACGGGGAACGTGACCGGCAATCACTCGCTCGGTGGACTCGTCGGCTCTCGCCACTCCGGGTCTGTAACGGTTGGCTTCTGGGACACGAACACAACCGGCCAGTCCACATCGGCCGGGAGCGCGACCGGACTCACCACCGCCGAGATGACCGGCGCGTACGCGGCCGGGAACATGACCGGGTTCGACTTCCAGCACAACTGGAGCGTCGCGGCGGGCTACCCGAAGCTCGCCTGGCAGGTCGGCGGCACGCCGCGAGCGCCGTTCCGCGTCACGATCACCGGCACGAACTCGCCAGTCCTCACCGGCGACACCCTCGCCGTCCAGACGCACGTCCACAACTACGGGTCGTCCTCTGCGAAAGACAGTCTGGTGCTACACGCCATCGACGGGACGGCCGTCGACAGCCAGGAGGTCACGCTGTTTGCCGGCGACGGGACGAACGTCACGCTGACGTGGACGCCGAGTACGCCACAGAGCGGGCAGGTCTCAATCGCCAGCCCGGTCGTGGACCCGACCGCGAACGTCGCCGTCGGCACCTCCGGGGCGAACTTCAACACGACGATCACGCACGTGAACGGGACGGTCAACGCCGGGAACCGACTCGTCGTCGACTACCGGCTCAACAACACGGGTGCGAGCTACGCGAACGAGACGGTCGAGTTCACCGTGAACGGGACGGTCGTAGACTCGACGGCCGTCGCACTGCCGGCGGGAGCGAACACGACGGGGACGTTCAGGTACGCGACGACGCGTGCGGACGCCCCGCAGGTGTCGATCGGCGTGCAGTCAAACGAGGACATCGCCACCAGCGACGTGACGGTGAATCGCCGTCCGACGCCCGCGAACGACAGCTACACTGCGGTCGAAAACCGGACGCTGTCGGTGTCGGCGGCCAACGGCGTGCTCGCGAACGACACCGACCCCGACGGTGACACGCTGACGGCAACGGCTGTGAGCCGACCCGACAACGGAACGCTCTCGCTGTCGGGGGACGGCTCGTTCACGTACACGCCTGCGGCTGGCTTCACGGGGACGGACTCGTTCACCTACGAGGTCCGCGATGGCAACGCGACGGGCGAGACGAACGGTACCGTCACCCTCGCGGTCCAGCAAGTCCCGGACTACGAGGTGACCATCACGGACGCCCCGGCGACAGTGACGACCGGCGATACTGTCACAGTCGACGCGACCGTCGAGAACACCGGCGAGGCAGCCGGCTCACAGACCGTCTCGCTGGCGATCAACGGGTCGACCGTCGACTCCACAGGGAGCCCGGTCGTCCTCGCGGGCGGCGGACGGACGAACCTGACGTTCACGTATGCGACCGACAGTGCCGACACCCCAGGACTGTCGGCCACCGTCGCCAGCGGGAACGACAGCGCGACGCGAACGATTGCGGTCGACCGGCCGGCGAGCGGCCCTGGGCCTGCCGGGATGTTCGGGTCGGGAACCCAGGCCGACCCGTACGTCGTCACGAACGCGACGCAACTCCAGGCGATGGGGCAGGACCGCGACGCGAACTACACCCTCGGGAACGACATCGACGCCACGGCGACTGCGGGCTGGACGGAATCGTCGTTCACCCGGACGACGAGCTCCGAGATCTTCGTCGCGCCGAGACAGTTTGATCTCACGTACGCCCCGATCGATCCCGATACGGTGTCGGTGACGACAGAGCAAGGCGGGAACCCAGTCAGTTTCACCGTCGTCGACGCCGCGAACGGAACCGTCAACGTCACCGAGACGACGAGTTCAGCGGTGGTCATCAGCTACGAGACGCGGGACCCCGTCGCGACCGGGTTCGAACCGATCGGGTCGGATGCCAGCCCCTTCAACGGGACGTTCAGGGGCGCCGGACACACCGTCTCGGGGCTTTCGATGAATCGGTCGTTGACGAGCGACCTCGGCCTGTTTGCCGCCGTCGGGCGCGACGGGACCGTGCGGAACGTCACGCTGTCCGACGTCGACTACGCCGCTACGGCGTTCGATAACGGCGTGTTCGCCGATATCGGCGCTCTCAGCGGAGAGAGCAGGGGTACTATCCGGAACGCCTCGGTGAGCGGTGCAGTCACGAGTCCCTACAGCACGCTCGGCGGACTCGTCGGCCGCAACGACGGGCAGGTCGTCCACTCGAACGCGGCCGTCACGGTCACAGGGACCGGTGGGAACAACGACATCGGCGGTCTAGTGGGGACGAACAACGGCCCGATCAGGCAGTCCTACGCCACCGGCGCAGTCTCCGGCGGGACGTCCGTGGGGGGACTCGTCGGAACCAACTACAAGTACGTCACCATTTCCGACGCGTACGCGACGGGGAACGTCTCCGCCAGTGCGAGTGTCGGCGGTCTCGTCGGGTACTCTTCCGGCTCGGTCGCGCGCTCGTACGCCGTCGGGAACGTCACCGGCGACCGGGACGTCGGCGGCCTCGTCGGGAGGATTCCGTTCGGCGTCTACTCCGCGACAGTCACGAACTCCTACTGGAACACGGTGACTAGCGGGCAGTCCTGGTCCGATGGCGCCGCTTCTGGACTGACGACCTCGGAGATGCACGGAGCCGCCGCCATGACGAACATGACGGGCTTTGACTTCACGGGCAACTGGTCGGTCCGCACGGGTACTACGACATCGTATCCGTTCCTCCAGGCGAACGCGCAGACGCCCGCGCCCGGCCGTATCACAACTACCGTCTCTCAGGCGAACTTCTCGGTCACCATCACCGGGACGAACGCCCCGATCACTGCGGGCGACGCGCTTTCGGTGACAGCTCGCGTCGAGAACGTGGGAACGGCGACAGGCACCCAGACAGTCACCATCTCCGTTGGTGGGTCCGAGCGCGACTCGACCACTCTATCGCTGAATACGAGCGAATCGCAGTCGGTTACGCTGTCCTGGCCGACGACGAGGGATGACGCCAGCAGTTACACCGCGCAGGTGGCGACCGCGAACGACACCGCCTCGACGAGCGTCTCCGTCCGGAGAGCGAACGCACCACCGACAGCCTCCCCCGATGCGTACACCGTTCGTGAGAATCGCACGCTGTCGGTCGTCACACCGGGTGTCCTCGAAAACGATACCGACTCGAACGGGGATCCGCTCTCGGTGAGCGTGGTCTCACAGCCGTCGAACGGGACACTCGCTCTCAGGGCGAACGGTTCGTTTGAGTACACGCCTGATTCCGGCTTCACTGGCGAGGACTCGTTCACCTACGAGGCGAGCGACGGCCACGGCGGCTCCGATACGGCGACGGTCACGATCACAGTGACCGAACTACCCCGACCCGCAAACTTCACTATTGCAATCACCGAGACGAACGCGCCCGTAACCGAAGGCGACACGCTCTCCGTGACTGCATCTGTGACCAACGTCGGTGAGGCCAGCGGTTCCCAGTCGATCACGCTCGAAGCGTTCGACGGAACCGGGGTCGACACCCAGTCCGTGACGCTGAAAGCGGATCACGAGACGGCCGTTACACTGGAGTGGGAGACCAGCGATGGTGACGCCAGCGATAGCGAGGTGCTGGTCCGAACACAAAACGACACCGCGACGCGCTCGGTCACCGTCGAGCAAGCGGATGACAACGGCGGGAACTCGGGGAGCGGCGGTGGCGGTGGCGGTGATGGTGGCGGTGGTGGCGGTGGTGGCGGTGGTGGCTTCGTGAATTCGCCCCCGAACGCTGCGGACGACGCGTACGCACTCAGTAGTGGGCGGACGCTCCACGTGACGGCGTCGAACGGGACGCTCGCCAACGACAACGATCCGAACGGCACCGGTCTCACGGCGAGTCTCATCTCGGGACCCGCGAACGGGGCTGTCCGGCTAGCCAGGAACGGGTCGTTCACCTACACGCCCAACCCAGGGTTCACTGGGACGGACTCGTTCACCTACGAGGCGACCGACTCGGATAACGCGAGCGACCGTGCGACCGTGACGATCCGGCAGCCTCTGAACACAACCGCCAGACGAGTAACGAATCAGTCCGATGTGCCCGGACTGTCGCCGAACGCGAGCGTCGTGTTCACCGAGCGTGCCACGCTTCCCGAGAACACGTCCGGACCGAAGACGGTGCAGTTCTCCGGGAACGGCTCGGTCGGCGCACTGCAGTTCCCCGCGACCACAACGGGGAACGTCACTATCTCCGAACTCGCGCCGAACTCCTCACTGCCCGGATCGCTCCCGGGAAGTCCCGTCGCGGCGTTCGCCGTCGCGGGCTCCCCGTCGGTCGAGAACGCTACCGCGACGATGACCCTTCGCGTGCCCGCGAGTCGCTTCCAGCACCGGGACGTTTCCGTGAGCGACCTCCGGCTGGCACACTACGTCAACGGGTCGTGGCACGAGAGACAGACGACGGTCGTCGGAAGGCAGAACGCGACCGTCATCTTGCACGCGACCGTTCACGGCTTCTCTCCGTTCGCCATCACCACTCCGTCACCACAGGAGTCACAGACCACGAACACAACGAGCACGACAACTCCGCCAGATACGACGACCACACCGAGTCCCACACCGACGACATCTTCAACAGCCACGTCGAGCACGATGGCTACGGAGACCACGACTGACGCGGAGTCGTCCTCGACATCCAGCAGTGGCCCGGGTTTCGGTCTTTCTGTCGCGCTCGCTAGCCTTCTCTTGGCGGCATTACTGATCCTCCGTCGGAATCGGTGACGAAATTCGAGCCGTCGACTTCGTGTCTCCACGCCATCAGACTAGTTAGTAATCGTCGTGTTCACGGGCACACTCATCAGGCGTTTCGAACTCCAAGTCCGTCATCGATACTCCGAGATTGTTCGATACGGGACGTAGTAACCGATCTCATCGATCCACGTCGACAACCACCCGTCAGCAGTGGCTTCATCGATCTTCCCAGCATCGATTGCAGCCAACAGAACGCCAACCGACCCGACAACGGTCACACCCTGGTCTTTCGCAAACGATCGGGCATCTCCGTCGTCTGTCAGCAGTCGACCGTCGTGTGCGTCGGCGAGGGCGAACGCCTGTGCTTCCCCGGGATCGAGGTGGCTACTGACGACCGCTTCTCTGTTTGCGACAGTATCCGAAATAGTCGCGACTAGGATTTCGTCATCAAGTGTATCGAGTGCTGACTGAAGATACGGATGATCCTCGACGCCGTGGTCAAGTTCCTCGCGAACGACTGGAACCGTACAAATCCCGGAGAGCCCTGCAACGACCCACAGCTGGTCAATGTACGCAAAATTCGAGAGGACAGTCGTGTTCAGGACGCTCGGGTTCGATGGAACACCGTGACCTGTCATTTAACACGTGGCTCCTCATCAGACGAGTCCTCATCGTCGAATTCGAGTTCACGTGCTGCCTCTACCTCGTAGACTGCGTCGTCTTCGTCAACGAGCCCGAGGCGAAGTTCAACACCGTGCTCACGGAGGATATCACGCATCGTCCACCGGTCGACAACAGCGAGTCTCGCAGCATCCCCGAGCGTGATACGCTCGCGTTCGTAGAGTGCAACTGCGGCTGCGATTCGCTCGTTTTCGTGGTCCTCGAAGTATTCGCGCACGAACTCGCGCAACGCATCGCTCTTGCCCCCAAACACACCCGCCTCGACAGCACCCTCGATGAGGAGATCGAGATCGTCTGGATATGAGCCAGTAATTCGTGCCATCGTTCTATCCCAGACTACGTCTTCATACTATTTATGAACTGCGCCAGATGGCCATATGCATTGAACCGACCGGTCTCAACTACTGCCCGGTGGACCGTCGGAGTGATATGGCACGCGTCACAGCTATGTCCCATGACACGCGGTGACCACTGGATCGCCGGTCGCGCGGTGCGGGGGGCGCGATGACGACGCCGTACGCCCCCCACGACGCTGCCGAGACGGCGGCGATGCTCGACGCGATCGGGGTCGACAGCGAGGCCGACCTGTTCGACATCCCCGACGCGGTGTCCTTCGACGGCGAGTTCGGCATTCCATCGCGGGACGAGCGCGCGGTCCGCGGGAAGTTTCGCCGACTGCTCGGGCGCAACGACGACCTCGTGGAGTTTCTGGGTCGCGGGCACTACGACCACTACGTCCCGGCCGTGGTCGAGGACCTGGCCGCGCGCCCGGAGTTTCTGACCTCCTACACCCAGTACCAGCCCGAGATCACGCAGGGATTCCTGCAGGCCCTCTTCGAGTACCAGTCGCTCCTGGTCGATCTCACGGGCCTGGACGTGGCGAACTGTTCGCTGTACGGCGCCGCGACGGCGCTGGGCGAGGCGGCGACGCTCGCCCGTCGGGTGACCGGCGGCGACCGCGTCCTGGTCCCCGACCATCTCCGGGCGGGGACGCGGGCCACGCTCGAGAACTACGCCGCCGGCGCCGGCCTCGCCGTCGAGTCCTACCCGATGGACGGCGGGGCGGTCGACGTGGACGCGCTGGCGGACGCGCTCGACGCGGACGCGGCGCTGGTCTACGCCGAATCCCCGACCGTCCGGGGCGTCATCGAGGAGCGCCTGGCCGCCGTTGGGGACCTGGCCGCGGAGCACGACGCCCTGTTCTGTCTGGGGACGGATCCGGTCGCGCTCGCCCTCCTCGAAGCGCCCGCGACCGTCGGCGCCGACGTGGTGGTCGGTCCCGCCGACGCCCTCGGGACGGGCGCCGCCTACGGGATGGGCCTGGGGCTGTTCGTCACCCGCGAGGACTACCTCCGGCAGGTCCCCGGACGGCTGGTCGGCGCGAGCGAGGACGCCGACGGGCGGCGGGCGTTCACGCTCACGCTCCAGACCCGCGAACAGCACATCCGCCGGGAGCGGGCCACCTCGAACGTCTGCACGAATCAGGCCTGGCTGGCGCTGCGCGCGGCGATCCACGCCGCGTGGCTCGGCCCCGAAGGGTTGGTCGAACTGGCCGAGGACTGCGTGCGCGAGGCGCGCGCCCTCGCGGCGCGGATCGACGGCATCGACGGCTTGGCCGCGCCGGTCCACGACCGCCACCACTTCCGCGAGTTCCAGGTCCGGACCGACCAGCCCGCGCCTGCCCTGCGCGACGGCCTCCTCGACGCGGGCTACGCCGTCCACGCCGTCGACGAGCACCGCCTGCAGGTCTGTGTGACCGAGACGGTCGCCGACCGGACCGACGGCCTCATCGAGGCGCTCCGGGGGGTGGCCTGATGGCCTACGACCAGGCCCGCTGGAGCGAGGGCGACCGCCTCGAACCGCTCCTCGCCGAGAAGGAGACGGCGGACGTCGCCGTCGGCGAGGACGCGCCGCTGCCCGACGATCTGACGCGGGACTCGCTGGAACTGCCCTCGGTGGCCGAACCCGAACTCGCGCGCCACTACACCAGGCTCGCACAGATGAACTACGGCGTCGACAGCGGCCCGATTCCGCTCGGCTCGTGCACGATGAAGTACAACCCCGCGTTCGCCCAGTCGCTGACGGATCACCCCGACGCCGCCGTCCACCCCGACCGACCCGACCGGACCCTCCAGGGGACGCTGGCGGTCTATCACCGCCTCCAGGAGTACCTCGCGCGGATCGGCGGGATGGACGCCGTGTCGCTGCAACCGCCGGCGGGCGCGGCCGGCGAGTTCGCGGGCGTCACCCTGATCCGGGCGTACCACGAGGACCGGGACGAGGACCGATCGGAGGTGATCGTCCCCGAGAGCGCCCACGGGACGAACTTCGCCAGCGCTGCGATGGCGGGCTACGACGTGGTCGAACTGCCCGGCGGGGCCGACGGCCGCCTCGACCTCGACGCCCTCGCGGCCGCGGTGGGCGAGGAGACGGCGGCGCTGATGCTCACCAATCCCAACACGCTCGGCCTCTTCGAGCGGGACATCGAGGCCGTCGCCGACCTCGTCCACGACGCCGGGGGACTGTTGTACTACGACGGCGCGAACCTCAACGCGCTGCTCGGCCGGGCCCGGCCCGGGGACATGGGCTTCGACGTGATGCACTACAACGTCCACAAGACCTTCGGGACGCCCCACGGCGGCGGCGGCCCTGGCGCGGGTCCCGTCGGCGTCGGTGCCGACCTCGCGCCCTACCTCCCGACGCCGCGGGTCCGCGAGACCGAGGGCGGCTTCGAACTGTTCGAACCGGAGCACACGATCGGGAAGGTCCACGGCTTCCACGGCAACTGGCTCGTCCTCCTGCAGGCGTGTGCATACATCGCGCGCCTGGGCGACGCGGGACTGCGCGACGCGAGCGCGAAGGCCGTGCTCAACGCCAACTACCTCGCCGAGCGGATCGACTACGAGGTGCCCTTTGGCCCGTTCCACCACGAGTTCGTCGCCAGCGCCGGAGAGCAGGACGCCGCCGACGTGGCAAAGCGGATGCTCGACTACGGAGTCCACCCGCCGACGACGAAGTGGCCGGAGATCGTCGACGAGGCGCTGATGACCGAACCCACCGAGGCCGAGTCCCGCCGCACGCTCGATCGGCTGGCCGACGCGTTCAACGCGGTGGCCGACGAGGACGATGCGACGCTTTCGGCCGCGCCCGAGCGGCCGGCGGCCGCCCGGATCGACCAGGTGCGGGCGGCCCGGGAGCCCCGTCTCTCCTGGCGGGACCTCTAGCGCTCGACCGCGGTCCGGATCTGCTCGGCCAGTCGCTCGTACTGCTCGGTACCCGTCCCCTTGCGGACGATGCCCGTCACGGTAGCGGCCTCGCTGTCGGCCTCGATATCCCTCGGATCGCGGCCGGTGAACACGAAAAACGGGAGGTCCCGGTCCGTCGCCCTGATGCGATCGCACAGCTCGAAGCCGCCGAGCCCGGGCATTCGGAGGTCGCTGACGACGGCGTCGAATCCGCCCTCCCGAACGCGCTCGAGGGCGCGCTCGGGATCCGGCTCCGTCGACACCGACAGCCCGTCCTCCCGGTCGAGGAACGTCCCCGTGATGTCGAGCACGTCCTCGTCCTCGTCGACGATGAGCACCTCGATCGGCATTTCCCGCTAGTACAGTCCGAACCGGGTAAAACCCCTGGGTGAGACGGACGGCAGCCCGTGCCGAACGTGTCGTCTCACCGCCACTCGTTCAGCGAGCGGACGCAGGTTCGGTCCACGCTGATCCAGGTGGCGGCGCGATCGAGCCCCGTCGCGTCGGGCGGGTACACCGTACACCGGTCCGGGCCGTCCGCGTACTCGACGAGGGCCAGCTGGAGCCGGGGGGCGTCGGTTCCGGGTGCCGGGCTGGTGACTCGTGTCACGTCTCCCCGATCTGTGGGACACGGTAAAACCGCTTCTAAGTGGTCTCTACACCGCTATGTAGCCCGTGGTAGCAGTCGTGAGGAGCGTTTCACCGGTGACGGTGACCAGCGCCGCAGTGGCCCGGTGACCCGGAGGCCCGACGACCCGATGACCCGGAGGCCCGACGACCCGATGACCTGGTCACCAGGCTATCCCGTCGCACCGGTGTCGACGCTCCCGTCGATCCGCACGAACCCGTGGTCACACTCCTCGCAGCGCCACTTGACCTTCGTCCCGAGGTGGAGTTCCGTCGACGCCACCTGCCAGAACGTCCGGTACTCCTCACACACCGGACAGTACCGCTCCAGCGTTCTGCTCATGACCAGGGGTTCGGCGCCGACCCTGTTGAACCTCCCGGTTCCGGTTGCCCGCATCGCCCCCCGTCCGCTGTTTTCTCGCGCCGGGAGAGAACCGGTAGGCGAATCGTAACAGAGTGAGACGCCTCGATAAAACGTCTCGTGGCCTCTCTGCCTTCGATAAAACGAGCAGGTGCGACGAACGACGGGCGTAAAACGCGCTGAAACGCCGCGAAGCCTCGGGCGGTTATATGATCCTACCGGCCGTACCTGCTATCAGGTAGCACAATGCCCCGGTCCTCCCGTTTCGACCTCTTGCCCCCCCTCGAGCGACAGTCAGTAGACTACCTGGCCGAGACCGTGCTCGCGCCGCTCCGCGCGGTCGCGTTCTGGCTGGCGATCGCGCTGCCGTTCCTGTACGTGCCGCTCCTCGTGACAGGCCTCTCGGACGCGACGCTGATCGGCGCCTTCCTCGTCCTCCTCGCCGCGAACGTCGTCGCGTTGCTCGCCGGTCACTCCTACCTCCGGGAGTGACGGCGGTTCCCGCGCCCTGACAGCGGTCAACGCGCACGGCAGTTTTATCTTGGTGCCGTTACAACGACAGGTATGGCCGCTTACGGCCGGCCGTCACTGCGGGACCTGTTCGACGAGTCGCCCACGCCACACATCGCGCATCCGCCGCGCACCCACCATCGAGACTTCTACCTCGCCACCGACGGCTCCTACCGGGAGTCGGGCGGCGGCCTCGGGGCCGTCATCGAGACGCGGGACGGCGAGTGCGTCGCGCGCCTCTCGGTGCCCGACCAGGTGCCGGACAACAACGTCGCCGAGTACCGGGCGCTGCATCTGGGCCTCGACGTGCTCGCGGCGCGCGCGCCGCCCTCGGCGAGCGTGGGTCTGTTGATCGATCACGACGACCTCGCGGCGAACGTCAACGCCGTCACGCTCGCGACCCGCGGGACGGGCTTCGAACCGCCCCACCCCGTGTCCGTCCCGCGGGCCACGGGCTTGCACTGGCGGGGTATCCGCGCCCGCGTCAACGGGTTCGAGGCGATCCGCGCGGCCCGTATCTCGGGCGACGTCAACCCCGCGCATCCGCTGGCGAACGCCCCAGGCGAGTACGCCCACGTCAACGACGAACCCGACCGGTGCGTGCTCCCCGACGCCCCCGGGGCGGGCGAGCAGTACCCGCCGCCCTCGCGCATCGACCGGGGCGGGGCGAGCGACTGATCCGCTTCCAGGGTCCCGCGTATCCGTCTCATACGGATTACTGCGACTGTGTACCGGTCTGACCGCACGACGCCGTGCGGTCGAGACAGGAATGGCTCGCAAGAATCCGTATCACGCCGTCAGCGTCGCCATCTCGTCGAGCGAGACGCCGAGTTGGCGGAACATACCGAGAGTGTCGGGCTGAAGCCACCGCTCGACGATCCTGCCGTCCTCGATCCGGGTGAACACCATGTTCTGGACCTCGAAGCTCTTCCCGGTGGGTTCGAGGCCCATGAACGGTCCCTCGTGGGTGCCCGAGATGGTCACGCGCATCGCGACGACGTCGTCCTCGGCGACGATCTCCTCGACCTCGGCCCTGAAATCCGGAAAGGCCTCCCGGAGCGATCGGATCTGTTCTTTCGCCGCCTCGCGGCCGGTGTGATCGCCGGCGAACGGATCGTGTTCGAGGTGGTCCGGGGCGAGAATGTCGTCCAGCAGGTCGATCTCCCCCTCCGTCGCGACCGCCTCGGGGAACTGTCGGGCGATCCGCTTTGCCTCGTCTGTGGGTGTACTCATGGCTGTGTTCCTCGGGAGGAAGACGGGATGGACCGTTCTCGTAATAGCGTGCCTATCGCGGGAAAGGGCGCGTTAGCGACGAGTGGACGGCTCTCGAATGTCGATTCCGGGTCCCCGGGTGCCGGATCCCCGGGCCCGGGTTTCGGGTCCCGTCTACCGGTTGGTCTCGCGCCCGGCCTACTCCTGTGCGTCCACGACGGCGACGCCCGCGAGGTTGACGATGTCCTTGACCTCGTCGCCGCGCTGGAGGACGTGGACGGGCTTGTCCATCCCGACGAGCATCGGGCCAATGGCCTCCGCACCACCCAGGCGCTGGAGGAGTTTGTAGCCGATGTTTCCGGCCTCGAGGTTCGGAAACACGAGGACGTTCGCGGGTTCCTCGAGTCGAGAGAACTCGTAAGTTCCCTGGAGGATGTCCTCGACGACGGCGGTGTCGGCCTGCATCTCGCCGTCGACGGGGAAGTCGACGGCGGGGTCCTCGCGCAGGCGCTCGGCCGCGCGCCGGGGCTTGCGCGTCCCCGGCGTGTCGACGCTGCCGAAGTTCGAGTACGAGAGCACCGCCGCCCGCGGATCGACGTTGAACCGCCGGGCGAGCGCGGCGGTGTGACGGGTCACCTCGGCCAGCACCTCCGCGTTCGGATCGGTGTTGACGGTGGTGTCGGCACAGAAGATCACCTGGTTCCGGAAGGTGAGCATGTACACGCCGGCGGCGTAGTCGGCGTCCGGCGCGGTGCCGACGATCCGCAGCGGCGGGCGCAGCGCCGAGGGGTAGTGGTGGGTCAGGCCGGTCAGCATCGCGTCGACGTCGCCGCGCTCGAGCATCACGCTCCCGAGGTAGTTGTCGTCGCGGACGAGTTCCTGGGCCTCCCGGCGAGTGACGCCCTTGCGGCGCCGGAGTTCGTACAGGCGGTCGGCGTAGGCCTCGAGGTCGCCGTTCTCGGGGTCGATCACCTCGGGTTCGAACGCGAGGCCAAGTCGATCGCGCGTGGCCTCGATGCGGTCGGCGTCACCGAGCAGGACTGGGTCGGCGATGCCCTGGTCGACAAGCTGGTAGGCCGCCCTGATCATCTTCTCGTCGTCGCCCTCGCCGAGGACGACGCGCTTGGGGTCGTTCTTGGCCTTGTTCAGGACGACCCGCATCATCTCGCGGGACTTGCCGAGGCGGGCCTCGAGGCGCTCGACGTAGGCCTCGCGGTCCAGGTCGCGACGGGCCGACCCGGACTCGACGGCCGCCTCGGCGACGGCGGGGGCCACCTCGAACAGCACCCGCTGGTCCAGCGGCTTCGGGATGATGTACTCGGGGCCGAACTGCAGGGGCTGGTCGCCGTAGGCCTTGACGACGGCGTCGGGGACGTCCTGGCGGGCGAGGCGAGCCAGCGCCCGGGCGGCGGCCACCTTCATCGCCTCGTTGATCTCGGTCGCCCGCACGTCGAGCGCCCCGCGGAAGATGAACGGGAACCCGAGGACGTTGTTGACCTGGTTGGGGTAATCCGACCGGCCGGTCGCCATGATGACCGTGTCGTCGCGGGCGGACTTGGCGGCCTCGTACCCGATCTCGGGGTCGGGATTCGCCATCGCGAAGATGACCGGATCGGCGGCCATCGACCGGACCATCCCCTGGTCGACGATGTCGCCGACCGAGAGGCCGATGAACGCGTCGGCGCCGGCCATCGCGTCGGCGAGGTCCCCGCCCGGCCCGTCGCGGGCGAACTCGGCCTTGAACTCGTTGAGCCCCTCGCGCTCGACGCGCTCCTCGGTGATGATCCCGCCCGAGTCACACATCACGACGTTCTCCTCGCGGACGCCCAGAGAGCAGTAAAAGCGCGCGCAGGCGATGGCGCTCGCGCCGGCCCCCGAGAACACCACGTCGAGGTCCCCGAGGTCCTTGCCGACGATTTCGGCGGCGTTCAGCAGTGCCGCCCCCGAGATGATCGCCGTCCCGTGCTGGTCGTCGTGGAAGACGGGAACGTCCATCGACTGCCGGAGACGGCGCTCGATCTCGAAGCACTCCGGCGCCGCCACGTCCTCGATGTTGACCCCGCCGAAGGTCGGCTCCACCGCCTGAACGGTCGCGACGAACTGATCGGGGTCGTCGGCGTCCAGTTCGAGGTCGAACACGTCGATGTCGGCAAAGCGCTTGAACAGGACGCCCTTCCCCTCCATGACGGGCTTGCACGCGGTCGGTCCGATGTCGCCGAGGCCGAGCGTCGCGGAGCCGTCCGAGACGACTGCGACGAGGTTCCCGCGGGCGGTGTACTGGAACACGTCGTCGGGGTTCTCGTCGATGGCCCGGCAGGGTGCGGCGACGCCGGGCGAGTACGCCAGCGAGAGATCACGCTGGGTGTTGGTCGGCTTCGTGGTAGCTATCTCGAGTTTTCCGGGGGGGTCCCGCCGGTGATACTCGAGTGCGTCTTCGTCGAGCCCCATATCTACCCCCCCGGCGGCCAGCGCCTAAAACCCACGGGCGGACCGTGCCGAGTCCACAGCGTGAAGTGATCGGGCGATGACGCGGGTATATGGCCGTGGATCGCAGTTTCCTCCGGACCTTCCTGTCGTACGTGGGACCGGGCTTTCTCGTCAGCGTCGCGTACATGGACCCCGGCAACTGGGCGACGAACATCGCCGGCGGCGCGCGGTACGGATCGGCGCTACTGTGGGTCGTCGTCCTCTCGTCGCTGATGGCTATCGTCATCCAGGTGATCGCGGCCAAACTCGGCATCGCCACGGGGACGAACATCGCCCGCATCTGTCGCGAGCGGCTCCCCCGGCCGCTCGTGTACGTCTCCTGGGCGGCGGCGGAACTGGCGATGATCGCGACCGACGTGGCCGAGATCATCGGCGCCGGGATCGGGTTCAAACTCCTGTTCGGCGTTCCGCTGGCGGGCGGCGCCGTCATCGCGGGGGCGCTGTCTTTTCTCCTCCTCGGGGCGCGCTCGGCCTACCGCGAGGGCTACCGCGCCTTCGAGTTGCTCATCGCGTCGTTCGTGGCGGTCATCGGCTTCGCGTTCCTCTTCGAGCTGGTGCTCGCACGGCCCGACCCGGTTGCGGTCGGTGCCGGCCTCGTGCCGGGGTTCCCCGACGGCGACGCCGTCTTCTACGCGGCCGGCATCCTCGGCGCGACCGTGATGCCCCACTCGATCTATCTCCACACCCAGCTCGTCCAGGACCGGCGGGGGCGGGCCGAGGAGGCACGGGAGGCGGCGGCCATCGAGTCCCACCTCTTCTCAGACGGGGGCGCCGACTGGCACCGCCAGCACTTCCGTCTCGAGGCGGCCGACACCGGCATCGCGCTGTTCGGAGCGATGTTCGTCAACGCCGCGATGCTCGTGCTGGCCGCGACGGCGCTGTTCGGCTCGGGCGTCGCCACCATCGAGGCGGCCTCGGAGACCCTGCAGGCGGTGTTCGGCCCGCTGGCCTCGGAGGTGTTCGGGCTCGCGCTGGTCGCGGCCGGTCTCTCCTCGTCGTTCGTCGCCACGATGGCCGGCCAGACGGTCATGGACGGCTTCCTCGACTTTCAGATCCCCGCCTGGGCTCGCCGGCTGTTCACGCTCGTTCCCTCGCTGACCATCGTCCTGCTGGGGTTCGAGACGACGACGGTGCTGGTCGCCTCCCAGGTCGCGCTCTCGCTCGAACTGCCGTTCATCCTCCTGCCGCTTTTGTGGTTCTCGACGCGGCGGAACCTGATGGGTCGGTTTCGCAACCGGCGGCCGACGACGGTCCTGCTCGGCGCCATCGTCGCGCTCATCATCTCGCTGAACGTGCTCCTCGTGCTCGACGCGGTCGGCATCTCGGTGCTGGGAGGGTGATCGGCGTGACGGGACGGCCGCCGGGACGAGCGTGACTCGAACGTGGACAATCTTCAAGCACGCGGCCGGTCTACGACCGTCAGCGAGGGTAACGATGGACCACGACATCGACCGTCCGAGAGGCATCCTGTCGCCCGCTGACAGGTCGTTTCTCCTGGGCGAGACGGAGATGACCCACGAACAGTCCCGGCGGAATGCGGCGGCGCGCGTCCGCGAGCGCGTCGACCACGGTATCCGGGATTTCACCCTGCTGGCCCACACGCTCTCGGAGCGCGACCGACGGGGGGTGTTCGAGGCCGTCGACGACGACGCGTTCGTGGACGGTCTGACCGCGATGCTGTCGTTTGCCTACCTGGGCCTCAGGGAACAGGGCGTCGACTTCGAGCGCGTCCTCGAACCCGCCATCCGGACGGCAGAAGAGGTGTACGCCGCCGAGACGCTGGGCAGCGCCGTCGAGGTCGGCGTCGGCCTCGACGTAACGACCGAGTACGGGACCGCCATCGACGAGGCCGCCGAGAGGATTCACCGCGACCGCGCGGTGACTCCCGAGGAACTGTTCTCCGTCGTGATGGCCGACGACCCCGTCCTCGAGGAGGTCGCTACGATCGTGGTCCAGTTGCCCCGCGACGCCGACACGGACGGCGGCGTGGTGCGACGGCTGGCCCGCTACCTCGACGCGACGGTAACCGAACGGCCGCACAACCGCGTCGAACTACGCCTCGAATAATCCATTTCGGATTATACAGTAGGCGATTACTGAGGTACACTTATGGTCTCGGGAGGCCAACGAACGGTATGTTCGTCGTCGCAAACAGGTTCGCCGTCGCTGAAGGACAGGGCGAGGCGTTCGTCGAGCGCTTCGCGGACAGCATGGGAGACGTCGCGGACCAGCCCGGGTTCGTCCGGTTCGACCTGCTGGCGCCCGCCGACGACCGCGACACCTACGTCGCACAGACCTACTGGGAGTCCGAGGCCGACTTCGAGCGCTGGACGGACTCGGCGTCGTTCCACGAGGCACACGCCGACAGCCCGCCCCGGGAGATGTTCACCGACCACCCGACCCTCGAGACATACGAGACGGCCGTCTCCAGGGAGTGACCGGACGGGACGCGCACCCGAACCGCCGGGACTCGCGCCTGTTTTAGGTTTCCCAAAATAGAGTTTTGGAGTCATGATCTTCACATCCCGATACCGAAAGTTTCTTTCTGCCATCGGGCGTATCGGGGAACAGGACTGACCGTTGTATGGCCTACGGAGCGTACGTGCTCGTCTTCGTCGCGGGGTTGATCGCGGCGTTCGGGACGAGTCTTGGCGCGGTGCCGCTGTTCTGGCTCGATGACATCTCGGACAGACTCGACGTGGGCCTGTGGGGGTTCGCCGGCGGCCTCATGGCGTCGGCGTCGGTGTTCGGGTTGCTGTACGAGGCGTACCTGCACGACAGCCCCCTCTGGGAGGTCGCCGTCGGGTTCGTCGTCGGCATCCTGCTGGTGGTCGGCGCCCACTCGCTGGTCGAGCGCTTCGAGGACTACGAACCCGAGGAGATGGCGACCGCCGACTTCGAGACGATGGTGAGCATCCTGATCGTGCTGTTCGTCCACTCGTTCCCGGAGGGCATCGCGATCGGGATCTCCTTCGGCGAACTGAACGCCATCCAGGTGGGCCACGGTTTCCAGATTCTGGGCTTCGCCGTCCCCTTCGTCGCGGTGGTGCTGACGCTGTCGCTTGCCATCCACAACGTCCCGGAGGGCGTTGCGACTGCCATCCCGATGCGCGGGACCGTCTCGAACGCCCGGATGTTCGGCGCGGCGTTTTTCACGAGCATTCCCCAGCCGATCGGGGCGGTCGTCGCCTTCTACTTCATCCGGATCTTCGAGCAGTTGCTCGGCTTCGGCTATGGCCTCTCGGCCGGCGCGATGCTGTATCTCGTCGCCGCCGACGTGATCCCGGACGGTCTCGAGTCCGGTGACGACCTGCCGAACCGGGGCCGGGGCTACCTGACGGTCGGCCTCGCCATCGGCTTCGCCGCGATGATCCCGCTACTGTTCATCCTCTAAGACGGAGCACTGGCACCCCCTTTCGGTTCGACCGCACGACTCGTGCAATCGAAACGGGAGTGACTCGCACCGCTCCCGATCACTCGACGGTGACGGACTTGGCGAGGTTGCGGGGCTTGTCGATGGGGCGGCCGAGCAGCGAGGCTACGTGGTAGGCGACGAGCTGGAGCTGGACGTTCCCGACGACGTCCGTGAGCTGTCCCAGGTCCGGCGGGACCGGCAGGCAGTCGTCGGCGGCGGCCGCCAGTGCGCTCTCCCCGGGCGCGACGGCGATCACGGGGGCGTCACGCGCCCGGACCTCCTCGACGTTGCCCACGAGCGTCCCGTCCTGGCGGCCGTCGTCGATGGCGAACACGGGCGTGTCGCCGGTCACGAGCGCGAGCGGGCCGTGCTTGAGTTCGCCGCCGGCGAAGCCCTCGGCGTGTTCATACGAGATCTCCTTGAGTTTCAGCGCCGCCTCCAGCGCGACCGCCCGGGCCGTCGATCGGCCGACGAAGAAGTAGGCGGCGCTGCTCTGCAACTCTCCGGCGACCGCCCGGGCGTCCGCCGACGCGACCACGTCGGCGATGGCGTCCGGGAGCGCGCGAAGCCGGTCACGGAACGCCGCCCCGCCGGGCGAACTCCCGGGGCGATCGGCCGCGAGGCGCTCGGCGAGGCAGGAAAGCGTCGCGATCTGCGAGGAGAACGTCTTGGTCGCCGCGACGCCGATCTCCGGGCCCGCCCGGATGAACACGGCGGTGTCACACTCCCGCGCGGCGGTCGATCCGACGACGTTGGTCACCGCGAGCGTCTCGAGCCCCCGGGACTGCGCCGCGCGGAGCGCCCCCAGGGTGTCGGCCGTCTCGCCGCTCTGGGTGACGCCGACCACGAGCGTCCCGTCGGTCGCCGGCGGGGGCGTCGTGACGTACTCGCTCGCGAGGAACGCCTGCGCGGGGACGCCCCGCTCGGCGAGCAGCGCCGTGGCGTACACCGCCGCGTGATACGAGGTGCCCGCCGCGACGAACTGGACCCGCTCTACGTCTGCGAGCGCGCCCGCCGGGACCGCGTCGAGGTCGATCCCGTCCTCGCGCACCCGTCCCTGGATCGCCTGCCGGACGGCCCGGGGCTGTTCGTCGATCTCCTTGAGCATGTAGTGCTCGAACTGCCCCTTCTCGGCCGCCTCGGGTTCCCACTCGATGGCCTCTGGGGACCGATCGACGGGCCGGCCCGAGCGGTCCGTGACCGTCACGCGATCGGCAGTGACGGTCGCCAGGTCGCCGTCCTCGAGGTACAGCGCCTCGTCGGTCCACTCGAGGAAGGCGGGGACGTCGCTCGCGAGGAAGTTTGCCCCGGAGCCCAGGCCGACGACCAGCGGCGAGCCGTTGCGTGCGGCGTACACCGCGTCGTCGCCGGCGCGAACGACCGCGAGGGCGTAACTCCCCTCCAGGCGTTCGACCGCCCGACCGAGCGCCGCCGCGGGGTCGGCGCCGTCGGCGAGAGCCTCGGCGACGAGGTGGGGGACGACCTCGGTGTCGGTGTCGCTCTCGAAGCGGTGGCCCCGCGCCACCAGGTCGCGGCGCAGCGCCTCGTAGTTCTCGATGATGCCGTTGTGGACGACGGCCACCGACCCCGTGCAGTCCGTGTGCGGGTGGGCGTTGCGGTCACAGGGCTCGCCGTGGGTGCTCCAGCGGGTGTGACCGACGCCGACGGCGGCCTCGGGCAGGTCGTCGTCGACGGCCGCGACGAGGCGCTCGACGGCGCCCTCGCGTTTGCAGACCCGGAGCCCCTCGTTCTCGGGGACGGCGATGCCGGCCGAGTCGTAGCCCCGGTACTCCAGGTTCTCGAGGCCGGTCAGGAGCCGATCGGCGACCCGATCGGGGGCAGCACAGGCGATGATGCCACACATCAGCGGCTCACCCGCCCGTCGGTGCCGACGGATCGCTGCGATGTGCCGGTGGGCGCTCGTAGCGACGGCGCAGTCGTGTTCGGCGTGCGGACGGGCCGGGGACGGGGACGAGGCATGGCCGGCGCTTTCGTTCAGTCGGCCATTGTTATGGTCGGATTGTCACTTCTTTCGGCAGGGAATCGCAGGCGTAGAAGGTGTCTACGACCGCCTCACTCAGGGCGACCCTCGTGGCAGGGCGGTCCCGGCCGAGCGTTCCTCCACCGGTTCCATCTCCCGTGGAAGCGCCCCGAGCAGATCGAGGTACTCGTGGACGCTCAGGTGGCGATCCCCGAAGCGGCCGGGAAACACCCCGATCAGTTCCCCGTCGGCGACGACCGCGAGACAGATCCGCGGGAGTCGCAGCACTTCGCAGGGTTCGTCCTCGAGCATGGGATGGACCGTGCGGGTCTCGAAGGGCAGTTCGACGAGCCCCGACTCCTCGGCCCAGGCTCGGAACGCTTCGACCTTCTCCATGACGTACTGCCCGACGGGGGTCTCCGCGCAGGGGTCGTCGGGGCAGACGGAATCGCCCCAGATGCTCACGGTGTAGGTGTCGACGCGCCCGCTCGTCTCGAGGTCCGCCAGCCGCGCGAGGACTGACGGCTCGGCGTGCCGGCCGGCAGCGGGCGTGCCGAGCGAGCGCAGGAAGACGTCGATCCGCACGTCGTCGGCCTCCTGAATCTTCGTTCGGTGCTCGCGCCACCACTGTCGACTCGGAGAGTCTCGTGCTGTCATTGTGTCTCGACAGGCCTCCCGACGCTGTCAGTGTCACCAGCGCCTATCCGGTAATAAGTCGGTACGTCCGTTCAGCGCGGAACGCCCGGAGTACTTCCCTCGTGTGTGTGAAAGGCCCGACCAACGTCCGCGTACGGTGAGCGAACGATCGGCAGTCACTGGAACCACGGTATCGTCGCGGTGGGGATTGCAGCCGGCCTGTCAGTGTCCGTTCGTCGCCCAAAACGGCAGTAAGGAGTGCCTAACACCTCGAAATCAACACTTTCGTGGAAGATCATCGACGCCCTTATTACGGTTGGGACGGAGGACGGGAATAGCAATTCCGACCCCGTGCCCGGGCACACGAGCTGGTGGTAGGGCGTCGGCGCAGTTTCGGTCGGTCCCGGACAGGTGAGGCCGGAATCGCGACCACGGACAGGATGGGTGAAATCACCGTGAACGAAACAATCGGAAGCACGACGGCAAACGTGACGTACCAACCGGCACAGGACCGCTACGAGACGAGTTTCAACCCGGTCGAGCAGGCGGCGAGCATGGCAGCCGTTGACGCGCTGTCGGCCGTCCGCCATCAGGACCCGACCGGGATGCGGCCGCTCCACGACGCAGTGGACACGGAGGCGCTCGACGCGCTGATCGACCGGGGACGGGACGACGTGACGGTCAGTTTCTCCGTCGAGAGCTTCGGCGTGACCGTCGCCGGGAACGGTTGCGTGACGATCGAACCGCCCGAGTGACGGCCGAACGCGGAGACACGCGCCGACCCCCTGGTACGGGGGTAACAAGACTATAACAAAACCCCGACGAGCGATATCCCCGATCCAACGATGGTGAGGGGATGACGTCGTCACGGAACGAGAGTCGGCCGGCGGACGGCCCGTCGCTGTCGGTCGTCGTCGTCACGTACGACGAGGCGGACCGCATCGACACCTGTCTCGGATCGATCCTCGACGCGACCGCGTCGATCCCGGGCACCGAGATCGTCGTGGTGGACTCGCGCTCGAACGACGACACGGTCCCGCGGGCCCTCGCGTACCCCGTCGACGTGTACCGCCTCCCGGCGGACCCGCCGCGGACGCCCTCCGCGGGTCGCTACGTCGGCACGAAGCTCACCACCGGCGAGCTGGTGTTGTTCGTCGACGGCGACATGGAACTCGAGACGGGATGGCTGGCGGACGCCTGTCGGGACGTGCAGCGCGACCCCGCCCTGGCGGGCCTCGACGGGGAACTCGCGGGCAGGGGCGGCGAGCAGGAGGGCGACGTGGAGTACCTGCGGGGGGTCGCGCTGTACGACCGCGCGGCCCTGGCCTCGGTCGGCGGCTTCGACCCATTCATGGAGGGCCTGGAGGACGTGGACCTCGGTTTCCGGCTCAGGTCGGCGGGCTACGAACTCCGCCGGCTCCCGACCGTCGTCGCCGATCACCCGGGCGGCGCCAGCGGCGTCCGCGAGCAGCTCCGCCGCTGGCGGAACGGCTACTACCGCGGGCGGGGACAGCTCGTCCGGAAGGCGCTGGGTTCGCGCTCGATACTCCGGCGGGTGCTGTACAAGGAGCGGCTGTACGTCGTGGGCCTGTGCTGGATCCTCGGGAGCGTCGTCGCCGTCGCCGGGTTCGGCGAGCGGGGCGTCCTGGCGAGTCTCGGCTCGCTCGCCGCCGCCGTCGCGGGGCTCTCGGTACTCAAGAGCCCGGGCTGGGCACTCAGAGAGCTCTTGTACGCGCCGCTGATCTACGCGGGAACGGTCCAGGGAGCCCTCGCATCGCGGCCGCCACCGGAGGCCTATCCGCTCGGGACCGTCGAGGGCGTCAGAGCACACGGGCGGCGCGCCAGTAACCCCACCTGACATGGCGGGGACCGTACCGCCGGGAGGGCGCTGACAGTGGACCGCAGCCTCATCAGCGCCTTCCTGTCGCTCCTGGGTGCGCGCGTCGCCACGTCCGCCATCAGCCTCGTCGCTCTCCCGGTCGTCGTCCGGCTGCTGGGCGATTCCGGCTACGGCAACTACGGATTTCTCATGTCGACGTTCAGCCTGCTGATGATCCTCGTCAGTTCCGGCGTCACCGAGGGCGTCCAGAAGTTCGTCGCGGAGTCCCGTTCCGATCCCGAGTGGCGGTCCCACGTCGTCGGCTTCTACCTCCGGGTGGCGCTGTTGCTCGGCGCCGTCGGGAGCCTCCTGCTGGCCGCCGTGACCGCGACGGGCGTCGTCGCGCGGGTGCTGTCTCCGCCCTTCACCGCCTACTTCTACCTGCTCGCGGTCTTCGTGATCGCCTCACAGCTCCGGGCGTTCACCAGGCGCACGATGATGGGGCTGGGCCTCGAGCGGTACTCGGAACCCCTGAAAGTCGTCCGAAAGCTCGTCTGGATCCTGCTCGGCGTCGCCCTGGTCTTCCGGGGGCTCGGCGTGGCCGCGTTCCTCCTCTCGAGCATCGCCGGGGAGTTCCTGTTCGCCGTCGTCGGCTTCGCCATCGTCCTCCGGCGGCTCGAACCGAGCGTCATCTTCGGGCGTCGGCCCGCGTCGTTCCCGACGCGGGAACTGCTGTCGTTCAACGGGCTCAACATCGTGCTCGTCCTGTTTTTCCTGTCGCTGTTCCACGTCGACGTGATGATGTTGCGCCTGCTCACCTCCGGCGCCGAGACGGGCCTGTACAAGGCGGCGCTCGCCATCGCCGAGTACGTCTGGTTCGTCCCGCTGGTGTTGCAGTCGCTGCTCTTGCACTCGAGTTCGGCCCTGTGGTCGGACGGCGAACTCGACCGCATCACGTCGCTGTCGGCGCGGCTCACCCGCTACGTCCTCCTGCTGACGACGCTGATGGCCCTCGGGCTGATGGTACTGGCCGACCGGTTCCTGCCGCTGTACTTCGGTGCGGAGTTCTCCGGCGCCGTGACGCCCCTGCTTCTGTTGCTCCCGGGGACGCTCGGGTTCGCGCTGGCCCGTCCACTCTATGCAGTCAACCAGGGGAGCGGCCGCCTCCGGCCGCTGATCGCCGTCACGTCCGTCGCCGCGCTCGCCAACGTGGTCCTGAACGCGCTCCTGATCCCCGCCTACGGAAACGTCGGCGCGGCGATGGCGACGAGCGTCGGCTACGGCTCGATGTTCGTGCTCCAGGCGGGGTGTGCGCGATACCTCGGGTACGATCCGCTGGCCGACCTGCGCGCCTTCAGGGTGGTGCTGACGGCGTTGCTCACGGGCCCCGCCATCTACCTTGTCGACGGAGCGATCCCGGACCCCCTGGTAGCGCTCGCCGTCGTCCCGCCGGTCGGCGCGTTCGTGTTCGCGGTCGCGGCCGTCCTGACCGGGGCCGTCGACGCCGACGAGATCAGGATTGCGACCCGCAGACTTCCCGGGCCGCTCCGGTCGCGGATCGACGCGGTGCTCCCCAGCGAGGACGTGTGAGCCGAACGCC
>JBDGUH010000046.1:0-28135 GCA_042216055.1 Haloarculaceae archaeon
CTCGTTGTGTTCGGGTTCACGTCGCGGGCCGTCGACCGGGGCGTCGGCGTCACGGTCTGGCCCAGTTTTCGAGCGGTCTGGCGGCGGACCCGCGTCGGGATGACGCTCGGGGGCGCCACGTTCGGCGTGGTGGTCGCGAGTCTGGCCGTGATCGGCGTCTCACCGGTCCCGTACCGGGCAATCGCGGTCGGGGTCGCCGGCTTCCTCCTCGTGTTCTGGTACGTCCTGATCGGCCTGGCGTCCCCCGAACTGGGTGCCGGATCCGCTCTGCGACCGGCGGTCCGGGCCGCGGCCGTCCGCTTCGCCCGATCGCCGACCACGACGGGGTGGTTTCTGGGCCTCTCGCTCGTCGCCAGCGTCGTGGCCGGGGTGACGCTCGTCACGGTGTTCCTGTTCCTCCCGGGAGTGCTCGGCCTGATCGCGATGGGGACTGCGACCAGGGTCGCGACCGTTGACGAGCTAGCCAGCACGGAGACGGGATCCGACGGCGAGTGAATCCACACCCTAGTCGTCCGTTTCGGCCGCTCGACGGGCGATCGAGACATTCACGAGCTGGGCGAATCCCGGAAGGAGGAGAACGGGCGCGATGATCAGCGGGATCGAGAGCAGCGTCCAGCCGATGGTCTGGACGAGCACCCAGACCCCGGCGACCGGGTGTTCGAGGACGAGCGCTCCCCCACCGGCGAACGACGACCTGATGCCCGCCGTCCGATCGGACGCCGCCCACACCGCCAGCGCAAACGTCGCCAGGACGTACCAGGCCAGGAGTGCGTAGACGCCCAGCAGCGCGACACTCAGCCTGAGGAGACCTCGAAACGGGTTCAGGAGCAACACCAGCGCGAGCACCACCACGAGAAACGTCCCGACGCCGACGACGGGCGCCATCTTCGTCCCGGCACGGATGCCGTCCCAGAAGTAACTGGTCCCGAGCGACAGTTCCCGCTCGTACACGACGCTGACGAGACGCGCACCGCCGACGGCGACGAAACCGAGCAGCAGGGACGTCGTCCAGAGTCCCACCACCGCACCGAGCGGGCCGGCCACGAGCGCGCCCGTGAATAACGGGAGCAGAGAGACCGAGGTGGCAACGCTCACGAGCACGATGGCAAACGGATTCCGGACCGTCAGGCGGACCGCCCGAACCACCGTGTCGGCGTATTTCATACCCGGAATCGACCACGTGCCGACTATATTCTTTTGATCGAACTGAAATCCCCCGCCTCCCGCCGTTCGGTCTCCGGGGCCCGGCCGTCGCTCCTTCGTCCGGACCAGCCGTCACACAGTCTCTCGCCGGAACGACTCGACAGACGTGTTCCTGCAGTCTGGTTTTCACAGCTGGTTTTCCTTCCGCTATCACCGGAAAATGTTCCGCCATGGATAGCAGGCGTTCTACATCGCGGGTCGACGGGAGACCGAGGCCCAGCAGATCGCCCTCGAACCCGATATCGGCTCCCGAGTCCTGTCAGCAGGTACCGGGGGAATCGTCGCTGATGCGCGCACGAGCGGCGGCCAACGTCGAAGAGTGATCGGCCCCCGCTGACCGCGTTACCCGCCCTCTCTCAGCGCTACCGGCGAATCGCTCGCGGGAGCGTGTCGTCGGCGTGTACCACTCCGGTCCACTTTCCGCTATTACCGGACAGCTGTGTCAGGACAAATTCCACACGTCGTGGGGATCCAGGGGACGGACGCTGCTCCTCGTTGACGCCGTACGGCGACGTGTTCGCTCACCGATCGGTGGTCGAGCCACTATCGAGCGGGCGACTGCGGACGCGAGCCTTTCGATTACAAACATACGAGCGTCAGCTACAGCTGACATCTGATTACAACCATATGTTTGTAATATACAACCCCGTGGTTGGCAGAAGTTCACACGATTTCCGTACCCGGTGTCCGGCTATATCGGAAACATATCGGCAGGAGCACGACCACGCATCACACCCAAGCCGGCAGTGTGGTGGTAGTGAACGCGAATACGGATCTGCCCTGGATCGTCGTTCCCGGCGAGATCGCCGACGTGAAGGGTTGTAATTAGTGTTCCGGTATTATCGGACACATGATCACGGTCCTTCGCGACCTGTGGAGGCGATCCGACAGACACGCCGCTGTGCGGCGTCGATATTCGCAGGGTGATCGAGGAGTCACTCCGGAGGAGAGTGGTTTACGACCATATGACCGTAAGTCGTGAGGGGGACGATCACGTCACACAAGGGACCGATGTCGAACGCGTCGGTATCGGCGAGTGTTTTCGTCGCTCCGGGTCGGCACAGGTTCAGAAGCCACTCCCTCGTAGATCGTCTATACCGAACCCGATATATCAAATACACGAGTTTCATTCGACAGGTTTCGTGGGCGGGATAAAGATCGAGTTAATCGTGCTTTTGGCCACTCTTACTGCCGTTTTCGAATATATCGATTCAACGATTGTGTCCACAGCTGGCGGTAAATCATCATAGTACGTTGTGTGATCAGTCTCTCAATCAATGCTTATCGGAATAGCCAGAATTTATGTATTGACACCCGAGGGTGTTCATATGACTATCGTCGAGGGAACCGGGAAACGAGTGAACGTTCGAGTCCAGAAGGTCGGCGGTATCGACGACACCTCGGTCTCGTTTTCTCCGGGCGTGACGATACTCACGGGACGGAATGCCACGAATCGCACGTCGTTTCTGCAGGGACTGATGGCGGGGCTCGGAAGCGATAACGTCTCGATCAAGGGCGATGCCGAGAGCGCCTCCGTCGAGTTGACCGTCGGTGACGAGACGTACACGCGGACGCTCACTCGCACGAACGGCGCCGTCCGCGCCGACGGCGACGCCTATCTCGAGGACGACGAACTCGCAGACCTCTTCGTGTTCCTGCTAGAGGCAAACGAGGCGCGCCGCGCGGTCGAGTTGGCGAACGACCTGCGAGAGGTGATCATGCGGCCGGTCGACACCGACGCCATCGAGGCCGACATCGAGGAGCTGCGGGCCGAACGCGACGACGTCGAACGGCAGCTCGACAATCTGCGGACGATGCAAGCACAGCTCCCGCAACTGGAACAGCGGCGCCAGGAGATCGAAGCAACGATCGCCGAGAAGGAGGCGGAACTCGAAGAGGCCAAACGGGCAATCGAGGACAAGGACCGGGAGCTTTCGGCGACCCGTGATCGGGACGGCGACGTCGGCGACGCGCTCGAACGGTTCCGCGACGCTGGCTCCGAACTCGAGGACGTGCGGTACAATCTCGAAACCGAACGCGAGAGCGTCGCCGCGCTGGAGGAGGAAGTCGAATCCCTCGAAGCCGACCTCGAGGAGTTACCCGAGATCCCGGTCGAGGACGTCGACGACGTCGAATCCGAGATCGACGAACTGCGCTCCGAGCGGGAGGCCCTCGACGAGACGGTCGGCGACCTGCAGACGATCGTTCAGTTCAACGAGAAGATGCTCGACGGCACGAGCGCCGAGATCGCCGCGGCGTTGCGCGACGACAGTCGAGACGCCGTCACCGACCGACTCCTGGACGATCGGGTCGTCTGCTGGACCTGCGGGAGCGAGGTCGACAGCGAGTCGATCGAGGCGACGCTCGAACGACTGCGTGACCTCCGTCAGGAGAAACTGCGGGACCGGCGGTCCCTCCAGTCGACGCTCGACGAGTTGAAGACGGAACGAGCGACCCAGGAGGAGCGGAAGCGTCAGCGCTCGCAGGTCCAGACGCGGCTCGAGCGCGCCAGAGACGAACTCGAACGGCGGCGCGAACGGATCGAGGAACTGACCGACGAACGCGAGCGACTGCAGGATCGCCTCGAAGCGCTCGAAAGCGAGATCGAGAACCGTCAGGGAGAAACGCAGAGCGAACTGCTCGACTTACACCGCGAGGCCAACGAGATCGAGTTCGAACTCGGCCAGCTCGAGGACGACCTCGAGAGCGTCACCGCCGAGATCGAGCGGGTGGACTCGGCACTGGACGGGCGCGACGACCTGAAGGCGCGTCGCGCGGGGATCGACGACGAGATCGAGCGCCTGCGGACCCGCATCGAGCGGACCGAGCGGGAGGCGGTGGAGCAGTTCAACGACCACATGGAGACAGTCCTCGACATCCTCGATTACGCGAACCTGGACCGGATCTGGATCGAGCGCAAGGAACGGCGGACGGCCGAGGGATCCCCCGAGGAACAACGGTCCGTCTTCGACCTGCACGTCGTTCGGAGGACCGACGACGGGACCACCTACGAGGACACCGTCGACCACCTCAGCGAGAGCGAACGCGAAGTGACCGGCCTCGTGTTCGCCCTGGCGGGCTATCTCACCCACGGCGTCTACGAGACTTGTCCCTTCCTGTTGCTCGACTCGATCGAAGCGATCGACTCCGACCGGATCGCTCGCCTCGTGGACTACGTTGCCGAGTACGCCGAGTACGTCGTCGTCGCACTGCTCGCCGAGGACGCACAGGCCCTCGACGACGACTACCGCCGCGTTACCGAGATTTGAGGGCGTCTCCGTCGCTCACCGTTCCGGCCGGAGAGAGCGCATCGCGACGAGGCTGGTCGAGCTGGCGGTGGGCGCCGTGTTGATCTCCGCATCGGGGTGGCTGCGATCCGCGGGAACGCAGAAGTCTCCGATCACGATCATTAGAATGAACGGAGATAGAAAAGTATCACTCCCTAACGTGTTTTGGATGAGATCGGAAAACTGCCTAGCTGCACCGGAATCCTAACGTACACGAGACGTACATCGATCACGATACTGTCGATCAAGACAGCACCGTTATGATTGTTTTACAGGATAACTGATATATGGACTTGGGACTGTATTGGGGATGGACCGCGAGGCTGGAAGCATCGCTCCGTCAGGGGACGACGCCCGAGACAGCCGGCTCGATAAGTACAGCTGTTCTGAAACCCCCTTGACCGCCACTTTTATAGTACTATACGAACAGTTGTGACGAGAGCGGAACCGCCGTGACGAGCAACGAGATCCGCGTCCTCGACGTTCGCGACGGAACACGGACGGGAGCGGTGTCTGTCACTGCGCTCGAACGCGCGGACGGCCCCTTTCACTTCGAGACGGCGGCCAGCGCCAGCGAGGCGCTCGACCGGCTCACGGACGGCACGGTCGACTGTGTCCTCGCCAGCTACGAGTTGCCGGGGATGGACGGCGTCGAGTTCCTCGAGGCCGTCCGCGAGACCCGTCCCGATCTCCCGTTCGTCCTGTTCGCGGAGAACGGCAGCGAGGCGGTCGCCAGCGAGGCGATCGCGGCCGGGGTAACCGAGTACGTGCCGAAAGCGGGGTCCGAACCGGAGGGCCTGGCCCACCGCATCCGGGACGCCGCCGAGCGGTATCGCGCCGACGGGGACGCTACTGACCCGGCCCGCGTCCGTGCCATCGCCGGCGACCTCCGGGACGCCGACCGCGCGTTCGCGGGGGCCGACACGTCCACGGCGGTCGCCGACACCGCTGTCGAGGCCCTTCGGGACCTCCTCGGGGCGTCGGTCGCCTGTCTCTACCGTCACGACGCGGACGAGGGCAGGCTGGTACCGGTCGCGTGGACCGACCGGACCGCGGAGCCAGTCGGCGAACCGTCGGCCGTCGCTCCCGGCGAGGGGACCGTCGGGGCGGCGTTCGCTGGCGAGGGACCCTGTGTCTCGGACGACGCGGCCTCGGACCCCGAGGGCCCCACCCCGGACACGCCCGTCCGGAGCCGGATCGCCGTCCCGGTCGACGAGTACGGCGTCCTCTCCGCCGGGGCGACCGACCCGGCCGCGTTCGACGCCGCCGACGTGTCGCTCGCGCGACTCCTCGCCGTCGACGCGGCGACCGCGCTCGACCGCGTCGAGCGGCGGGCGCGGCTCCGCGAGAAGAGCAACCTCCTCGAGCAGATCTTCGAGCAGGTCCCGGTCCACCTCTACGTCAAGGACGACGAGGGGCGCCACCGCTACGTCAGCGAACGGTACATCGGCGACGATCCCATGGATCCCATCGGCAAGACCGACCGTGAACTGTACCCCGACGCGGGGACCTACGAGGACGACATGCGGGTCATCGAGACGGGCGAACCGATCCTGAACAAGGAGGAGTACGTGCCGACGGTGGGGCACTGGAATCTCACGTCGAAAGTGCCGTGGTACGACGAGGACGGCGAGATCGCGGGGCTCATCGGCGTCACGAGACAGATCCAGGAGCGCAAGGAGTACGAAGAACGGCTCAAGCGCCAGAACGAGCGCCTCGACGAGTTCGCGAGCGTCGTCAGCCACGACCTCCGCAACCCCCTGAACGTGGCGAGCGGGCGGCTGGCACTGGCACGCGAGGAGTGTGACAGCGACGCCCTCGACGCGGTGGCGCGCGCCCACGACCGGATGGCGGCCCTGATCGAGGACCTCCTGACGCTCGCCCGGGAGGGCGAGACGATCACGGATCCGGAGTCAGTCGCGCTCGCGACGACCGTCGAGGCGTCCTGGCGGGACGTCGAGACGGCGGACGCGACGCTCGTCGTCGAGGCGGCGCGCACGATTCAGGCAGATCGGCGGCGCCTCCGACAGCTGCTCGAGAACCTGCTCCGGAACGCGATCGAACACGGCGGCCCGGACGTGACCGTCACGGTCGGCGATCTCGACGACGGGTTCTACGTCGCCGACGACGGGCCCGGAATCCCCGAATCGGACCGCGAGGCGGTGTTTGCCGCCGGGCACTCGACGACGGAGGACGGCACCGGCTTCGGCCTGAACATCGTCCGCGAGATCGCCGACGCTCACGGGTGGGCCGTCGCTGTGACCGAGAGCGACGACGGCGGCGCGCGGTTCGAGTTCACCGGGGTCACCGTCGTCGATTGACGGGGCCGATCTCAGCAGTAGCGCGCCTCGATCTCGGGCGTGAGCCCGTTGGCTTCCGCGATCGCGCCGTAGAGGCGCGCGCTCTCGCGGGGGGTGCGCTCCTGGGTGTCGTAGTCGACCTCGACCAGGCCAAAGCGGGGGTCGAATCCGAGGTTCCACTCGAAGTTGTCCATGAAACTCCAGTACAACAGCCCGCGCACGTCCGCCCCCGCCTCGATCGCCCGGCCGATCTGCCGGACGTGCTCGCAGATGTACCGGCGCCGCCGATCGTCGGGCGCGGCCGTCCCCATCGACGTGATCACGATCGGGACGTCGAGTTCCCGGTCGACGCGCCGGACGGCGTCGTAGACGCCCTGCGGGTTGACCCACCAGCCGAGGTCGTTGTGCTCGGCGTCGGCAGGAGTGGTGGTCTCGAAGGTCCAGTAGGGGGGTTCCGGGTGGTCGGCCTCGAAGTGGCCCTCGCGACTGTAGAAGGTGTTCAGGCCGAAGAAATCGAGCGTGTCGCCGATCTCGACGCGGGGGAAGGGCGGCTGGAGGACGCCGCGTGCCAGCGACTCGAGCCAGACGCCGTGTTCGAGATACGATCGGACGTCGGCGGCCCAGGCGTCCAGCGGCGTCTCGCCGGGATAGATCGGATTGACCGCCTTCGAGAGGCTGACCAGCGCGTCGGTGCGGTCGTGGATCAGATCGGCGGCCCGGGCGTGGGCACACAGCAGGTTCGCCCCGACCGTAAACATCGCCTCGAGCGAGCGGTCCTGGTCGGGCCACGCGCCGTCCTCGAGCCTCGCGGGCGGCGCCTCGGGGTCGACGCAGGTCCGGTGGGCGTAGACCATCGGCTCGTCGACGGTCAGCCAGTAGTCGGCGTCGATCGCCCCGAGGACGCGCTCGACGTACCGCTCGAAGTACGCGACGTTGTCGGCGTCGGTCCACCCGCCCGCCTCCATGAACCACAGCGGGTTGGTGTAGTGCCACAGCATCGGGATCGGCTCGAGGCCGGCGGCCCGGATCCGTTCGACCATCTCGCGGTAGTGTGCCAGCGCCGCGTCGTCGAAGCGTCCCGGTTCCGGTTCGATCCGGCTCCACTCGATCGAGAATCGGTAGGCGTCGTAGCCCAGGTCGGCCATCAGCGCGACGTCCTCGGCGTAGCGTTGCTCGTGCTCGCAGGCGCTCCCGCTGGCGGGGATCGGGCGCTCCCGCTCCCACTTCGACCACTGGTTGTCGTCGGTCCCGCCCTCGACCTGGTGGGCGGCGCTGCTGGTTCCCCAGAAGAACGCTCGCGGGAACGGCGTTCCGTCGCCCTCGTCGCCCCTGTGGTCCCGTTCGTCGTCGCCCCCGTCGGCAGTATCCTCGGTCATCGTTCACACGTGGACCGGGGAGCGAGAAAAGCTACCGGCCGCCTCGGGACCGGCGAGCGTCGTCCTGCGCCCGATCGCCGACGCCGATCGACCGTCTGAGACGGCGCGCTCCACTGATCGGACCGACCGGACGGAGCCTACCGGAGACCGACCGGGCGGGGCCTACCGAAGGCTCCCCGCGATGGCGCGCAGGGCAAACAGCGCGTTGTCCTTGCGCTCGAGGACCCGCCGACCGAAGTAGTCGATCCAGGCCCCGCCGTAGGGGACGTACTGCCAGACGGCGGTGTCGGCCGCCAGGTCGAACTGGGCGTCGTCGCGGACGCCCATCAGCATCTGCACCTCGTAGGGCGTGCCGTACTCCGCGTGGAGTCGACGAGCCAGGTCGAGCATCGCGGGGTCGTGGCTGCCGACGGCGATGCCGCCCTCGAACGCCCGGAACATGTACCGCAGATCCTCCCGGTAGGCATCGTTGACCCGGTCCGCGCTCGCGTACGCGAGGTCCGCGGGCGGGTCGTAGGCCCCCTTCACGAGGCGGACCTTCCCGGGCAGGCCCGCCAGCCGCTCGAGGTCCGCGCGCGTGCGCCGGAGGTTCGCCTGCACGCAGACGCCGACCCGCCCGCCCTCGCGGGCGTGGTGCTCGTAGGCGTCGAGCGTCGCGTCCGTCGTCGTGTGGTTCTCCATGTCGAGCCAGACGAAGCCGTCGTGCTCGCGGGCGGCATCGACGACGCGAGCGAGGTGCTCGCGGAACGTCTCCTCGCTCACGAACAGCCCCAGTTGCGAGGGCTTGACCGAGACGCAGGCCCGGAGGTCCGACCCCGCGAGGTCCGCGAGCAACTGCTCGTAGGCGCGCGCGTCCTCAGCCGCCGGCCCGCGCTCCGTGTAGTGCTCGCCCAGCAGGTTCAGGATGCCCCCGACGCCGCGTTCGTTCAGCCGCCGGACGTGCTCGATGGCCTCGGCCGACGTCTCACCGGCGACGAACCGTCTCGCCAGCGGCGGTATCATACCCGTACCTATCGGCCGTGCGATAATAAGCCCGGTGGCGTGATACGGATTGTTGCGAGTCACTCTCGTCTCGCCCGCACGACGGCGTGCGGTCGAACTGGTACACAGTCCCACCAATCCGTATGAATCCCCGGCGATTAAGGGGGCCGGCCCACCACGAACGGCCAATGAGTCTCGTCGCGACGGTACTGACAGCGCTGTGGGCGATGCTGCCGGCCTACGTCCCGAACAACGCGGCGGTGCTGGCCGGCGGCGGGCGCCCCATCGACGGCGGGCGCACCTGGGGCGGGCGGCGCCTGCTGGGCGACGGGAAGACCTGGCGGGGGACCGTCGCGGGCACCCTCGCGGGGACGGCGCTGGCGCTGGTGCTGGACGCCGTCCACGAGCCCGTCGGCGGGACACTCGGCGTCGCCCTGCCCGGATTCCCGCTGCTCGCGGGCCTGGGGCTGGCGCTGGGCGCGATGGCCGGCGACGTGGCGGCCTCGTTTCTCAAGCGCCGGACGGGCCGGGCACGGGGGGCGGCGTTCCCCGGCGTGGACCAGCTTGACTTCGTGGTCGGGGCGCTCGCGCTCGCGGCGCTGCTCGCGCCGTCGTGGGTCGGGGCGACGTTCACGCTCCCGGTGCTGGTCGTCGTCGTCGTGGCGACGCCGGTGCTCCACCTGACGACCAACGGCATCGCCTACTGGCTGGGACTGAAAGACGAGCCGTGGTGAGCCGACAGGGAGCGGCGCCGACCGCGGGGGTTTTGAGCGGGGGCCGCCGAGAGAGAGGTATGAGCACGCGCGGACGGGACCTCCGGCTGGCGACACGCGGCTCGGATCTGGCCCTGCGACAGGCCGGGCAGGTCCGGGCGGCGCTGGCCGACCGGCGCTTCGACGTGGAACTCGTGGAGGTCGAGACGACCGGCGACCGGGTGCGGGACGAACTCATCCACCGGCTGGGCAAGACCGGCGCGTTCGTCCGCAGCCTCGACGAGCGGGTCCTCGCGGGCGACGTGGACGCCGCCGTCCACTCGATGAAGGACGTGCCCACGGAGAGCCCCGCGGACCTCGTGGTGGCGGCCGTCCCCGAGCGCGGCCGGCCCGAGGACCTGCTGGTCACCCCGGACGGCAGCTCGCTCGCCGACTTGCCGGAGGGCGCGACCGTCGGCACCTCGAGCCTGCGCCGGCGCGCCCAGTTGCTCGCCGAGCGCCCCGACCTGACCGTCGAACCGCTGCGGGGCAACGTCGACACGCGCATCGAGAAACTGCTGGCCCCCTCCCTCCAGCGCGAACACGAGCGCCGCCTCGAGGCCGAGGAAGGCGGGAGCGAGGGCGAGGAGGACACGACAGGCGGAAACGAGGGGACGAGCAGTGGCGGGAACGGCGGCGATTCGAACGGGACCGACCACCAGGGCGACGACGAGAACGAAGCCGACGGCCGGGACGACGACGAGGAGTCGACCTTCGAGCGCTCGGTCGAGGCGTGGTTCGACGACCTCTCGGAGATCGAGCGGCGGGCGCTGGGCCGGGAGGTCGAGACGGAGTACGACGCGGTCGTCCTGGCGGCGGCGGGCCTCGAGCGGGCGGGCCTGCTCCACCACGTCGACGCCGAACCCCTCGAGACCGGGACGTTCGTTCCCGCGCCGGGGCAGGGCGCGCTGGTGGTGACCGCCGCCGACGGGCCGCTGGCCGAGTCGCTGCGGGACGTGCTCGATCACCCGCGCAGTCGCGTCGAGACGACCGTCGAGCGGACCGTCCTCGCGGAACTGGGCGGGGGGTGTGTCGCGCCGCTGGGCGTCCACGCCGTCCTGCAGGGAGCGGTCGTCAGCACGCGCGTCCGCGTCCTCTCGCGGGACGGCACCGAGGAGGTGAGCGCCACGCGGGACCTCCCCGTCGAGCGCCACCCGGAGGCCGCCCGGGAGTTCGCGGCCGACCTGGCCGACCGCGGCGCGGCGGACCTGATCGCACGGGCCAAGCGGGAGGCCGGCGCGGCCGACGACGACGCGTCGTCGGTCGGGGAGGAGTGATGCCCGGGACTGTCTACCTCGTCGGCGCCGGCCCGGGTGACCCCGAACTGCTGACGGTGAAGGCTCACCGCCTGCTCCGGGAGGCCGACGTAGTCCTGCACGACAAGCTCCCCGGCCCCGAGATCATCGAGCTCGTGCCGGCCGAGCGCCGCGAGGACGTGGGCAAGCGCGCCGGCGGCGAGCGCACCAGCCAGGCCGAGATCAACGCCCGCCTCGTCGAACTCGCCCGCGAGGGCAAGGACGTGGTGCGCCTGAAGGGCGGCGACCCGACGGTGTTCGGCCGGGGCGGCGAGGAGATGGCCCACCTCGCCGACGCGGGCGTCCCCTTCGCGGTGGTGCCCGGGGTCACGTCCGCCATCGCCGGCCCCGAGACCGCCGGCGTCCCCGTCACCCACCGCGAGCACGCCTCCTCGGTGTCCTTCGTCACGGGCCACGAGGACCCCGCGAAAGACGAATCGGCCGTCGACTGGGCGGCGCTGGCGGCCACCGGCGGCACTATCGTCGTCCTGATGGGCGTGGGCCGACTGCCCGACTACACCGCCGCGCTCCGCGAGGCCGGGATGGACCCGGGAACGCCCGTGGCGCTGGTCGAGCGGGCGACCTGGCCCGACCAGCGGATCGCCACGGGGACGCTCGACACCGTCGTCGACGTGCGCGACGAGGCCGGCATCGAACCGCCCGCCGTCACCGTGATCGGCGGCGTCGCGGGCGAGCGCGAGCGAGTCGCCGAGTGGCTGGTCGACGCCCGCGGCGTGGTGGGTGAGGCGGGCCTGACAAAGCCGGGAGCTGACGACGAACGCGGCGAGGACTCCACGGGGGGCGCCTGATGCGCGAAGAACCCCGCCTCCGGGTCGCGGTCTTCCGACCCGACGACGGGCGACTGGCGGCGGCCGTCGAACTGCTCGAATCGCTGGGCGCCGACTCCGTCCCGGACCCGATGCTGGCCGTCGAGCCCACGGGTGAGCGCCCCCGCGGGGACGCCGACTGGGCGGTGCTGACCAGCAAGACCGGCGCGGAACTGGTCGCGGGCGAGTGGGACCCCGGCGACGCCGCGGTGGCCGCCATCGGCGCGACGACGGCCGACGCCCTGCGCGAGGCGGGTTACGCCGTCGACGCGGTGCCCGACGAGTACTCCTCGGCGGGGCTGGTCGAGGCGCTGGCCGACGACGTGGCCGGCGCGCGCGTCGAGGTGGCCCGCTCGGACCACGGCTCGGCGGTCCTGACCGACGGCCTCGCCGCGGCGGGCGCGTACGTCCACGAGACAGTGCTGTACGAACTCGTCCGGCCACCCGGGAGCGGCGAGTCGGTCGCCCTCGCGGCCGCGGGCGACCTGGACGCGGCGCTGTTCACTTCCTCGCTGACCGTCGAGCACTTCCTCGACGCGGCCGAGGAGCGAGGCGTCCGCGAGGCGGCGGTGGCAGGACTGTCCGACGCGACGGTCGGCGCCATCGGCGGACCGACCCGGGAGACGGCCGAGCAAGACGGTATCGACGTGGACGTGGTGCCCGAGACGGCCGACTTCGAGACGCTGGCCGCCGCGGTGGTCGAGGCGGCCGCGCCGACGTATCACGAGTAATGTACGCGAATCACGAAGCAACCCGCGGAGGCGACGGACGCGACCGTCGAGGCGGTCGTACAGCAACTGGAGACGTATCTTCGGACCGACTAACCGACCACGACCGGGAGTTTAAGGCCGGGCACGCGCCTACCCCCGGTAGATGACCGGCCCCGTCCCCGCGCTTGCCGACCGCGCCGACCGGTGTGCCGAGCGCCTGCTCGACAGCGAGTCGGTCCTGCTGGCCTCCCACATCGACGCCGACGGGCTGACCAGCGCGGCCGTCGCCTCGTCGGCGCTCGCGCGGGCCGGCCTCGACCACGAGGTGGTGTTCGAGAAGCAACTCGACGCCGATCGGATCGCCGCCATCGCCGCCCGCGAGCAGGAGACAGTCCTGTTCACGGACTTCGGCTCCGGGCAACTCGACGTCGTCGGCGAGCACGAGGCGGCCGGCGACTTCGTGCCGGTGATCGTCGACCACCACCAGCCGGCCGACGCGGAGACGCGATTCCACCTGAACCCCCTGCTGGAGGGCATCGACGGAGCGTCGGAACTGTCGGGCGCGGGCGCGGCGTACCTGCTGGCCCGCGCGCTGGCCGACGCTGGCGCGGGGCCGGACGGCGAAGAGGCAACAGAGCGCCCGAGCGTCGACCCGCAGAACCGCGACCTCGCGGCCCTCGCGGTGGTCGGCGCAGTCGGGGACATGCAGGCGGTGGGCGGCGAACTCGTCGGCGCGAACGCCGCCGTCGTCGCGGAGGGCGTCGAGGCGGGCGTCCTCGAGGAGGGCACCGACCTCACGCTGTACGGCAAGCAGACCCGCCCGCTCCCGAAGCTGTTCGAGTACGCGACGGAGGTGCCCATCCCCGGCGTCTCGGGCGACGAAGCGGGCGCGATCCGCTTTCTCGACGGCCTCGGCCTGGACCTCAAGGAGGGCGGCGAGTGGCGCACCTGGGCGGACCTCGCCGACGACGAGCGCCAGGCCGTCGCCAGCGCGCTCGTCAGGCGGGCCGTCGAGCGGGGCGTCCCCGCGGACAAGATCGACGCGCTCGTGGGGACGACCTACACCCTCACCGACGAACCCGTCGGGACGGAACTCCGGGACGCGAGCGAGTTCTCGACGCTGCTGAACGCGACGGCCCGCTACGAGCGCGCGGACGTGGGCCTGGCGGTGTGTCTCGGCGACCGGACGGGCGCCCTCGATCGGGCCCGGCGTCTCCTCTCGAACCACCGGCGCAACCTCTCGGAGGGCATCGACTACGTCGAACGGGAGGGGGTCACCCGCGAGGACCACCTCCAGTGGTTCGACGCGGGCGAGGCCATCCGCGAGACCATCGTCGGCATCGTCGCGGGGATGGCGCTCGGCACGGACGGCGTCGACGCCGACAGGCCCATCGTCGCCTTCGCCAGCAAGAACGACGAGGAGACGAAGGTCTCCGCGCGCGGGACCGGACCGCTGGTGGGCCGGGGCCTGGACCTCTCTGCGGTGATGCGGGCGGCCGCCCGGTCCGTCGGCGGCGACGGCGGCGGCCACGACATCGCCGCCGGCGCGACGGTGCCGGCGGGCCGCGAGCGGGAGTTCGTCGACGCCGCCGACGACATCGTGGGCGAGCAACTGGGGTAAGCGACGGCGGGCCACCGCCGGTCGAGCCGCGACGGCGGGCCACCGCCGGTCGAGCCGCGACGGCGACCGCGGCGTCCCCCGCGGGCAACAAGAGCTAACTGTCTCCCCGTCCGACACCCGACTGATGGACGGCCGAGACCTCTTCGATCTGTTGCTGGTCGCCTTCGTGGCTCTCCTGGGGTACGTGAAGACGTTCGGCTTCGCGGACCCGGCGGCGTCGCTGGACGACATCCTCTCGCTGTTCTCGGAGGTGGACATGCGCGTGTACATGGTGCTCGGCGGCGTGTTCGGCATCATCTTCGTCGGGTACATCGCGATCTATCTCCCGAAGAAGGCCGCCCGCGAGGGAACGCAGTAGAGTGCAGGACCTTTATCCCTCCCCGCCCACGCTTCGGTCGATGACCGAGTTCGACCCCGAGCAGTTCGAGGACAAGTACGCCAACTACTTCCCGGAACTCCAGCGGGCCTACAAGAACGCCTTCGAGGAGATGAACGACCAGTACGACTCCGAACTGGTCCACGCCATCGACCAGCAGATCCTCAACGAGTCCGAACCCTTCTACGAGGGCGACGGCGAGTTCCGGGTCGAGTTGCCCGACGCCCCGCTGGACCGCCTGACGGGCGTCATCGTCGACGACGAGAAGGCCGGGGCGGTGCTCGAGCGATACGTCGCGGCCATCGAGGCCGAACTGGCGGCGGTCTTCGAGTTCCCCGAGGCCTGAGATGGAGTGTTGTGGCCCTGTCCCCGGGCCTGCTCGCGGGGGCCGGCGACGTCGCGGGCCTGAGATGGAGTGTTGTGGCCCTGTCCCGGTTCGACCGCCCGACGTGGCGACGTTCTAGTCGGTGTCGACGACGGCGAGGGACCCGTCACTCCCTGGGTCTTCGATTCCGACGGGCTCTGTCGGCCCGTGACGTGCGCGTCGACAACGCGCTCGAGGAAGCCCGCGGTCACGGCGTGAGCGCGGCGAGACCGCCGGCGACGGCGAGCGTCGCGATGACTGCGAGTACAGACAGTTGGGCTAGCTTGCGGCGGCCGATCGGGAGGCGCATCGAGCCGAAAGCCGAGGGACCCACGAGCGCGTCGCGAAGCCGGCCGCGCTGCTCGGCGAACACGGGCTTGGCCTCGTAGCGCTCGACAAGCCGCGCGTCGATCGAAGAGAGTTCGTTGGGCTCGTGAGCCGTCGCGAGGTGGCGGACGTAGGCGTCGCGGTCGCCGAAGGACGCGTGACAGTACCGACACTCCCAGGTCATCGACTAACTCGAGGGCCGCCACCACCATCCGCGTTCGCGTCCATCCGTCGAATCGTTGTCCAGGCGTCGATCGACGGATGAACGCGACACCTCGTCCTCGGGGCCACCGCGTGTGAGACGAGCCATCCCCCTGATCGACCCCATTCATATCAAGTATTCTGTGACGCCCTCCATATCACAGCAGTTCATCCGAGATCCTCCACCGGGCATTCAGTCTATCCGAGACGCCACGTCGGGCGTTCCGCGTCCTCGCCCCCCGAAGACTGTCCGGGAGACGCCCAACGTTAACTGTCGCGCGGGGCGAATCCACAGGCATGGCTGCCCAGGGCGGGGTCCCGATCGACGTGCTGGTCGACCTGCTGACCGTGTTCATCATCGCCGCGGGCGTGGGCACCTTCGTCGCGAAGGTGGGGAACTTCCCGTACACGGTCGCGCTGCTTCTGGCCGGCGTCGCGGCGTCCGTCGTCGGGATGCACGTCACCATCCACCTCTCGCACGACCTGATCCTGCTGGTGCTGTTGCCGCCGCTGCTGTTCGAGGGCGCGGCGACGACGGACTTCGAGCGTCTGCGGCGCAACGTCGTGCCGGTCATCGCGCTCGCGACCGTGGGGCTGATCGTCTCGATCGCCCTGCTGGGCCTGGCCGGGGCCGCCCTCTTCCCGGGATTCGATCTCCTGCTGGCGCTGCTGTTCGCCGCGGCGATCCTCCCGACCGACCCCGTGTCGGTGCTGGCGCTGTTCGAGGAACTGGGCGCGCCCGAGCGCCTCTCGGTCATCGTCGAGGGCGAGAGCCTCGTCAACGACGGGGTCGGCGTCGTCCTGTTCACCGCGCTGTTGGGCTACGTCGGCGGCGGCGCGGCGGACCTGTTCACCCTCGCCGGCCTGGGTCACCTGGCGATCGACGTGGCGCTGGTCAGCGGCGGCGGCCTGCTCGTGGGCCTGGCCGGGGGCGTCCTGGCCTACTCGGTGATGGCCTCGCTCGACGATCACATGACCGAGATCGTCGTGACGATCGTGCTGGCCTACGGCGTGTTCCTCGTCGCCGAGCACTACGCGGCGCAGGCGCTTGGCTTTCACCTCTCGGGCGTGATCGCGACGGTCGTCGCCGGCCTGTTCATCGGCAACCGCGGCGCCGAGTACGCGATGAGCCCCCGGACGAAGATCTCGGTGTTCAACACCTGGGAGACCGGCGCGTTCATCGTCAACACGTTCATCTTCCTGATGATCGGCGTCACGACGCCCGTCGGGGCGCTGCTCGACAACGCCGAACTGATCGCGCTGGCGATCCCGCTGGTGGTGCTCGCGCGCGCGGCGGTCGTCTACCCGATCACGGCCGCCCTGAACCGCCTCACGTCGACCACGGTGCCGCTGTCCTACCAGCACGTCACGGTCTGGGGCGGGCTGCACGCCTCGATCCCCATCGCGCTGGTGCTCGGCCTCCCGCCGGGGACGCCCCTGCGGACGGAACTCCGGGCGATGGTGTTCGGCGTCGCGGCCTTCTCGCTGGTCGTCCAGGGGCTGACGATGTCCGCGCTGCTGGACCGCCTGGGGATCGTCACCCGCACCGAGGCCGAGGAGGTGTTCGAGTTGCTGCTCGGGCGGGCCCGCGCGGTCGACGCCGCCCTCGACGCCGCCGAGCACCTGCGCGACCGGGGCGAGATCTCCGGCGAGGTGTACGCGGACTTCACCGCCGAGTACGAGCGCGAGAAGGCGGACCTCGACGCGACCATCTCGGCGCTCCTGCGGGAACACCCCGACCTCCACCACGAGCAACTGCTGGCGAGCGAGCGGCGCCTGCTGCGCCGCGAGAAGAGCGCCCTGCTTGCGGCCATCCGGAGCGGCGCGGTCTCGGAGAGCGTGGGGGACCGCCTGCTCGAGGAGGTCGACATCAAGATCGACATGGTCGAGGACGGCACCTCGACGGTCGAGCGCCGCGACGAGGGCTACGAGGAGTTCTGGCGCTCGCGGGCGGCCGACCTGGGCCTCGAGACGCGCCGTACCGACGAGGACGGGGGGCAGGAGGCCTAGCGGCGACCGCCTGTCGGCCAGGTCCAGTGACAGCGGACCCGGTGACCGGGAGATGCCCCTGCTTACGGGGTATTGGGACACAGCCGCACCGAACCGTCTCAGGCCACCCGATCCATCGGATCCTCGAGTTCGCCCGTGATCTCCTCGAAGGCGTCGGTGGCGGTCACCATCCCGACCACCTCGTCGCCCTCGACGACCAGCGCGAGTTCCTGTCCCTCGGCCTGGAACTGGTCGATGAGGTCACTGACAACCGTGTCGGGGCTGACGGTCATCGGCGGCGCGGCGACGGCCGCGAGGTCGAGCGTCCCTTCCCGGAGGTCGTCGACGTGTTTCATCACGGCGGGCGTGTAGACGATGCCCTCGAAAGCCTCGAGCGAGTCGCCCACCAGCGGGAACCGGACGTGCGGGGAGTCGGCCATCCGCTCGAGGTTCGTCTCCAGATCCTCGGCCGTCGACAGCGCCACGATGTCCCCGCGGTCGACCATGATGTCGCCGACTGGGATCTCGCCGATCGCAAGCGCCGCCAGCACCTCCTCGCGGCGCTCGCTCGACAGCCCGAGATCGCGCAGAGCCTCTCCCATCTGCCGGCGGAGCTCGCCCCTGCCCGCCGGTTTCGCCTCGTGTTCCGCCTCGGCCCACGACCGCGAGATGCGGACGCCGAACAGGCGTAGGATGCCCTTCGCGGTCCGGTCGGCCAGCAGGATCACCGGCGACATGAGCTTCGTCCACCAGTACAGCACCGGGGCGCCGTAGCGGGCGGCGAACTTGGTGCGCTCGATACCGAGGTAGGTCGGCACCTGCTCGCCGACGACGACGTGCAGGAGGTTGATGAACGCGAAGCCGACGATCGCCGCCGTGGCGACGTGCCCGCCGTCGGGGGGCGCGGCTCCGACCGCCCGGAACAGCGCCGAAAGGACCGCCGCGACCGCCGGTTCGGCGACGACGCCCAGGCCGATCGAGCAGACCGTGATGCCGACCTGACATCCGGAGAGGAAGATCTCGAGGCGTTCGGTCATCTCCCAGGCCCGCGCGAGCCCGCCGTCCTGGAACTCCTCGCGGGGGAACTGCCGCACCCGCGTCAGCGCGAACTCCGTCGTCACGAAGAAGCCGTTACCGAGCAGGAGCGCGATCCCACCGACCAGTCGGAGCGCAGTCTCGACGGCGACCATCGGCGCGGGCTACTCCGGGCTGGTCCGAAAGCGTGGTGGTCGCGGTGCCGGCGACCCGGGGCCCCTCGGCCGTGACGACCCGGGCGCGCAATGGGACGAGGATCAGAGAGCGTTACGCCGCGACGATCCGGTAGAGCGTCCCCGTGGGCCCGTCGCCGTCCTCGAGGTAGGCGTTCGAGGCCCGGCAGGTGGCGTAGACCGCGTCGCCGGTGACCAGCGGCTCGCAGGTGACCCACCCGCTGGCCGGGACGCGCCAGCGCTCCCGGCCGCTCGCGCGCTCGATCGCGTAGAGGCGCCGGTCGTAGGAGCCGACCAGGACGGCGTCCGCGGTGACGGTCGGACAGCCGACGATCTTCCCGCCGGTGTCGAACGTCCAGCGCTCGGTCCCGTCGGCGACGTCGAGCGCGTACAGCAGCGAGTCGTGACAGCCGATGTAGACGGTCCCGTCGGCGATGGCCGCCCCCGACATCACGTCCCCGCCCGTCCGGATCGACCACGTCTCGCTCCCGTCGATCAGATCCACGCTGTAGACGCGGTCCGACCAGGAGCCGAAGACGGCGTGGCCGTCGTCGACGGCGATGGGCCCCTTGATCGGCGCCCCGGTCGGGAACGACCACCGGAAGTCGAGGTCGGGGTAGGACCACCCGTAGAGAGTGCCATCGTTGGAGCCCACGACGAGGCGATCGGTCTCGCGGTCGATCGCGCAGGTCGAGTGGGGCTGGTCGGTCGGTCGCGGGTCCTCCCAGACCACGTCACCGGTCACGGCGTCGACCGCGAACATCGCGCCGCTGGGGTCGTCGTACTCGACGGCGATGTAGACAGTCCCGTCGCGATACCCCGGACTCGACCCGATGGCGTCGCCGAGTTTCGTCCGCCAGTAGCGCTCGCCCGTCTCGAGGTCGAACGCGTACAGCGCGCCGTCGTAGGCGCCGATGTACACCGCCCCGTTCGCGATGGCCGGCGTCCCGTGGATCCCCCGCCGGGCCGGTTCGACTGCCGCCTGCCACAGCACCGTCCCGTCGGGGGCCACCCGCCGGATCTCGCCGGTGTCGCCCGGGACGACCACGTCGCCGTCGGGCGTCGGGACGGCGCTGGCCTTGGCGGCCGTGTGCTCGCCCGTGTTGATCCCCGGGAGCCGCCAGTCGACCGTCACCGCGTCCGGGACCGTCCGATCGGTCGCCGCGCCGCGGCGGCGGAGCCCCCCGCGGAACTGGGCCGTCGCCTCGACCGCGGGCTCGCCGTCGACGGGGACCGACTCGTCCTGCGGGACGAGGACGGCACAGCCCGCGACCCCGGCGGTGCCCGCGACGGCCGCCGCCCGGAGGAACTGGCGTCTGCTGGTCATCGTGTCGCCACTCGACGGCGGGCCCCATCACTGTTGGGTCTCGGCACCCGGGCGACCGATGCCTTGAGATGGCAGGGCCCCGTTCGCCCTCCCGATGTACTCCCGCGAGCACGCCCTCCTCTCGCTGGTCGTCGCCGTCGGCGCGGTCGCGTGGCTCCCGCTGGACCCGTTGCTCGCGGTCCCGTGGGCGCTGGCCGTCGGCGTCGGCGTCGACTTCGATCACTTCCTGCTCGCCCGCCTCGTCGACGGCGACTGGCGCGCGGTCCGGCGCGCGCTCGCCCGGCCAAGTCGGGTCCTGTTCGACCAGTCGGCGCTGTTCGCCGACTCGGCGTCGTTCCCGGAGGCGCGCCTGCTGAGCCACGTTCTCCTGGGCGGCGTCGGGTTCACCGCCCTGTGGCCCGTCGCGCCCGCGCTCGCCGCCCTCACCGGCGCGACGCTGTACGTCCACGTGCTGGCCGATCTGGTCTGGGACGTCTACGAGCGGCGGCGGGGCTGACCGTCCGCGGCGCCGCCCCGCGAGGTTTAGGCGAACCGAAACAATGTTGCCCGTCGAGCCCCTCCGATCGGGTAATGGGACAGACCGACGCCACGCTGGACGTCGCGGGGATACGCGAGGACTTCCCGATCCTCGAGCGGGAGGTCGGCGGGGAGCAACTGGTGTATCTCGACAACGCCGCGACCAGCCAGACGCCCGAGCCGGTCGTCGACAGCATCGTCGACTACTACCACCGGTACAACGCCAACGTCCACCGGGGCCTGCACACGCTCAGTCAGGAGGCCTCCGTCGCCTACGAGGACGCCCACGACCGGGTCGCCGAGTTCGTCGGCGCCGACGGCCGCGAGGAGATCGTCTTCACCAAGAACACCACCGAGGCGCTGAACGCCGTCGCCGCCGCCTGGGGGCTGGCGAACCTCGGTCCCGGCGACGAGGTGGTGCTCACGCAGATGGAACACCACGCCTCGCTGGTCACCTGGCAGCAGATCGCCAAGAAGACCGGCGCCGACCTGCAGTTCGTCCGCGTCGACGAGGACGGGTATCTCGACATGGACCACGCCCGCGAACTCGTGACCGACGACACCGAGATGGTGAGCGTCGTCCACGTCTCGAACACGCTGGGCACCGTCAACCCCGTGGGCGAGATCGCCGACCTCGCTCACGATCACGACGCGCTGTGTTTCGTCGACGGCGCCCAGTCGGTCCCCCACATGCCCGTCGACGTGACGGACATCGACGCGGACTTCCTCGCGTTCTCGGGCCACAAGATGCTGGGTCCGACGGGAGTGGGCGTCCTCTACGGCAAGCGCCGCCTCCTGGACGCGATGGAGCCCCACCTCTACGGCGGGATGATGATCTCGAAGGTCACCTTCGAGGAGTCGACCTGGCACGACCTCCCCTGGAAGTTCGAGGCGGGCACGCCCGTCATCGCGCAGGGCATCGCGCTGGCCGAGGCGTGTGACTACCTCGAGGACGTCGGCCGCGAGCGGATCCGCCGCCACGGCGAGGCCCTGGCCGCGGAGGCCCACGAGCGCCTGACCGACCTCGACGGCGTGACGGTGTACGGCCCGCCGGCCGAGGACCGGAGCGCGCTCGTCTCGTTCACCCTCGATTCGGTCCACGCCCACGACGTCTCCGAGATCCTCAACGAGGCCGGCGTCGCCGTCCGGGCGGGCGATCACTGCACCCAGCCCCTCCACGACGTGCTCGGCGTGGCGGCCACGACGCGGGCCTCCTTCTACCTCTACAACACCCGCGAGGAGGTCGACGCGCTGGTCGAGGCCGTCGAGGCCGCGCAGGACCTGTTCGCCTGATCGGGACGCCCGCGACGGGTGCTCTCGGCCACGAGCGTACCCTCGGCTACGACTTTGCCCTCGACCACGGCCTAGATCAGGCCCGCACGCCGAACGAGCAACCCGGCGACGGCCAGCGACGCCAGGCCCGCGAGCGCCTGGAGAACGGTGACCGGCCCGAGGTTCCCGTTCAATAGCGCCAGCACGAGCGCGAGCAGGCCGAACCCGCCCCACGCGGCCGCCTTCCCGGCGTCGTCCATACCACAGCAGGGTGGCGGGCGAAAATAAAGCTCCCGGGCGGACAGTCCGCCGGTCCCGTCGTCGGCCGTTCCCCACTACCTCGCCGTCAGTCGGCCGTTCCCCACTACCTCGCCGTCAGTCGGCCGTTCCCCACTACCTCGCCGTCAGTCGGCCGTTCCCCACTGCCACTCGGCGCGCTCGCGCTTCTCCTCGACGCGCTCGATGTCGCCCTCGAATCGCGCCGCCGACGCGTACGGGTACTCGGCGGCGATGGTCCGGGCCCGCTCGAGGCGGGCGCGGGCGTCCGCGTACCGCTCCTCGGCGTCGTCCGCGAGGTCGTCGGCCTCGGTCTCGATGGCGTCGGCGTGGGCCGCCAGCGCGTCGAGGTAGTTGGCGACGACCCAGGCGAGCTGGTAGCGCAGCGCGTCGGCGGTCACGCCGGCCCGGCCGTCCCAGCCGGCCGACAGCGCCGCGCGGTAGGCCTCGTAGGCCGACGCCCAGCAGTCGGCCGCCTCCTCGACCGCGTCGGCCTCCAGCGCGCGCTGGCAGTTGATCTCCGGCTCGGCCAGCAGGTCCTCGCCAAGCGCCGCCGCGTCCTCGCGGAGGGTCGCCAGCCGGTCGCCGGCGTCGCCCGGCGCGTCCCGATCACCGAGGGCTGCCGCCGCCTCCTCCAGGACGCTGTCCGCTTCGAGATACCGCTCGTAGGCCGCCTCGTCGTCGCCGTCCTCGCGGGCCTCGCCGGCGGCGGCCAGCAGGTCCGCGGCCCGATCGAGCCGACTCCCGACCTGCAGGCGCTCCAGTTCGGCCTCCAGCGGCTCGATCTCGGCCGCCATCAGATCGGTCGGGCCGTCGTCCTCCATCGTCGCGCAGTGGTGGGCATTCGAGAGCCGGGTCTTGACCCGCGTGAGTTCGTTCTGCGGGTCCTCGCCGGCCTCGAGAGCGTTCTCGAGGTCGGCAAGCGCCTCGCGGACGCCCGCCACCGCCGACTGGAGGTCCGCCCAGGCGTTGCTCAGTCGGTCGACGTAGTCGACGACCGTCTCCGGGTCGTGACCCCCGTCCGGTTCGAACCGGACCGTCTCGTCGCCGGTCGTCACCACGACGGTCTGCTGGAGCAACCCCTCGCTGAGTTTGACCCGGGAGAGCGAGCCCAGCGCCAGGTCGACCTCCGCGGTCTCGGGGTCGTCGCCGAGCAGAAAGAGGAGCCGCTGGCCGGTGACGACGGCGTAGGCGGCGTGGTCCTCGCCGGGCTGGACCGTCGTGGTCCGCCCGTCGGTCGTGTGTTCGATGCCGCTGTCGCTGACCAGCACGTGGCGTGGTTGCTCCCCGTCCCCGAGGAGCGCGTCGAAGAGCGCGTCGTCGGGATCGCCCTCCGGCGCCGCGTTGCCGGATCGTAACGTGGATGAGATGTCCGTCACTCGATCAAACATTCGCCAACCCCCTCGGATTTGTATGTTACAGACACCCAAATATAACCTTCGATAAGGGAACATCTGGCCGGTCCCACGGTTCTCCCAGACCCCCGGTCGTGATCTCGGGACCTCGCCCCGGAACCCCACCCCGGAACCCTTTTCCGCGGGACTCGCCTAAGACCGCCAACGATGGGCATTGGCGGCTCGGACATGTACCGACAGCAGATCCTCGATCACTACAAGAACCCGCGCAACTACGGCGAGATCGAGGAGGCGACGTTCACGCACGTCGGCGAGAACCCGATGTGTGGCGACACCATCGAGATGGACGTGGTCCTCGACGACGACGAGGAGACCATCGAGCGGGTGGCCTTCCGGGGCGACGGCTGTGCCATCTCGCAGGCCTCCGCGTCGATGCTCTCGGAGCGCCTCGAGGGGATGGCCCTCGGCGAACTCGAGGCCATGGACCGCGACGACGTCATCGAGATGCTGGGAGTCGACATCTCCCCGATGCGGGTGAAGTGTGCCGTCCTCGCGGAGAAGGTGGCCCAGGACGGCGCCGAGATCTACCTCGGCGAGAAGGACCTCGAGAAGACCCGGACCGAGAGCGACGACCCCGACGTGCCCGAGGAGTGATGGCCCTCGATTCTGCCGCGTGCTAGACGACCAGCGGCGCGACCGTCGGAAGCGGTTCCCCGACGACGTAGCGGCGGTGGCGCCCCGCTTACTCGGAACCCTCGACGCCCCGCTTACTCGGAACCCTCGACGACCGTCGTCTCGTCGCCCGCGGCGTGCTCGACGGTCACCGCGTGGCGCGTGTGGCGGGCGTGGATCTCGGCCCACCGGAGCGCGGCGTCTTCCCCGAGGTGGTCCGACGTCTCGGGACACTGGCGACAGTCGGCCCGCCAGGTCGTCACGTCGTCGGGGAAGTGTCCCGTGTGGCGCTTGTGATCCAGCGCGAACTGCTCGACGGCCTGGTTGCCCACCCCGAGGTCGTCCAGTTCGAAGGCCAGGTCCCACGTCCGGTCACACCGCGAGCAACTGATCGTCGGCGTGTCGTCCACGTCGTCCGGGTCGAGTCGATCCGTCGGTGCCGTCCCGTCGCTGTCCTCGCTCACGTGACCCGCTTGAGCGCCCAGCCCCTTCAAGAGACGCATTCCCCGTAGCCGATCCGGGCGGGCGTCCGCGACGAGCGCACGCCCGGACCCACGCGACGAGGGCGCGCCCTGGCTCGCGTGACGAGCGCACGCCCGGATCGGTGCGACGATCAACCCTCGGCCCGCGCGACGAGCGACCCACACCCAGTCCGGTCCACGCGGCGCACACACAAGCACAATCCCTTTGCAGGGGCCAGACATAGTGGCCGTCAATGTCGACCTGTGACGTGTGCGGCAAGAGCGAAAGCATGCCGTACAGGTGCAATCACTGCGGGGGGACCTTCTGTGCGGAACACCGCTTGCCCGAGGCCCACGACTGTTCGGGCCTGCAGAACTGGGGTGACCCGGACGGCGTCTTCGACAGCGGCTTCGACGACACCGTCCGCGACGAGAACCGCGGGGGGTCCGGCGGCGGACTGAGCGGCCGCCTCTCGAACGTCTCCGGCCCCGGGGGTGCGCTGGGCTACTTCCGGGGCAACATGACCTACGTCTTCCTCGGCGCAATGTGGATCACCTTCTTCCTCCAGTACATCGCGTTCCCGCTGGCGGGGATCCCGCGGGGGTCGGAACTGTGGCTCTCCGTGTTCACGATCCGGCCGAGCCACCCCGCGTACGTCTGGACGTGGGTCACGTCCATCTTCGCGCACGGCGGCCCGGGCCACATCTTCCTCAACAGCATCGTGATCTTCTTCTTCGGCCGGATCGTCGAGCAGTACATCGGGTCGAAGCGGTTCGCCGCCCTCTTTCTGGTCTCGGGCGTCGTCGCCGCGCTCGGACAGGTCGGGATCATGCTGCTGCAAAACCAGATCGGCTACGTCCTCGGTGCCAGCGGCGCCGGCCTGGCGATCATGGGCGTGCTGACGGTGCTGAACCCCAACCTGCGGGTGTACCTCTACTTCCTGATCCCGGTGCCGATCTGGGTGATCACCCTCTTTTACCTGGGCATCAGCATCGCCGGCCTGCTCGGCACCGGCATCGGCGCCGGCATCGCGAACGGCGCGCACCTGTTCGGCCTCGCGATCGGGCTGCTGTACGGGAACCACGTCAAGGGCCAGACCCGCGTCCCGAACAGCCTGCAGTTCGGCGGCGGTCGCGGTCCGGGCGGGCCCGGCGGCCCCGGGGGCCCCGGACGCGGCCGGGGGCCGTTCTGAGCGCATGTCCCCCGACGTCGTCCGCCCCGAGTTCGTCCCCGATCCGTCACTGTCCCGCGACGAGATGGAGTGCCTCCAGCGCGACATCGCCGACGCCGCCGTCTTCGAGGACGACCTGGGATTCGACCCCCGCGCCGTGTCCGTCGCGGACGCCGACCAGACCACACTGGGCGAGAGCGGTCAGGCAGCACTGGAAGGCCAGGACGGACAGACCACGCTCGGTCGGGACGGACAGACCACGCTGGGCGAGAACGGTACCGACGCTATCTCCGGAACCGACCCGCCGCTCGTCGCGGGCATCGACCAGGCGTTCGTCGGCGACCGCGCCGTCTCGGCGGTCGTCGTCCTGCGCGGCGGTGACGTGATCGAGCGCGCTCACGCGGTCGTCGAGACGGAGATCCCCTACATCCCGGGACTGCTGAGCTTCCGGGAGGGCGAGGCCATCCTCGCGGCGCTGGATCGCCTGGAGCACACGCCCGACCTCGCGCTGGTCGACGGGAGCGGCCGGATCCACTTCCGCGAGGCGGGCCTCGCTACCCACGTCGGCGTCACCGTCGACCTGCCGACGGTCGGCGTCGCCAAGAACCTCCTCTGCGGGCGACCCCGCGAGTCGCGTGACCGGAAGCTCCCCGAGGGAGCTCGCGTCCCCGTCGAGGCCGACGCCGACGTGACGACGGCCGAGGACGGCACTGTGATCGGCTATGCCCTCCAGACCCGGCAGTTCGACTCGCCGAACCGCCACGTCAACCCGCTCTACGTCAGCCCCGGCCACCGCGTGAGCGCCGCGACGGCGGCCGACCTCGTCGCGGCCTGCGCGGCGGGGTACAAACTCCCCGAGCCGACGCGGCTGGCCGACGCGTACGCCGACGAAGCGAAGGCGACGCTCGACTGAGGCTGGCGGTCGCGGAACGCACCGTGAGGCTGGCGGTCGCGGAACGCACCGTGAGGCTGGCGGTCGCGGAACGCACCGTGAGGCTGCCGTCCGCAGAACTGGCCGTGACGCTGCCGCCCGCGGAAAACGCAATGACGCTCGTGTCCGGGCGTCCCTCGACTGCCGTTCACTCCCGGAAGTAGGGGATGATCGTCTCCTCGTAGTGTCGGATCGTCTCCTCGAAGTCCCCGACCGGGATGAGCGAGAGGGTGTCGACGCCGGCGTCGCGGAACGCCTCGATGCGCTCGATGGCCCGCTCGGGGTCGCCGGCGATCGTCACGTCCTCGACGGCCGCGTCGGGGATGCGTTCGGCGGCCGCGGTGACCTGCCTGGCCTGCTGCTCGTCGAAGGCCATCTCCCACATGATCGGCGTCGCCTCGGCGATGTCCTCGTACCCCATCGCGGACAGCAGCGGCGGGCGCAGGGCCAGCCGCGTCCGGTTGCCTTCGACGGCGACGCGCCGGGCCTCGTCGTCGTCCGCTGCCACCGTCGTCGGCACCATCAGCGCCCGCGTGATGTCGTCGGGGTCCCGGCCCCGGTCCTCGGCCACGTCCAGGACGCGCTGGAGGTCGGCCTCGTAGGCGTCCGGCGAGTAGATCCAGGGGAACCACCCGTCGGCGACGGCGCCGGTGAACCCGCGCATGCTCGGGCCGTACCCCCCGACCCAGATGGGCGGGCGCGGTCGCTGGACCGGCTTGCAGTCGAGGTGGGCCCCCTCGAGGCCGAAGAACTCGCCGTCGAAGGAAAACCGATCCGCGGGCGTCGAGTCCCAGAGGCCGTCGATGACCTCGACGGCCTCGACGAACCGTCCGAACGGGTCCGACCAGTCGATGTCGGTGATGGCGGCGAAGTTGAACGCCTCGCCCGCGCCGATGCCGAGGGCGGCCCGCCCGCCGGTCAACTGATCGAGCGTGGCGATGGCGTGGGCGACCTCCGCCGGGTGGCGTCGCACCGAGTCGGTCACGCCCGGGAGCAGCGTCATCTCCTCGGTGGCCTGCGCGACGGCGCCCATCACCGTCAGCGCCTCCCAGGGGGGATCGGTCAGGAAGTCCTCGGACTCGGGGGCATGAAAGAGGTGATCGGGGAACGTCAGCAGGTCGAACCCCGCCGCCTCGGCGCGGCGGGACTTCTCGACCGCGCCGGGGACGTCCCCGTAGCTCGCCACCTGATAGCCAAACTGCAGGTCGGTGTCCGCCATGGTTGCCGGTGGAAGCGCCGGGCCAAATACCTGCTGGCGTCCGGTCGTATCCTGCTGGCGGCCAGTCGATACTCTGACGGCGTCCGGTCGCTACCCCGCTGGCGGACAGTCGATACT
>JBDGUH010000046.1:28235-37706 GCA_042216055.1 Haloarculaceae archaeon
CGGCGTCCGGTCGCTACCCCGCTGGCGGACAGTCGCTACCCCGCTGGGGTCCGATCGGCACCGCTCGAGAACGGCCCCGGGTCGGCGCCGAACCCCGTCGCCGGCAGAATCGAGAGGTTTTTGCCGACGAGGACGCCCTCACCGGTAGATGTCAGGACTGGTCGGCCCCGTCGGTCCTCGCCGTCGTCCCCGCCGAGAGCGGGACGGCCGTGGAGGGGACCTCCCGTGAACGGACCGTGGGGGTTCCCCCGTGAACGGACCGTGGGGGTTCCCCCGTGAACGGGCGCCTCCGGCGCCTCGGCCGGGCCGACGCGCTCGCGCTGACGGCGTCGCTGTGGTTCCTGGGGAAGTTCGTCCGCTACGCCTTTCCCCCGCTGTTCGAGACGCTCGCGGCCGAGTACCACGTCTCGACGGCCACGCTCGGCACGGCCTTCACGGGGTTCATGCTCGTGTACGCCGCGATGCAGTTTCCCTCGGGGGTGCTGGCCGACCGCCTGGGATCGGTCCGGGTCATCGCCGGCGGCGCCCTGCTGTCGGCCGCGGCGGCGCTGAGCCTGACCGTCGACACGCCCCTCCCCGCGCTCGTGGGCGCGATGCTCCTGATGGGCGCGGGGACGGGGACGCTCAAGACCGTCGCGGTCGAACTCCTCTCGCGGATCTACGCCGACCGAACCGGCCGGGCCCTCGGGGTCTTCGACACGTTCGGCTCCTTCGGCGGCGCCGCCGCGCCCGCCGCCGTCGTCGCCTTCGTCGGGAGCGCCGGCGTCCTCGGCGCGGGCTGGCGGACGACGTTCCTGCTCGCGGGCGTGGCCGGCATCGGCGTCGCCGCCGCGTTCGCCGTCCGGGTGCCGCGGCGTCTCCCCGACGCGGGGGACGATCGAACGACCCGTGACGGGGACGGACCGACCGACGGAGACGGCGACAGGGACGACGCGGGCGCCACGCTCCGGACCTACGTCTGCCTGTTCCGGGCCCCTCGCTTCGCGGCGTTCGTCGCGGTGACGGTGCTGTTCGCGTTCGCCTACAGCGGCGTGGTCGCCTTCCTGCCGCTGTATCTCATCCGCCGGGCGGGGCTGCCCAGCGCGACGGCGAACCTGATCTTCAGCCTCCTGTTCGTGGTGAGCCTGACCCAGCTGGTCACCGGCGAGGTCAGCGACCGGGTCGGGACGCTGCCGGTGCTGGTCGGCGCGCTGGGACTGGCGACCGCCGGCTTCGCTGCCGTGCTCGTCCTGACGCCGACCGGGAGCGCGCTCGCGCTGGGCGCGGCCGTCGTCTGCATGGGCGCCGGCGCCCACGGCTACCGCCCGGTGCGGGGCGTCTACCTGATGGCGGTCCTGCCCGAGTCGGTCGCCGGCGGCGGCCTCGGCGCGGTCCGGACGCTCCTGATGGGCGCGGGCGCTCTCGCCCCGGCCGTCGTCGGCGTCCTCTCGGAGACGGCCGGCTTCCGCCCCGCGTTCCTCCTGCTGGCCGGGACACTCGCCGGCGCGACACTCGTCGCCGGTGCCCTGCTCGTCGTCGAGCGGGCGTGATCGCGCTCGACGCGGTCGCCGAGCGACCCGAAGGCATACGACCGAGGCGGGAAAACCGCCGACCATGCACGCCGGAGCCGTGGCGGACCGACTGGACGACAGGCTGGACACTGACGCCTACGCCGACCTGGACGCGAGCGCCAACGGCCTGCAGGTGGGGCCGGCCGACGCGCCCGTCGAGCACGTCGCGTTCGCCGTCGACGCCGCCGTCGAGACGATCGAGCGGGCGAGCGAGGCCGGGGCGGACCTCCTCGTCGCCCACCACGGCGTCGTCTGGGGCGGCCTGGAGCGGGTCACCGGAACGAGCTATCGCCGCATCGCGCCGCTGATCGAGGGCGACCTGGCGCTGTACGCCGCCCACCTGCCGCTGGACGGCCACCAGGAACTGGGCAACGCCGCGGGACTGGCCGACCTGCTGGGCCTGGACGACCGCGCGCCCTTCGGCGAACTCGGGGGCGCGTACATCGGCCAGCGCGGACGGTTCGACGAGGCCCGCCCCGTAGCGGATCTGCGCGACCGGCTGGCGGCGAAGCTAGACACGGGCGAGGGGGGCGTGCGAGTGCTCGACTTCGGACCGGCGGCCGTCGAGGACGTGGCGATCGTCACCGGCAGCGGCGTCGACTGGCTCGCGGAGGCCGCGGAGCGCGGCGTCGACGCCCTGATCACGGGCGAGGGCAAACAGAAAGCCTATCACGAGGCTCGCGAGGCCGGAATCCACGTCGTCCTCGCGGGCCACTACGCCACCGAGACGTTCGGCGTGCGCTCGCTCCAGTCGCTCGTCGCGGAGTGGGGGCTCGAGACGACGTTCGTCGACTGTCCGACGGGGCTGTAGTCGGGCGGATCAGACGATCGTCGCCTCGAGCAGCCGCTTTTGCCCGCGCCGGATGCGTCCCGAGGCGGCCTGTGCGGTGATCCCCAGTTCCCGACCGACGTCGGCGAGCGACGCCGCGCGCGGCAGGTCGAAGTACCCCCGATCGTAGGCGACCGTGAGAGCCTCTCGCTGGTCGCCGGTGAGGCCGTATCCGACCTCCGTTTCGCGGTTCTCGGTGAAGATGCGCTCGACGCGCAGCGGGATCGACTGTTCGGCGCAGTACTCGACGAACGCGGCAAGCGCGTCCCGGTCGGACACCCGCGCCCGGACGGTGTAGACGCCGTCCTGCAAGTCGACGGTCAGGTAGACGATGTTCTGCTCGATCGCACCCGGATACGCGCCGGTCGTTTCGACCGTCTCGGCGTACGTGACGACGTAGTGGCCCGTGTCCTCGAGCGTCGTGACCGCGGTGTACTCGGCGACGGTGGGATCCTCGTCGAGGGCCGACTCCAGCGCGTCGAACTGCGTCCCGCTGGCCGTGAACATGAACTTGTGGGGCCGCCCCTCGTCCATCACGATGTCCGTCCCGGAGAGCCGCATCTCCGGGACCGCCTGCGAGGTCGCACGGAGCATGGGGAGTTCGACCTCGAACTCGGCGATGAAGCTCATTGGCCCACCGCACTCGCGGCACACGCAAAAGACGGCCGGATACTTAACGCGTTTCACAGTCAACGGACGAGGGTAAGTACACGCAACCACTATCGGGGCGTGATGACTGGCTCGGACGCTGCCGGTTCTCTGGCTAGCCGACGGACTGGCGAGTATCGCTACGAACTGACCGACGACGAGACGCCCAGCGACGGCGTCATCGCGGCTGTCGCGGCGGCCTCGGACCGTGCCCCGGTTCCGGACGCCGCCGCCTCGTCGCTGCCACCGCTGTACGGAACTGTCGACCCGGACGCGCTCGACGCCATGGCCGGTGAGGGACACGGGGCGGGCGAGGGGCCGACGGTAAGCTTCGCCTACGCGGGATACGACGTGACCGTCCACGACGGGGTCGTGACCCTCACGCTTCGAGACGACGGTCGGAGGCGTCAGTCGGGTGACGACTGAGACGGATTATTGCGACTGTGTCCCGGTCCGACCGCGCGACGCCGTGCGGTCGGGACGGGAATGACTCGCAACAATCCGTATGAGACGGATTGGTGGGACTGCTCGCCGGTTCGCCGCCCCGCACGCGCACTCGCTTCCGGTGACGGACACTCTCAAGTCCCCGGCCCGTGACCTCTGGACGATGGCCGCGGCGGATCCGCCGGGATACGACGCGATCACCGACCACGACGACCTGCTGGCGTTCTCGCGGGCGTACGCTCGCGAGGCCCGCCGGGAGTGGCTGCTGGACGTGCGGCTGGACCTCGTCGAGTGGACTGTCTCCACGCGGGCGAAGCGCCGCGCCGGGGCGGTCAGACATCCCCGTCACGACGACGCCAGCGTCGGGGACCCCTTCGACTGGGACGCCTGCCCGGCCGCGGACGGCCGGCCTCGGCCCTGCACCGTCTCGCTGACCTGGCGGGCCTTCGAGGCGTTCGACCGCGTGGAGTGGGCGGCGCTCCTGCGCCACGAACTCGCCCACGTCGAGCAGTACCAGCAGTTCGGGACGACGGACCACGGCCGGCGGTTCCGCGAGCGGGCGGCAGCCCTCGACACGTCGGTGCACTGCCGGCACTTCGCGGACCCGGCCTGGACGTTCCACTGCGCGGCCTGCGGGGCCCTCGTGGCGCGGCGCTGCCGGGAGTGTGCGTTCGTTCGCGAGTACGACCGCTACCGGTCGGACTGCTGTGGGGCGCCGCTCGAGCGGACGGGCGGCGACTGATACGGAGATCGGGATCACGAAATCTGTCGCCCCTCCGTGCGCCGAACCGCGGCCTTCAAACCGCTCGCCGGTCGACTCCTCGCACATGGACGACCACGACCGCGAGGCGTTCGGCCACGACCCCATCGCCCACGCCGAGATCAGGGCCGGGATGACCGTCGACGAACTCGTCGAGCAGTACGGCGCTGCGGGCGTCGGGGCCGCCGACCTCCACGAGGCCGTCGACGTGTACGCCGAGATGCTGGCCGACGACGTGACGGTGTTCGTGGGCTTGGCCGGCGCGATGGTGCCGACCGGAATGCGTCGCATCGTCGCGGACCTGATCCGGGACGGGCACGTCGACGCGCTGGTGACGACGGGCGCGAATCTGACCCACGACGCCATCGAGGCCATCGGCGGCAAACACCACCACGGCGAGGTCCACGCCGAGGGCAAGACCGAGCGGGAGCACGACGAGCAACTCCGCGACGAGGGCGTCGACCGCATCTACAACGTCTATCTCCCCCAGGAGCATTTCACGACCTTCGAGTCTCACCTCCGCGAGGCGGTGTTTCCCGTCCTCGAGGACGAGTGCGGAGACGGCGGCGTCTCGATCCAGCGGCTAACCGCGGAACTGGGTCGAGCGAACGCCGCCGTCAACGAGCGCGAGGGCGTCGACGAGGACCCCGGCATCGCCGCCGCGGCCTTCGAGAACGACGTGCCGATCCACTGCCCGGCCGTCCAGGACTCGGTGCTGGGCCTCCAGGCCTGGATGTACTCACAGACCAGCGACTTCACGCTGGACGCGCTGGCGGACATGACCGCCCTCTCGGATCTGGCCTACGAGGCCGACGAGGCCGGCGCGCTCCTCGTCGGCGGCGGCGTCCCCAAGAACTACGTCCTCCAGACGATGCTCGTCTCGCCGGACGCCTACGACTACGCCGTCCAGCTGACGATGGACCCGCCCCAGACCGGCGGCCTCTCGGGGGCGACGCTCGACGAGGCCCGGTCGTGGGGCAAACTCGAGAAGAGCGCGCGCAACGTCTCGGTGTACGCCGACGCGACCATCACGCTCCCGCTCGTGGTCGCGGCGGCCCGCGAGCGGCTCGCCTAAGGCTGTCTACAGGCGGGGCAGGCCGAGGCGGTTCACTGGTCGTCCTCGTCGGCGCGGTCGGCCAGCGGATCGTCCTCGCTCCCGGTGTCGACCGGCTCCGCGTCGCCGCCCCCGTCGTCCGCGGCGTCCGAGCCGTTCTCCGCGGCGTCCGACGTCCCGTCCGCGGTGGCTCCGTCGTCAGTACCGCCCTCGGCGTCTGTTCCATCCTCGCCGTCCGTTCCGGCCTCGCCGTCCGTTCCGGCCTCGCCGTCCGCGCCGGCACCGCGCTCGCCGTCGCTGCCGGCGGCCTCGTTCCCGGGCCGAACCCCCGGTGACTGTTGACCCGGCTGGCCCTGTCGGCCGGATTGGCCGCCGGGCTGGTCCTGCGGTCCGGCCTGCTGTCGACCGCCTGCGGGGCCCTGCTGACCGGCCTGCTGTCGACCGGCGGTCCGTCCCTGCGGCTGGTTCCCGTCGGGCTGTCCGCCCGGCTGTCCCGGGGGCCGTTGCCCGCCGGGAGCCTGGCGCTGCTGGCCCCGCCCCTGGGGCTGCTGGCCGCCGCGGGGCTGTCGTTGCTGGCCCTGTGGGGCGGGATTGCCCCGCCGGCGGGACCGCCCCTCGCGGCCGAGCACGTCGTCGAGATACCCGTACCGCAGCGCAATCGCGAGCGCGAACAGGACGACGCCCAGCCCGGCGATCAGGAGCGACTGGGCCCCGATCGTCCCGACGGTCCGGTCGACGAAGCCGGTCAGCAGGCCCGTGACCGCCGACCCCTGCCCTCCCGCGTCGACGACGGCGTCGCGGGCCCGTGACTGGGCGAGTGTGAGCCCGCCGAAGACGACGACACCGGCGACGACCAAGCCCACCCCGGTCGTCAGGAGCACCTGCTCGGGCCGGCGGGAGAGCCACCACAGCGCCCCGAGCAGGACGAGCGCGACGACCGGCAGCGCGATGGCCAGCAGGTCAAACAGCTGAACCGTGCTCGCCGCGCTGTCGAGCTGCTGGCGGGTGCCGGCGTCGAGCTGATCGGTCAGCGCCAGCGTGTCCGGCACCTCCTCGTCGAGGCGGGACTCGACGGTCTGGGCGACCGCGTCGGCCAGGCGCTGTTTGGCCGCTTGAACGTCGCTGCGGAACGCCTGGTAGCTCTGCCCGCTCGAGAGCCCGTCGGTGACCTCCCCGGCCAGGTCGATTGCCGCCCGCTCGGTCGCCGTGTCGCCGGTCATCGACTGAACCTGGTCGTCGAGGCTCGACGGGAACGACTGCTGGGCCTGCCGGAAGTTCGACCGACTCTCCATCACGGCATCGATGTAGTCGGCGTCGAGCGGGCCGGGCAGCTGGACCCCGCTGGCGTCGATCAGTTCGGCGGTCGTGTACGACCGGACGGTCTGTCTGGCCTCGCTGACGACGCGCTGTTTGATCGGCGCGAGGTCGACGGCCACGTCGAGCGTCGCGCTGCTCCCGTGTAAGTACGCGTACAGCCTGTCGACGTTGGTGTTCACCTGCTCGCGTACGTACTCTCGGGTGACCACGTCGTCGACGATGGCGCCGGTGTCCACCCCCTGGATGGACTGGCCCGCCACCGCGTCGGTGGCCTGCTCCTGGATGTCGGCCTGGAGGGTGGCGTACCCGCCCTCGTCGGCGACGGTTCCCTTGACGAACCCGGGGTCGAGCGCCGTCCGGTGGGCCCCGATCACCGCGTTCGTCGACAGGAGCGTCAGCACGAGCAGGACGCCCACGACGACGCGGCCGACGCGTCGTCCGGTCGGCTCCGTGCTCACGCCACCACCTCGCCGTTCGTCGGTGTTCGATGCCGGGTCGTCGTGGGGCCGAGCCGGCCCCCTGTCTCGTTCCGGTGCATACTCCCTGGGGCACTCCTCCCCGTGCTTACACTTAGCTGTGCCGGCTCGGAACGGGGCCGACGACGGTCCCTAGGCCGCCCGATAGCGGTCGCCGTCGCGTTCGGCGAGGCCGAACGCCACCAGCCAGTCGAGCAACCGTCGGGTTCGTTCGCGCCACTCGGCCTCCCAGTCGGTGTGGTGGTGGCGCTCCCAGCGCGGGATCGACTCGCGGAGGCGCTCGAAGGCCGCCGGGGGCGTCAGTGGCCCGTCGGCCATCGCCGCGAGCAGTTCGCGCGCGCCGAACACGCGCTCGCGGAACGCGGCCGCGAGCGCCGCGTCGTCGTGCGTCTCGCGGGTCCGGTAGTAGCCGCGCTCGTCCGCGGCGACCAGATCCAGCGCCTCCAGCAATGTCAGGTACGCCCGCGCCTCGTCGCGGGACTGCACGGCGGTCCGGTCCCGGATCCGGGCACAGCAGTCCTCGACGGTGCCGGGAACCAGCGGTACCGCCGCCCGGGCCTCTCGCAGGAACGCGACCGACCGCGCCTCGGGGACGACCTTGTATCTCACAGTCCGAAGCTCTCGGCCAGGATCGCCTCGTGCGTGTCGCCGAACGCGTACGTCTCGCCGCCCAGCACGTCGACGGTGATCTGGGCCGGCGCGAACACCTCGACGGGGAGGTCCGCGAACGCCCAGCCGGCGTCGTCGAAGACGGCCTCGAGCGGCCGGCCGTACTCCTCGGCCGCCGTCGATGCGATCTCGTCGAAGCGGTCGAACTCGTCCTCGACGGTCAGGTGGACCCGGCCGCCGTAGGCCAGCGCGTCGGTCGTCCGGGCGATGGCGCCCGCCTCGGAGGCGGCGACGGGCGCGACCGGGGCCGCCCCGGTGGCCGAGAGGATCGCCGCCGGGTCGTAGCCCAGTTCCGCCAGCCGGAAGGTGGCGAGTTCGGCCGCCCGACTCGCCGCGACGACGCTCCCGGTGTGACTCGCCGTAGCGTAGGTCGGCAGAAACACCGCCGACTCGGGGACGCCCGTCCGCTCGGCGACGTGGGCGGCGACGGCCGCGTCGGGGAGGGCGTCGCTCTCGAGGGCCAGGACGGCGAAGTCGCTCGCGTCGCGGTAGCCGATCCGCCCGAAGATGTCCTCCTCGGCGACCAGCGCCCGGGCGGGCCCGCTGCCCAGCCCCTCGAACCCGTCGACCGAGACCTCCCAGCCGGCCTTGCCCGCACACAGCAGGCTCAGCGCCGGGTGGTCGGTCGACAGTTCGACGTGTGTCAGCGGCGCCCCGGCGACCGAGTCGAGGCTTGTCCCGACGGTCGCCAGCCCCGCCGTCGCGATCTCGGCGAGCAGCAGGCCCGCCTCGAGGGCGCCGGGGACCTCGACCCCGAAGTCGAGGACGGCGGCGTCACCCTCGAGGTCGTGGACCTCGACGGTGAGCTCGTCGGCGAAGTCGATGGCCTCGTCGACGAGTTCCGTCGCCATCCGGTTGAGACTCTCCATGCACTCCCCTTTTCCGTCCGCCCTCTTACTACCTCGGATCGTCCCGGACGGACCGCTCTCCGCCCGGACGGACCGCAGTCCCCCTAGGGGAGCGCGCCGACCGCGAGCGCGCCGCCGAGGGCCGCGAGCACGACGCCGGCGATGCGGCCGGCGAGTCGCTCACCGCTCGTGTCCCCGACGGTGTCACGGTCCACCCGGCCGAGATACAGGAGACGCGTCTGGAGGCGCGCCATCCGCTGGGGCAGGAGCACCCAGGCGACGCCGAGCACGACACAGACCCCGCCGAGCACCTGCTGCCAGAGTGTCGTCATGCTCGCTGGTGTGTGCCCCCGTCCCAAATCACTCACGATCGTCACGCGCGGTTCGGGTCGCGCCCGATCGCCGTACGCAATCCGGGTCGCGCCCGTTCACTGCTCCCGGTCGCTGCGCGCCGGCCGACCGAGGTGGTCCTCGACCGAGGCCACCTTCTCGGCCGCCGCCTGGTCGACCGTCCTCTTGTCGTCGACCTTCAGGAACGTCTCCACGCGGTCGGCCTCGACGGCCTCGTGTGCGGCCCGGGCCGCCGCGAACAGTTCGGCGCTGTCCTCGGCCTCGACGATCGTGCCCATCGGCGTCGTCTCGTACGCGACGTCGAACTCCTCCAGCGCCGCCACGGCGTCGGCGACGTGTGCGGCCATGCTCCCCTCGATGACCGGCGCCACCGAGAGGAATCCGATGCAGGTCATGTTCGAGTCGTGGGACCGGCAACAGGTAAACGATCGGGGTCGAGGCGGCGGCGCCCGCCCGACCACTCGGCGGCGACGCGTACCCGGTCACTCGGCGACGTGCACCCGGTCAGACGGCGACGCGTACCCG
>JBDGUH010000046.1:37806-42763 GCA_042216055.1 Haloarculaceae archaeon
ACGCGTACCCGGTCACTCGGCGACGTGCACCCGGTCAGACGGCGACGCGTACCCGGTCACTCGGCGACGTGCACCCGGTCAGACGGCGACGCGTACCCGATCACTCGGCCGCGACGTCGGGTTGGTCCTCGGGCTCGAGGACCCGGTTGCGAAGCGCCGCGCCGGTCTCGCGGTCGAAGACGTGGATCGCCTCCTCCGGGAGGCGTGCGACGACGGACTCCCCGGCGCTGACTCGCCGCATGCCCTCGGTCGTCGCGACCAGCGTCCCCTCCTCGCGGACCTCGCCGTCGAAGGTCAGGTACACCGTGTTGTCGTCGCCCATGGGTTCGACCACGTCGACGGTCATCTCGAAGTCGTGGTCGCCGGCGACGTCGGACCGTATCTCGACCGCCTCCGGGCGAATCCCCAGTACGAGATCGGTCGTCCCCTCGAAGTCCGCGGCCGTCGCCTCCGAGACGGGATACTCGAAGTCCTCGGCGACGAGGTGGCCGTCCTCGTGAGTCACGTCGAAGAAGTTCATCGACGGATCACCGATGAACCCTGCGACGAACCGGTTGGCCGGTTCGTGATAGCACTCGAGCGGCGTCGCCACCTGCTGGAGGCGGCCGCCGTCGAGGATGGCGATGCGATCGCCCATCGTCATCGCCTCGGTCTGGTCGTGGGTGACGTACATCGTCGTCACGCCGAGTTCCTCCTGGAGGCGCTGGAGTTCGGTCCGCATCTGCGAGCGGAGCTTCGCGTCGAGGTTCGAGAGGGGCTCGTCCATCAGGAACACCTCGGGGTCCCGGACGATGGCCCGCCCCAGCGCGACGCGCTGTTGCTGGCCGCCGGAGAGGTCGCGGGGCTTGCGGCCCAGCAGGCTCTCGATGCCCATCATCTCGGCGGCCTCCTCGACGCGATTCTCGATCTCGTCGCGCCCCAGGTCCGTCGACTCCTCCAGCCCGAAGCTCATGTTCCCCCGGACAGTCATGTGGGGGTACAGCGCGTAGGACTGAAACACCATCGCGATGTCCCTGTGTTGCGGTTTCACGTCGACGATCGACCGGTCGTCGAGCCGGATGTCGCCGCTGGTCACCGATTCGAGGCCGGCGACCATCCGGAGCGTCGTGGACTTGCCACAGCCCGACGGCCCGACGACCACGATAAACTCCCCGTCGGTGATGTCGAGCGACACGTCGTCGACGGCGACGATCTCTCCCTCGTCGTCCTCGAAGATCTTCGTCAGTGAATCGAGTTCGAGTTCAGCCATGGTAACACCTCACGCGCTCTCGCGTTCGCTGGCGCTGTCTTCGACGGCCAGTCGCTTCCGTCTGTCGGCGCCCGGGGATCACGTCGCCACCCCCTCGGCGAACTCGTCGCCGAACAGGATGTACACCACGAGCGTCGGCAGCGCGGTGATAAAGGCCCCGGCCATCCGGAGCGCGAAGTTCTGCCCCTCCTGGGAGGTGCCGAGGCCGGCGAGGATCAACACCGCCGGCGCGGCCTTGCTCGTCTCGGACTGGACCAGCACCAGCGCGAACAGGAGGTCGTTCCAGATCTGGGTGAACTGGTAGATCAGCACGACCGCGAACATCGGCCCCGACAGCGGCAGGACGATCCGCCGGTACACCCGCCGCAGCGAGGCGCCGTCCAGTCGGGCCGACTCGATCATCTCCTCGCTCATGTTCCGGTAGTAGGTCCGGAACAGGACCGTACAGATCGGGAGGCCGTAGGCGGCGTGGGTGACGATCAGTTCCAGCGTGCCCGTGTACTGGTCGCTTACGTGCAGGACGTCCGTGACGACGCCGGTGGGCATCAGCGCCCAGAACTGCCCGAGCGGCACCAGCACTGCCTGATAGGGGATGAAGATCCCCGCCACGATCAGTGCCAGGATCGGGGCCTTGTACCGCTGTTTCCAGTTCGCCTGCGTGATCCCGTAGGCCATCAGGCTCCCCAGGACCGCCGAGATGACCGTCGCCGGCACGGCGTACAGGGCGCTGTTGAGCAGCCCCCAGCCCAGTTCGTCGATCGCGTTCTGCCACTGCGCGATGGTGAAGTACTGCCCGGCCGGCGGCAGGAACGGGAGCGTGCTGGCGATGCCGTTGGGGTAGGTCTTGAACGCCGTCACCACGCCCGCCTCGATGGGGGCGAGGAAGAACGCGATCATGACGATCAGGACCGCGTACAGCGCGACGCGGTAGCCGTCGACGCCGGCGAACCACTCGCCGAGACGCGATTCGGACTCGGCGGTAGTGTCGGCCCCGCTCATAGGTTCCCCCGCGAGTACTGGTAGTAGAGGTACGGTCCCACGATCACGAGCGCCAGCGCGAACAGGATCATCGCGATGGCCGACGCGTAGGCCCACTGGGTGTTCGCGTACGCCCGCCGCATCATCAGCGTCGCCAGGATGTCCGCGCCGTTCGGCGGCTGGTAGCCGCTGACCAGCGAGTACAGGAAGTCGAAGGCCTTCAGCGCGAACACCATGAGCACGACCGTCGCGCTGATCGTGGCGCCTTTCAACTGCGGGATGATCACCCGCCAGTACATCTTCAGCGTCGAGGCGCCGTCGACCTTGGCGGCCTCGTAGTGGTCCGTCGGGATGGCCCGCAGGCCGGCCAGGTACACGACCATCGCGTAGCCGGCGAACTGCCACATCAGGGCGAAGATCACCGCCCAGAGGACGAGCTGTGGGTTCCCGAGGTAGTCGAACCGGCCCAGCCCCAGCGTGGTCGTCAGCATGTTCACCAGGCCGTTGTTGTAGTTGTACATCCACAGCCAGAACTGGGCGGTCACGACGAACGACAGGGCCATCGGCAGCAGGTAGATCGTCCGGAAGGTGTTCTCGAACCGGATCTTCCGGTCGACGAGGATCGCGAGCGCCAGCCCGAGAGCGAGCGTCGCGAGCGTGAACGCCAGCATCAACACCAGCGTGTTGAATCCGGCGTTGATGACGCTGTCACTGGTCAGCGCCCGGACGTACATCTCCACGTCGAGGTTGAAGTAGTTGGGCGAGCCGGCGAACCCCTGGTAGTCTGTCAGCGACAGCAGCAGGTTCCAGACGATGGCGCCGTAGACGAACAGCGCCATCAGCAGGAACGGCGGCAGCCAGAAGGGCGTCGACTCGACGAAGTCACTGCCCAGGCGGTCGTCGATGGCGTCGATCACGCGCCGGCCGTAGCCCCGCGAGGGCTCGACCGTCCCGCCATCGGTGCTGACGGGTGTGCCACCACTGTACGCGTCCGCAGACCGCCCGTCCGCGTCCGCAGACCGCCCGTCCGCGTCCGCAGACCGCCCGTCCGCGTCCGCAGACCGCCCGTCCGCGTCGCGATCAGCGGATCGACCGCCCGTTTCGCCGCCGGTCCCGCCGTCGCGGTCAAGCGCTCGCCGCAGTCGTCGCAGTGACCCGGACATGGGACCGCGATCAGTTCGACACCGTGCTGACGAACGCGTCCGTCGCGGCCTGGACGTCGTAGGGCCCGGTGAAGTGGTTCGAGATGGCCTCGTTGAGCGAGGTCATCTTCTCCGAGACCAGCGCCAGCCCGTGCTGGATCGTCGGCGGCCGGTGGTCGGCGTTCCGGAAGTCCTCCGCGGTCTCCTGCAGGTAGGGGCCGAACTCGCTCATGTCCGCGTCGGACCGGGGCGGGATCGATCCCTTGTACTGGTTGAACGCGATCTGGGCGTCCGTGCTGCCGACGAACCCCTCCCAGGTCTTTGACTTGACCGGCGTCGGGTTGTTCGAGGGGTACAGGAACGAGTCGAAGTGCAGCGTGTACATCCCCTCGCTCCCGGGGAAGGTCTTGAAGCCCCAGTCCTCGTTGTAGTCGAAGTTGTCGGCGTTCCGGAACGCGCCGGCCGCCCAGTTGCCCTGGTGGATGAACGCCGCGTTGCCCTGGATGATGTTGTTGTTCGAGGCCGTGAGGTTCAGTGAGGAGGCGTCGTCGCTGATGTAATTCTGGAGGATCTCGCCCAGGCGCTCGAAGGTCCGCTGGACCGCGTCCCGGTTGGGGTCGCCGTTGACGAAGTCCATGTAGGTCTGGTACCCCTCGCCGCCGAGCAGGAGCGATCCCCACAGCTGCGTGGTCGTCCAGGTGCCGCTCATCGCCTGTGTCATCGGCGTCTTGTTCGTCTCGCTTTTGACCGTGTCCAGCGCGGAGAGCAGGGCGTCGACGCCCGTCAGCGAATCCGGATCCACGCCGGCTTCCTCGACGACCGAGACGTTGTAGAACAGGCAGTTGAGCCGGTGGGACCCCAGCGGGACCGCCCGGTAGTGGCCGTTGAGCTTGTGGAGCTCGATGGCCTCGTCGACCATGGTGTCCTCGAAGCCGTTCTCCTCCCACACCTCGTCGACGTTGCCCAGCGCCCCCTCGTAGCGCTGGAGGTTCTTGCCGGGCCAGTTGGCAAAGGAACTGGGCGGGTTGTTGGCCTGGAGCCTGTTTGCGACCACGGCGTCCAGGTTCTGGTTCCCGCCGCCCCCGATGGTCTCGAAGTTGCTCCGCTTGGCAGCTTTTCCATGATGAATGTGATATGAAGACGAAAACCCGTCTCGACACTCGATCTGTGCCCGGTTTCGAATCGAGTACTGTCCAGAAACCGGCTATTCTTTACAGATCACCAATACATGTCCCGTGATCGAAGATTTCTATGTAGACTCAGATAATATATTGATATTCTCTCGAAATTATCTATAAATAGTATTCATATCCACTCGTTCAGGCAATATACTGCCGAGCAATCCGTCGCCGCTCCGCTTCGGGGAGCGGCGACTCGATCTGCTCGCTGAACTCGATCAGCGTTTCGACACCGAACGCAGTTGCCGCCCGAGCGACGCGATCGCCAATCTTCGCGTTGTCGGCCCACAGCGCACGCTCCTCACCGATCTCTTCGAGTACAACCAGCGTCCAGACGACACAAACCAACTGCAGGAAGCGCTCGATGCCGTCCTTGCTCTCCAGCTCGTAGGCTTTCATCCCGAACTCCG
>JBDGUH010000010.1:0-2272 GCA_042216055.1 Haloarculaceae archaeon
GGCTGTGGGTCCTGGGAGTGTGGCTGTGGCCGTCCCCACACGGTCGCGCTGCGCACGACCGGCAAGGCCGGCAGCGTCGAGGTCGAACTCCAGCCCGCCCCGCGCGGGCTCGGGCTCGCGGGCGGGGAGACCGTCCGCCACGTGCTCGAACTGGCCGGCATCGAGGACATCTGGACCCGCTCGTCGGGCAACACGCGCACGACCGTCAACTTCGCGAAGGCGACGTTCAACGCCCTCCGCAACACGGCCGAGGCGCGGGTCCCCGAGCGGACCTTCGAGAAGCGCGAGGTGATCGAGTGATGCAGGCGCTCGTCCAGCTGCGCGGCGAGGTCGACGCGAGCTCCGAACTCGCGGACACGCTGTCGATGCTCAACATCGGCCGCGTGAACCACTGCACGCTCGTCCCCGAGACCGACACGTACCGCGGCATGGTGACGAAGGTCAACGACGTGGTCGCCTACGGCGAGCCGTCCGTCGAGACGGTCGCCCTGCTGCTCGAGCGGCGCGGCGAACCCGCCGAGGGCGACGGCGACGTCACCGACGAGTGGGTCGCCGAGCACACCGACTACGACGACGTGGCGGCGCTGGCCGAGGCGCTGGTCGCCGAGGAGACGAAACTGCAGGACGTCGGCCTCTCGCCGACGCTGCGGCTCCACCCGCCGCGGGGCGGCCACGACGGGATCAAACACCCCGTCAAGGAGGGCGGCGAACTCGGCAAGCACGATTCGATCGACGAACTCCTGGAGGCGATGCGATAATGACGAGCAAGAAAAAGCGTCAACGCGGCTCGCGAACCCACGGCGGCGGCACGCACAAGAACCGGCGCGGCGCCGGCCACCGCGGCGGCCGCGGCGCGGCCGGCCGCGCGAAACACGAGTTTCACAACTACCCGCCCCTGGGCCACGAGAAGTGGGGCTTCGACCGCCCCGACGCCGTCACCGAGGACGTCGCCGAGGTCGACGTCCGCGAACTCGACGAGGACGCCGCCCTGTGGGCGGCCGAGGGCAAGATCGAGGTGACCGACGACGGCGCCTACCGGATCGACGCCCGCGACGTGGTCGATGACGGCCACGAGGTCGACGTCGTGAAGGTGCTCGGTGCCGGCCAGGTCCGCAACGAACTCGACCTCGTGGCGGACGCGTTCTCCGCGAACGCCCGCGAGAAGGTCGAGAGCGCCGGCGGCTCGGTCGAGCTGTCCGAACGCGGCTGGGAGCGGGCCGAGGAAGGCGTCGACGAGGACGACGGGGAGTGAGACGGGTCACTGCGGTTCGGGGCCGTCCGGACCGCAGGCTAGCGCGCGGTCGAACCGGAACGTGGTCGCACAGATCCGGATGAGACAGACGGACGCCGGGACCCGGTTCTGTCCGGAGACGTGACGGACAGACGACCAAATCTCTAACCGGATCGAGAGACGATAACTGCCCGATGAGTGACGCGGTCGGTCCGACACGTGGCGGCTTCCTCGTCGGCGTCGTCGGCGCCAGCCTGTTCGTCGCGTCGATCGCACAGAAGGCGGTCTCGATCGTGGACCTCTACGATCTCGCACAGATGGTCTACGTCGCCGCCGCGGCACTCGTCGTGGCGGCGATCGGCGGCTGGACGATCTACGACGCGTGGTCGCCGGCAGAGCAGCGTCGCGTCCTGGTGTGGACGCTGCTCGGCGGGAGCTTTCTCCTGGTGCTGGCACTGCTCGCGACGGTCGACCTGCAGTTGGGTGACGCCGTCGGGGTGGTGGACAGGGAGTTCTTCCTGCTTCACTTCGTGACGCTTGGCTGTCTCGGCGGCAGCACGGTCGGACTGTACGCCGTCCGCACCGGACAGTCGACCCGGCGGGCCGCCGCCGAGCGGAACCGGTCGGAAGCCGTCGTCCGGCAGTCGCCGCTCCCGATCACGGTCGTGGACATGGACGGGACGGTCATCCGGTGGAACGAGGCCGCCGAGGACGTGTTCGGGTACGACGCCGACGAGGTGCGGGGCGAGCCCTCGCCCCTCGTTCCGGCGGACGGGAAGGCTGAATACCGCGAGCACCTCGATCGGCTCCGCGGCGGCGACGACATCGAGGGCGTGCGAACGAAGCGCCAGTGCAGGGACGGCACGCTGCTGGACGTCGAACTCTGGGGGACGCCGGTCTCCGATCCGGCGTCGGGTGAGATCTACGCGGTGTTTCTCGCTCGCGATCTCACGGAGATCGATCTCCTCGAGGAGCGTCGGACGGTTCTCGAGCGGGTCCTTCGACACAACCTCCGGAACGAACTGACGGTCATCCGCGGCC
>JBDGUH010000010.1:2372-42319 GCA_042216055.1 Haloarculaceae archaeon
CTCCGGAACGAACTGACGGTCATCCGCGGCCAGGCCGATCACGTCGCGTCCGCGGGGGATGGGGACCGGGCCGACGCGGCCGAGACGATCGTCGCGGCCGCGGATCGGCTCATCGCGCTGTCCGAGCACGTCGGACGCCTGCACCGCCTGGACGAGACGATCGCGTCGCGGGACGTCAGCGACTGTGTCGCACGCGTCGTCGAACAGGCCCGCGAAGAGTATCCCGCCGCGACGGTCGTGGTCGACGCGCCGGCGTCCGCGCGGGTGCAGGCCGTCGCGCTCCTGGAGGACGCGATCCGGGAGGCCGTCGAGAACGCCATCGTCCACGCCGACGATCCGGAACCGACCGTGTCGGTGACAGTCTCCGACGGCGCGGAGACGGGCTACGTCAGGGTGTCCATCGCCGACACGGGGCCCGGCATCCCCGACAGGGAGTGGGAGCCAGTCGAGAGCGGCGCGGAGCGCGCGCTCGCGCACGGCTCCGGGCTCGGCCTCTGGGTGATGCAGTGGGCGGCGAGTCGCTCCGGCGGTCGGCTCTCGAGGACTGACCGGGAGCCGACGGGGACGACGGTGATCTTCGAGCTTCCGAAGACGACCGATCCGAGCGGCACGCGTCCGGCAGCGGTCGCGGCGCTATCGCGTGCCACGTCTGCAGCGCCCCCGCGGGAGACGGCGACTGGCGACGGCGCGGCCGGCGATGGCCGCCAGGATCGCCCGACGTGAGCTAGAACGGTCGTCGTCGAGTGGCCGTCGTCGCTCCTCGTCGGATCGGCGTCGTCGGTCGTTGTGCGGTCGAGACCAGAGACTCGCACGAATCCTATGAACCGTGCGTCTAGAGGAGCGCGGGATCGTTCTCGGCCGCGTACAGGGTGCGCGCGGCGATGTTCACGGCGTGGTCGCCGACGCGTTCGAGGTCCCGGACCGTGAGCAGGACGCGCGAGGCGTCGTCGAGCAGTTCCTCGGCCGTCCAGGCGTCCCCGTTACCGGGTTCGCGCTCGATGAGGTCGCGCGCGACGCGCTCGCCGGCGCGCTGACAGAGCGCGTCGAGGCGATCGTCGCGCCGTGCGATCTCCCGACAGGCGTCGGCGTGCTCGTCCCGGTAGGCCACGAGGCTGTCACCGAGGAGGTCGCTCGCCGTCCGCCCGAGTTCGGCGAGGTCGACGTCGGTCTCGTGGCGCTTCGCACGGGCGTACTGCCCCAGGTTCGTCGCCAGGTCGCCGATCCGCTCCAGGTCGGTAGTGATCTTGAACGACGCCGTCACGAAGCGCAGGTCCGAGGCCACCGGCTGCTGGAGCGCAAAGAGGTCGACACACTGGGACTCGAGGTCGAGGTACAGCTCGTCGACGTCGTCGTCGCCCTCGTGGATCCGTCGAGCGAGAGCCGCGTCGCCGGTGGCGAGGCTCTCGACGGCGTCGTCCAGGCGGCCCTGGACCAGCGTGCCCATGGCGTACACGTCGCTCCGGAGGTCCGCGAGGGCTCGCTGGTAGTTCTCGCGCGCCATCTCACCCGAACTTGCCGCTGATGTAGTCCTCGACGCGCTGGCTCTGTGGATCCTCGAACACCTGGTCGGTGTCCCCGTACTCGACGAGTTCGCCGCCGGTGAGAAACACCGCGGTCTGGTCGGAGATGCGCGCGGCCTGTTGCATGTTGTGGGTGACGATGATGACGGTGTACTCCTCGGCCAGGTCGTGGATGAGGTCCTCGATCTTCGCCGTGGCGATCGGGTCGAGCGCGGAGGCGGGCTCGTCCATCAGGATGACCTCGGGGTCGACCGCGAGACAGCGGGCGATACAGAGCCGCTGTTGCTGGCCGCCCGAGAGGCCGAGCGCGTTGTCCTCGAGCCGGTCCGAGACCTCCTCCCAGAGGGCGGCCTGTCGCAGTGAGCGCTCCAGGAGCTCCTCTTCCCTGTCGCTGTCGTCGCGTCCGAACAGGCGCGCGAGCCGGCCCGTGTTGAGGTCGCCGTGCTTGCGAGGGCCGTACAGGATGTTGTCCCGGATGGACTTCGGGAAGGGGTTGGGCGACTGGAACACCATGCCCACGCGTCGCCGGAGTTCGACGAGGTTGACGCCGGGTTCGTAGATGTCCTGCCCGTCGAAGACGACCTCGCCCTCGATGCGTGCCGACCGGATCCGGTCGTTCATCCTGTTGAGCGAGCGCAAGAACGTCGACTTCCCGCAGCCCGAGGGGCCGATGAGCGCCGTGACGCTCTCCGCGGGCACGTCCATCGTGATCGAGTCGAGTGCCTGTTCGTCCCCGTAGTAGACGTCGAGGTCACGGATCGACATCGCGGTGTCGCTCGAGAACGCGTAGTCGGTCCACTCCTCGCGGGTCTGTTCGTCCGATTCGGCCGCGACGCGTGTTTCGGTCGGTTTCGTGGTCATTGTTGGAGTTTGTCCCGGAAGTACAGTCGCGTGGCGATACCCACCAGGTAGAAGCAAAGCACCAGCACGAGGAGGACGAACGCAGTCCCCCACCCGAACTGCTCGCTCCCGCCGACGCCCGCTTCGATGACGGCGTAGATCTGGTAGGGGAGCGCGTTCGTCGGGGACAGCAACGCGTCGTTCGCGACGAACGGCGCCGACCCAGTGAAGTGGAAAGACCCGATGATGTCCACGGCCTTCCCGTTCAGGCCGCCGGCGGCGACGAACAGGAGCGGCGCCGTCTCGCCGGCGATCCGGCCGACGCCAAGGATGATCCCGGTGATGATCCCGGGGAGCGCGGCCGGGATGACGACGCTCCGGATCGTCTGCCACTTGGTCACGCCCAGCGCGGCGCTCGCGTCCCGGTAGGGGTCGGGGACGCTCTGAATCGCCTCGCGACTCGTGATCAACACGAGCGGGATAAGCATGAACCCGAGCACCAGCATGCCGGCCAGAATGCTCTGGTGATTGCCCAGCCGCGGCACGAGAAACGCGTACCCGAACAGCCCGTAGACGATGCTCGGGGTGCTCCAGAGGCCGTCCGTCGTGGTGTCGACGATCGCGGTGAACCGCCCGCGAGTGGCGTACTCCGAGAGGTAGATGGCCGCGCCGACGCCGAGCGGGACGGCAAAGAGGATCGCGCCGAACACCAGCCAGAAGGTGCCGACCAGTGCCGGGAACACGCCCTTCACTTCCACGCCGAGACCGCCGCCGTTGGTCAGGAAGGGGAGATGAACGGAGAGGCCCGGCCCGAGGTGGGCGCCCTCCAGGGCCGCGGGCGCGCCCTTCTCGACGATGAACAGGACGAGCAAGAGGAGCAGGCCGAGCATGAAGAAGGCGTTCGCGCCGATGAGGAGGTTGGCCGCGGATTCCCGGCCGCGGGCACCGAAGCCCAGCGCGGTTTTCGTCGCCGCCCACGCGACGAGCAGGCCGACGATGATCGCGAGCGAGGGAATGACGACCCGCCCGGTGAACGCGAAGCCGAATCCGGTCGGGCCCCAATCCCAACCGGTCGAGATAGTCCCGCTCAGGAACACGACCGCCGTGAGCAGCGCCAGCCCGCCCCACGGCAGCGTCGATCCGAGGTCCTCGGGGGCCACCGAGGTCGCGGCGAACGCCAGGACCCCGAGGACGAGCGCCGGCAGGAACCAGGCGACCCCGCCGAGCCCGAGCGTCTGCGAGACGACGAGGCCGACGATCACGAACGTCGTGAGGCCGGTGAACGCGCCGGCGATCGACCCCGTCTGCGGTGCGGGGTTCGTGTCGAACAGGCCACGCGCGGAACCGAGCCCGACGCCGACGGTGACGGCACCCGCCCACGCGAGGCCGATCCCGTAGAGCGTCACCAGCCCGACGCTCCCGACCGACGACGAGAGCCCGACCCAGTTGAGGAAGTTCACGACGCCGAAAAACGCAACGAGGACGCCGATACCCATGGCGCTGTAGGCGAGTGACTGCCACCACCTGCCGTCGGTCGCCGCGTCGACGCGGTCCGCGTAGGCGTCGCTCATGTTTCACCTCCGAGCCGTTCACGCATCCGGTTCTCGATGAGACGCGACCCGATGCTGAGCACGAGGACCGTGATGAACAGCACGACGCCCGCCGCGAACAGCGCGCTCGTGAACGACGCGTCACCGGTGGCGCTGCCGGCCTGGCTCGCGATGATGGTCGTCAGCGTCTCCGTGTTCCCGAAGACGTTGTAGAACGGTTCGGGGAACGCCTGGTTGTGGCCCAGCATCACCGTCGCCGCCATTGTCTCGCCGATGGCCCGCCCGACCCCAAGCAGGATGGCCGCCGAGATGCCCGACAGGGAGGCCGGGATGACGACGCTCTTGATCGCCTGCCAGTCGGTCGTTCCGAGCGCGAGCGCCCCGTCCTGCATCTCGGGGGGGACGCTCGTGATGGCGTCTTCGGCGACCGAGACCACCGTCGGGAGCGCCATCACGCCGATGACGACGCCGACGCCGAACAGGCTGCCGAGCGTGCTCACCCGGAGATAGTCCATCAGCGCCGGGTTGACGAGGTTGAACCCGATGAAGCCGTACACGATCGAGGGGATGCCGGCGAGCATCTCGACGGCCGGTTTGACCACGTCCCGGACGCGGTTCGGCGCGATCTCCGCGATGAAGATCGCCCCGCCGACGCCCAGCGGGGCCGCGACGATCGTCGCGATGACTGTCGTGACCAGCGTCCCCCAGATCATCGGCGCGAGCGTGTAGATATCGTTGGCGGAGTCCCAGTACGGCGGGGACTTCCAGAGGGCGCCGATCCCCATGTGCTGGAAGGTCGGGAAGGAGCGAACCAACAGGTAGGCGGTGATCAGACCGAGGATGAGAACGGTCGATATCGTCGCAAGGAGCGTCAGCGCGCGCGCCGTCAGCGCCTGGTTGCGGAACCACCCGTACACGACGACGACGAGAAAGACGATCGTGGGAAAGACGACCGCTCCCGGCGACGCGATGAACAGAACCACGAACGACACGACCGAAACAAGTCCGACGGCCCCGACGACGAGTTCGTCGAGTGCCAGATCCTGCACGAAGTTCGTCCTGTTTCGAATAGGGGCGGGTATTGACATCTATCTTTTTATGGTGTGTAGCCGGTATTTGGCGAAATAGAACTTACGGTTCGCGCGTTCCCCGGTGCGTGAATCGGCGGGAACCACATTGGAAACGGTGCGTGAAACGACGGGAACCACATTGGAAACGGTTCGAGACCCGGTTGCGACCGCCGGTTTACTGCTGGAGGAGTTCCTGCTGGTGTTGCTGCCGGGAGTCGGTGAGTTTGATATAGTCGTTGTAGGCGACGAACATGTCCTGGCCGAGGTCGCTGACGATCATGTTGATGAACGCGGCCTCGTACTTGCTCGTGCCCTCGTAGGTGTAGCAGTGCAGGTCACGGTTGAGCGGGTAGTCGGTCGATCCAAGGTTGTTGTTCGCGGGCGAGTAGACGGTGTCGCCGATCTTGAGATCGACGGCGGGCGCGCCGTTGCCGACGAAAGCGATGCCGACGTAGCCGATGGCGTTGTTGGAGTTGCGGACCGTCGAGGCGACCTGCTGGTTCTCGCCCTTGTGGACGTCGACGCCGGGCGCTTCGGCGCCCCCGCTCCCGAGCATGTTCAGGTGGAAGATGGTGCGGGTCCCCGAGCCCTCGACGCGGCCGACACACTGGATCTCGCGGTCGGGACCGCCGAGTTCGCTCCAGTTCTCGGTGTTGCCCTCGTAGATGTCGACGACCTGCTGTTTGGTCAACTGGTCGATGCCCGCGTCGTAGATCGCCTGGCTGACGATGATCTGCATGCCGTCGATGCCGACGACGTGGTTCTTGAACGGGTCGTGATCGACGTCGGGGAGCTCCGCCTCTACCGGCGCGGAGGCGTCGCCGATGTCGACCTGTCCCTCCATGACCTTCCGGAGGCCGACGCCTGAGTGGCTGAGGCCGATCGAGACCCGGTAGGGCGGCGAACTGTCGTCGTTGGTCTCGATGTCGAACTGGCCGGCCCAGTAGTCGGCCATGTGCATCTGCGTGTCGATGCCGTAGTCTCCGTGGGGCCAGTACTCGGCGTCGTCGGCCGGCGGGTTGTAGTTCCAGTGGGACGCCGCGCGGTTCGTGATCGGGTACACTGTCGACGAACCGCCGGCGGTCAGGAGGTCCATCCCGCCCGAGCTACCGGAACCGCCGTCACTGGAACTCGTTTCGGTGGGCGTGCTGTCACTGCCGGAACTGCCGTCGCCGGAACTGCCGTCGCCGTTTGAACTCGTACACCCTGCGAGCCCGGCCGCACCGATCGCGGCGCTCGACACCAGGAAATTACGCCGTGATACCAGGTCGTCCGTCCGCTTAGGTCCGTCAGACATCACCTGAAGCAAGCCGATCCCACTTAAAGACGGTTTATAATAGTCGTATCGTTGAGCACAGAACCGTACAGTACCGTCCCCACGTGACAGTACCGCTCTATTCGGAACGTATCTCTATATATTCCCACTGACGCCTGTCGTTGCCATACCGGGGTTCGGACGGAAGCGTTAACCCTCGCGTCCGGCAACGCCCTCGCGATGAGCGTCGACGGAGATCACACGGAGGAGGACCTCGAAGGGCTGTCGATAGACGCCGCGGTCGACGCCGTCGTCGCTGACGGGGACGACCGGGACCCGCAGGCAGTCCGGAGTGCGCTCGGGCACGTCACCGCCGACGGCGTCGTCAGCCGCGAGGCGGCCGACGGAGCGCTCGATCGCGCCGCCGAGATGATCTTCACGCCCGAGACGCGCGCTGAACTCGCAGCCGTGGATCTCGCGGACGCGCGCGAGCGAGCGGCGCCCGTCGAGGACGTCGACGCCGTGCAGACCCGACTCGCGGCCCTCGAAACGCGGGTCGACGCCGTCGAGGAGCGGGCGGACGCGCTCGGCCCGGCGCTCGAGGACCTCCTCGACCGGGACCCCGAGACGGCCGACCTCTACGACCTGGGCGTGGCGGTCCAGTCACTCACCGAGGCGGCGAACGGGGTCCACCGCGACGCGGACCAGCTCCGGTTCGACATCGAGGACTTCGAGGAGTGGCTCGGGGACCCCGAGACCCGGTACAGCGAACTCAACGGCGACGTGGACGCCGTCGCGTCCTCGCTCGACGAACTCAGGGCTGTACCGGCCTCCCTCTCAAAGGCCGACGGGAGAGCCGTCGCCGGCGACCACGCCGGTGAGGACGCCCGCGCCGTCACCTGGGCGAACGCGACCCTCCGCCACCGGACGCTCGGGCTCATGCTCGCGGACCTCCGCGCCGAACTCGGGGACCTCCGGACGCTCGACGACCACGAGCAGACCGCCGGGGGCGACGACGCCGCGTCCGGCGACCGGATCGACGCGCGCCTCGACGACCTCGGGACGCGCCTCGACGCGATCGGGGACGAACTTGACGACGTCGCCGACCCGGCGTGGCGCGACCGCTACGCCGACGACGTCGACGCGTTCGAGGCCGAACTCGACAGGTTCGAACCGCCCGTCGACTGGGGCGCCATCCGGGCGGCGCTGCGCGAGCACAGCCTCGACGCGGCCTGATACGGATTCTTGCGAGTCTCTCGTCTCGACCACACGAGCGGTGCGGTCAGATCGGGAAACAGTCCCAACACTATGACAGCGCGGACGGGGGCTAGAACAAGCGATCGAGCACGCCCCGGTCGCGCTTCTTCTCGGCGAGCAGGACCGAGCAGTCCACGTCGCCGGCCACGTCGATGACGAGCGACCCGGTGACGAGGCGTCGCAGCAGGCCCTCCTCGGTCGCCCCGAGCACGACCAGCGTGGCGTCGTCGGCCGCGCGCTCGATGGCCGACGCGACGTCGCCCGTCTCGACGCGGCGCTCGGCGTCCTCGAGGCCGTGGTCGGCCGCCCACGACGCGAGGAACGCGTCGCCCTCATCGGCGTCCGCGGCGACGTGGAGCAGCGTCACCTCGCCGCCGTACTCGTCGCGCAGGAGGCGCGCGATACCGGCCGAGAGGTCCGAGTCGGGCCCGCCGGCGGTGGGAACGAGGATCCGCGAGGCGTCCAGGCCGCGGTCGCGCAGGACGAGGAAGTCACAGGGCACGTCCTGGGTCACCTCGTCGAGGGCCGACTCGGCGCGGCCGGGCGCGCCGTGGGCGTCCTCGCCCCAGCCCATCACCACGAGGTCGGCGTCGTGGGTCCGCGCGGCGTCGAACACCTCCTCGAAGGAGCGATGTGAGAGGATCGTGTGGGCCTCGACGGGCACATCGAACGTCTCGGCGTCCCGCCGGGCGCGTTCGAGCAGGCGCTGCGAGTCGGCGTCGATCTCGTCGGCGGCCTCGGCGGCCTCGGCGAGCGCGGTCTGGTCGGGCACCGTGACGACGTGGGTCGCGACGACAGTGCCGCCGCGCTGCCTGGCGATGGCGCTGGCGAGTTCGATCAGGTCGGTCTCGTGTTCGGGGTTGGCCAGGGGGACCATCACGCGGTAGCTGCCGCCGTCGGGCTTGACGCCGGCGGCGGCCGAGACGGCCGGTTCGGGCATCGCGTCCGCGCGGTCGAGGATCCACTCGGAGAGCACGCCCTGTTTCGTCGCCCGACTGCGGGCGTACAGGAAGTACCAGACGACGGCCCCGGCGATCACGAGGCCGCTCAGGGCGACGATGAGGGGTTCGATGAACACGATCAGCGCGAAGGAGGTCAGCGCGCCCAGGATCGGCGTGAGCGGGTACAGCGGCACGGTGTAGTCGGGATCGTAGTCCTCGGGATCGGCCTCACGCATCACGATCAGGGCGACGTTGAGCAGCCCGTAGATCACCAGGTGGAGGACGCTGCCCATCGTCGCCAGAGCCTCGACGGTGCCGACGGCGATGAACCCGAGGATGAGCGCGCCGGTGATCGCGATCGAGCGGTAGGGGGTGGCAAAGCGGTCGTGGATCTCGTTGAGCGCGGGCGTGACGATGCGGTCCCGCCCCATCGCGAAGTTGATGCGGGAGGACGCGAGGATCGAGGCGTTGGCGCTCGAGGCGGTCGCCAGCAGGCCGCCGATCAGCAGCGCGACGGCACCGGCGGGGCCCAGCAGGCGACGCGCCACCTCGACGACCGCGATCTGTTCGACGCCGAGCGCCGCGATGAAGCCGTTCTCGACTGCCGTGCTCATCGCGACGAGGACGAGCGCGTAGATGGTCGTCACCAGCAACACGCTGCCGATGACCGCCCGCGGGAGGTTCCGGCCCGGTTGCTTGATCTCCTCGGCGACGCTCGTGATCTGGACGAACCCCAGGTAGGAGACGAAGATGACGCCCGTCGTCGCCATCATCGGTCCGAATCCCTTCGCCGCCGGGAGGTTGGAGGGGTTGGCCCGCGTCGCCCCGACGGCGGTGAACACCCCCAGTATCGCCACCAGGAGGACGACGATGACGTTCTGGAGACGCCCCGTCTCCTTGGCGCCGACGTAGTTGACGGTGATGAACAGGATGGCGCCCCCGAGGGCCATCGCCTTCAGCGGCGACAGCGGGAGGCCGAACAGCGAGTCCCCGAGGCCGACGATGTTCTCGATGTACCGGCCGAACCCGACCATGTAGAAGGCCGAGGCGAACGCCAGGCCGAGCCAGTTCGCCCACCCGGCGATCGACCCGAACAGCGGCCCGAGCGCGTGGTTGACGTAGTAGTAGGCCCCGCCCGACTTGGGCATCGCCGTCCCGAGTTCGCTCGCCGACAGCGCCGTCAGCAGGGCGATGGCGCCCCCGAGGAGAAACGAGAAGACGGCGAACGAGCCCGCGTCGGTGATGGCGCGTCTGGGCAACACGAAGATGCCCGCGCCGATCATGGTGCCGACGCCGATGGTGAGCGCGGCGAGGGGACCGAGGTCCTTGGCGAGTTCTTCGTCGCTCACACAGCCTCACCTCCCGTTGTGAGGCCGTGAGCGACGGGGAAAATCGAGGCGCTCACACGGCACCCCCGCCACTGCTGTCGTCCTTCACGCTGTCGTCCCCCACGGTATCGTCTCCCGCAGGCTCGGTCGCGGACTCGACGGCGGCGCCGTCACCGTCTCCCGGGTCGGGAAGCACGACGACGGGACGGTCGGTGTCGGTGATCAGGTCGAGCGCCACGTCTCCGGTCAGGAGACGCACCAGGCGACTGCCGCCCCGCGGCGTGACGACGATGCTGGTCGCGTCGTAGTCGGCCGCGGCGGAAAAGATGGTCTCGGAGACGTCGGTCCCGTAGTAGATGTCGGTCTCGAGGTCGCCCAGTTCGGTCCGGACCAGGTCGAACGCCGCCTCGGCGGCCCGCTCGCGTTGCTCGACGGAGGCCTTGTCCATCGCGCCGCCGGCCTTCTCGACGACGTGGACGGCCCGGATCGAGCCGAATCCAGAGCGATACGGGGCGACGGCGCGGGCGGTCCCCGCGGCGTCGTCGTCGCTCGCGATGGGAAGCAGGACGCGCTCGAACAGGTCAGTCATGGACTCCGGCGCGGTGGTTCGATCGACGCCGCTTCGTCGGTCGCTGGCGCGACGCGTGACACTGGCGGGGTGGTTGCACGGGTGACTGGTCGTCGGGCTTACCTGTAACTGTTGTGCCTGCGACCTGACAGACGACGGCGCGATCCACGGCGTCGGACGGCGACGACGCGGGGGAAGCCGGGGCGGAAGTCACGGATTACTCCCACACTGCGGGCCGTGAAGCGGTGGCTACCGAAAGGGACGGCTCGTGTACCGGACGGGCATGCACTGGCCGACCTCCGGGGCCCGGATCGACACGCGCCGGCTGGACCGGCGGGTCCTCTGGCTGGCCGTCCTTCTCACCTTCGTCCTCGGCGATCTGGCGACGACGGCGCTCGGGCTGGGCGTCTCCGGCGTCACCGAGGCCAGTCCCGTCGCGGCGGGGCTGATCGGCATGCACGGCGTCGCCGGGCTCGCGGGCCTGAAGTGCCTCGTCGTCGCCGGCGCGTTCGCCTGCTGGTCGGTCGTCCCCCGCCCGCACCGCGACGGCATCCCGCTCGGACTCACTGCCGTCGGAGCCGTGGCGACCGCCTGGAACCTCCTCGTCGTCGCCGTCGCCGTCTACGGGTGACGGGTCGCTGGCGCTCTCGTCCGGTATCGCCGCCGATGCGTCCTGCCGGCGCTCCAGTCGGACGGACTGCCGGAAGTCGGTCCTCTCGACCGCGCGGCGCCGTGCGGTCGGACCGGCGAACGGTCCAACAATCCGTATCAGTCGAGCGTCGCCTCGGTGTCGACCCCGTAGACGCTGGCCGGCGTCTCGACGTGAGCCCGCCGGACGGCCGCCTCGTGGCCCGCCTCGAGCAGCCACCGGACCCGCCGCGGGACCGTCTTGATCCCGAGGACCGCGCCCGGCCGGTCGGGGTCGTCGAGGAAGTCAGTCTCCATCAGGAACGGCTCGTCGGCTTCGACGGCGGTCTCGAGTTCGTCGGTGTGGGAGATGACGCTCTTGACCGGCCCCTCGAGCCGCCCGCCGGCGTAGTGCTTGACGACCTGGCCCCGGGGGAGCCCCGCGGCCTCGGCCCAGTCGGCCACCTCGCCGAAGTCCTCGCCGGCCTCGGTGTGCAACTGGACGGGACAGCCCACCTCGCTCCCCAGGGCGAAGGCGTGTCGCATCACGTCGTTCGAGGCGTCCCAGACGGCGTCGTCGACCTCGTAGTGCGGGCGGCCGGACTTCAGCGCCAGCGCCGGGCCGTCGGCGACGAACTCGGCGGCCACGTCGAGGCCGGCCTGCATGATCTCCGCGGCCGCCCGTGGCTCGTAGCCGGCCTCGACGAGCTTCGAGATCAGCGCCGGGTGGACGCCCAGCACCGGCCATGCCGCGCCCGGCAGGCGCTCGCTCGCGGCCGCCGCCACCTCGATCGTCAGCTCGAACGTCTCGCGGAACGTCGACTCGTCGGTCGCCGCCTCCACGAGCGTCCAGGAGGGCTTGTTGACCACGAGCAGGTGCGTCCCGCCGTGGTCGGCAAACTCCGAGGCCGCGTCGGCCCCGCGACCGTTCACCGGGTCGAGGTGCATGTGGTCGTCCAGCACCGGGATATCGAGGTCGGCGTCCATGCTCCCCGGTCGGGGTGCCGGCGGGAAAAGCGGTTCGCGTCATTCGGATTGTTGCGACTGTGTACCAGTTCAATCGCACGCCGTCGTGCGGTCGAGACGGGAGACTCGCAGCAATCCGTATCAGTCACTCCCCGAGCGTCACCGCGTCCTGAGCGGCGTTGCGCAGCGCGTCCGAACGGCCGTACTCTCCGGGGGCGATGGCGACGGTCCGCAGGCCCCGCTCGGCGGCCGTCTCGAGGGCGGGCTTGAAGTCGGTGTCCCGCGAGGCGACCGCCAGCACGTCGACCGCGTCGTCGCAGGCGGCCGCGGTGGCGTCGACGGCGAGTTTCACGTCCACGTCGCCGCTGGTCGTGACCACCTCGAACCCCCGTGCTTCGGCCGCCTGGATGAGGCCCGGGGTGGCGTGCTCGTCGAGGTAGAGGCGCGCGATGGCGATCCGCCCGTGATCGGCGGCCGCCGTGCGCACCTCGTCGAGGTCGACGTCGAACTCCGAGCGGAGGACGTTCGGGCCGTCGACGAACAGCCCCACCCTCGGCTCGCGGTCCGCACCGCCGAGTCGCCGCCGGAGCCAGCCCATACGGGGCCTGGGCGGTCCGGCGCCTTAGGGATTGCCAGTCGCACGCGGATCCGAACGGGCGCTGGGGACCGGCCGGTCGCATCCGGATCCGAACGGGGGAGACCAAAGGTTCAAGCACACAGGCGCCCCAGAGGCTAGTACCATGAGCACGGAAACCGAGGGTGGCGACGACCTCGAGGAGCGGGTCACGAACTTCCTGCGGCGCAACTTCCCGCAGATCCAGATGCACGGGGGCAGCGCCGCCATCCAGAACATCGACCGCGAGGAGGGCAGCGTCACCATCCAGCTCGGGGGTGCCTGCTCGGGGTGTGGCATCTCGCCGATGACGGTCCAGGCGATCAAGTCGCGGATGACAAAGGAGATCCCCGAGATCGACACCGTCCACGCCCAGACCGGCATGGGCGACTCGGGGGGCATGGGCGGCATGAGCCCGTCGATGCCCGGCGAGTCCCGCGGCGGCGACGTGAACGAGGACGACGAGGGCCCGGAAGCCCCGTTCTGAGGGCCCGCCCAGCTCGTCTTTTCTGCCGACAGACAGCCGTTGCTCATACGGATTATTGCGACTGTGTACCGGTCCGACCGAACGCCGTCGTGCGGTCGAGACGGGAATGACTCGCAATAATCCGTATCAGCCCCGCGTCACCGACAGCGGCGCCGCCGGGGCGCACACGACGCCCACGTCGAACGCGCCGACGTGCCGGTCGCCGACGACCCACTCGGCCCCGTCGGGGGCGTCGACGGTCACTGGCGCGCCCGTGAAGTTCGTCACCCAGGTGTGGCCGTCGCGCTCGGCGACCCGCACGCCGGCCGGTAATCGATCCGTGTACGCGACTCCCGCCTCGTCGAGGAGGGTGGTCACGAGGTCGTCGGCGAGGCCGGGGGCGGGCCACGCGCCGCAGGTCCAGACGGTGCCCCCGTCGCGGTCGTTCCGGGCGACCGCCGGCGTGCCCGCCGCCGCGCCGTTCGCGTAGGTGGCGACCGCCGCGGCCTCCTCCGGGGCGAGCCAGTCGGCCCAGGTCCGGCAGTCGTAGGTCGCCTCGCCGCGGGCGACGCGAATCGGGCGGTCGGCGGGCAGCGTCTCGTGGCGCTCGACGCGCAGGCCCGCGAGGTCCGCCAGCGGCCCCGGCGCGAGTTCGTCGTGGAGTTGCCCCTCCGGCGTCTTCTGCCCGGTCCGGGCGCCCAACAGGAGGTGGCCGCCGCCCTCGACGTACGCCCGGAGGTCGGCGGCCAGCGCGTCGTCCGCGAGGTGCAGCGTGGGCGCGACGGCGGCCCCGTACCCGGAGAGGTCGGCGTCCGGCCCCACCAGGTCGACCTGCAGGCCGCGGGCACGCAGCGCCCGGTAGTAGGCCCGGCAGTGGGCCCAGTAGTCCCACTCGGGGGCGTGGGGTTGAATCCCGGTGGCCCAGAGGTCCGCGTGGCGATACAGCAGAGCCACGTCCGCGTCCACCGCCCCCAGGTCGAGGCCCGCCAGTTCGTCGGCGGCGGCCGCGGCGTCGCGATAGCCCCGGTCGGCGGACCCGTCGCGGCGCCGCAGGCCGGCGTGGTACTGCTCCTGGCCCTGCAGACAGCGCCGCCAGCGGAAAAACGACACCGTCTCGGCCCCGTGGGCGACGGCGTGGTGGGCCCACAGGCGCATCGCCCCGTCCGCCGGTTGCGGGGAGTGGGGCGGCCAGTTGATGTCGCCCGGTTGCTGCTCCATCACCCAGAAGGTGCCTCCCGGACGGCGAAAGCGGTCGTGGTTCATCCCGATCTGGTCGGGGTCGCCCGCCCGGAGTTCGTCGTCGGTGGGACCGCCGCCCGCGTCGGATTCGCCGGCGTCACTCGGGCCCGATTCGCCTCCAGAACGACTCGCGCCGGGCTCGCCCGCGGCGCCGCCGGTCGCCTGCACGAACCCCGTCGGGTAGGAGTCCCACGACCAGAAGTCGAGGTCGTCGTCGAGACGGGCGGTGTCCAGGGCGCCGAAGTCGCCCATCCCGTTGTGGGTGACGAACCACTCGTCGTCGGCGTCCCGGAGAATCTCGACCTGCGCGGCGTCGAACGCGGCGACGCTGTCGTTGTGGAACCGCTGGAAGGCGAGCAGACGGGCGGGGTGGTGTTCGGCGGGGGTCTGCCGTGGCACCTCGACGGCCGAGAAGGAGTCATACGACTGGCTCCAGAAGTCGTTGCCCCACGCCTCGTTGAGCGCGTCGACGTCGCCGTAGCGCTCGCGGAGCCACTCCCGGAAGGCGCGCTGGCAGTCCTCGCAGTAACACAGCAGCGTGTCGTGACAGCCGTACTCGTTGTCGGTCTGCCAGCCCGCGACCGCGGGGTGGTCGGCGTAGCGGTCGGCCAGCCGCCGGGTGATGCGCTCGCTCTCCTCGCGGTAGGTCGGGGAGTTGAAGCAGGTGAACCGGCGGCTCCCCCACGCCCGCGGGGTGCCGTCCGGGTCGGCCCCCCGGACGTCGGGGTGCTCGTCGACGAGCCACTTCGGCGGCGTCGCCGTCGGAGTACAGAGGACCGCCGACAGCCCCCGGTCGGCGAGTAAGTCCAGCACGGTGTCCAGCCACTCGAAGTCGAATTCGCCGGGTTCGGGTTCGAGGGCGGCCCACGCGAACTCGCCCATGCGGACGTACTCGATGCCCGCCGCCGCCATCTGTGCCACGTCGGTTTCCCAGCGCGCCTCGGGCCAGTGCTCCGGGAAGTAACAGACGCCGATCGACATGGCACCCGCTGGTGGGCCCAGAGGCTTTGCTCTTGTCCCACCTGTCGCTCACTCGTGACGACGGGACGTCCCGTCGCCCGCGCTCACGGGCGGACCGCGTTGGCCCCGGTCGTCCGCCGCCGGCGCACGCCGTGCCAAGGGTTAATGGCCTCCATCGCCGAGACTGGAGTACATGAGCGAGGAGTCAGACTACGAGGTGATCGTCGTCGGCGGGGGGCCGGGCGGCCTCTCGGCGGCGCTGTACACGACCAGACTGGGCCACGACACCGCCGTCGTCGACCGGGGCGGCGGCCGCGCGGCGATGATGGCCGACACGCACAACGTCATCGGCGTCACCGAGGAGACCAGCGGCAAGGAGTTCCTCGCGACCGCGCGCGAGCAGGTCGAGAGCTACGGCGCCGACTGGCACGTCGACTACGTGACGGCCGTCGAGGCCCTCGAGGCGGGCGGGCCCTTCCGCGTCGAGACCAGCGGCGGCGACGCCTACACCACAGCGCGGGTCGTCCTGGCGACGGGCTTCTCCGACGAGCGGCCCGATCCGCCCCTGCCCCGCACCGCCGCAGGCTTACACTACTGCCTGCACTGTGACGCCTACATGTTCGTCGACGAACCGGTGTACGTGATGGGCCACGGCGAGGCCGCCGCCCACGTCGCGATGATCATGCTGAACTTCACCGACGAGGTGGATCTGCTCCTGCGCGGGCACGAGCCCGCGTGGTCCGCGGAGACCGACGAGCAGCTGCGCGCCCACCCCATCGACGTCATCGAGGACGAGGTGGCGGGCGTCACCAACGGCGAGGACGGCTGGCTCGAGAGCCTCGAGTTCGAAGACGGCAGCGTCCGAGAGTACACCGGCGGGTTCGCCATGTACGGCGCGGACTACCACAACGAACTCGCGGTCGAGTTGGGTTGCGAGATCAACGACGACGGCACCGTCGCCGCCGACGACCACGGCAACACGAGCGTCGCCGGCGTCTACGCCGTCGGCGACCTCACCCCGGGACACAACCAGGTCCCCATCGCCATGGCCGAGGGCGCGAAGGCCGGCATCGACATCCACTACGACCTGCGGACGTTCCCGATGGACGCCGACGAACTGGCGGGCCTCGACGAGGTGAGCGTCCCCGCCGTGTCCGGATCGATTCGCGAGGCGAAGGCCGAGCGGGCCGGCGACGACTGATACGGATTGTCGCGAGTCATACCCGTCTCGACCGAACGACGTCGTGCGGTCGGACCGGGACACTGTCTCAAAACCCGTCTCAAAATCGGATTCGACAGTATGAGTGCTTCTAGCACCCATAGTCTCGATTTCGGGAGTTCGGGTTGTTTTGCCGGAAGGACTCGTCTCACGTCGAAAATAGAAATGTAGGTTTCTGAAATCGCGATTTCCGAAATTAGGATTTCCGAAATCGGGAGTTCTATTTGGGCGGGGGTGCTATCGGGTGTATGGAGCACTTCGTTGATCGGGACGTCGAACTCGATCAACTCGCGGACTGCTACGAGTCCGAGGCCGCAGACTTCGTCGTCATCTATGGCCGCCTACGCCTCGGCAAGAGCGAACTCGTCCGCCAGTCCATCGCTGATCGGGACGATGCGGTCTACTACCAGGCAGTCGAGTCCACGGCACGGAATCAACTGGAACAGTTCGTCGACTCCGCCACCGCACAGTTCCCCTCGTTGCAGAACGTCCGCCGTGACTGGGAGGTGCTTCTGGAAACACTCGGTGAAGAAGACGCTATCGTGGTCATCGACGAGTTCCCCTTCCTCATCGAGGAAGACGAATCGCTCCCCTCACGGATCCAACGCATCTGGGACATGGAACTGCAGGAAACCGGTATGACGCTCATCCTCGTCGGGTCGTCGATCAGCGTCATGGAGGAGAAGGTGCTCTCCGGAAGCGCACCGTTGTACGGTCGGCGGACGGCGACGATTGATCTCAAGCCTCTCGACGTGCCTGACACACGCCGGTTCTTCCCGGCGTACGATCCGGAGACGGCCATCACGGCGTGGTCGATTTACGGCGGGACGCCGTACTACCTCCAGACTATCGATCCTGACCAGCCGCTGGGCTCGAACGTCCAGCGAGGGATCCTCTCGGAGCGCGGGCTCCTGTACTCCGAACCCGAGTTCCTGCTCCGTACCGAACTCCGCCAGCCGAACACGTACTTCAGCATCCTCCGTGCGCTCGCCCACGGTCGGCGCACCCCGAACGAGATCGCGGGCATGGCCGGGGTCGAGTCAGGATCACTCAGCACCTACCTCCAGAAACTTCGTCGACTCCGTCTCGTCGAGCGGCACATCCCGGTCACCGAATCACCGACGGCCTCGAAACGCGGCCGATATCGCATCGCTGCGCCACTGTTCCGGTTCTGGTTCCGGTTCGTCTACGGCAAGCAGGACCGGCTTCGGATGCTCGGCGACGACGCGTACGACCAACTCGTCGCGCCGGAACTAGCGGATTACGTGAGTCCGCTTTTCGAACGACTCTGTCAGCGAGCGCTCCCAGGCCTCATCGAGCGGCAGCTCGGTGACGTCGGGCAGTGGTGGTTCAAGGAACACGAACTGGACGTCCTCGGTCTCACCGGCGATGGCCTCGTCGCAGGTGAGTGTAAGTTCACATCCCAACCTGTGAGCGAAGGCGTCCTCGCCGACCTCGAACGAACGGCGTCGGAAGTCCGGTGGTCAGAAGGGCCGGCAGACGGGGAGACGCTGTACGTCCTGTTCAGCCGCTCCGGATACACTGACGCTCTCAAAATCGCCGCGAACTCGCGTGAGGACGTCCGACTCTTCGGGCTGTCCGACCTGCTGACTACTGATACGAATGATCCAAATCCTCACTGATCTCAGGACTGTGGCCCGAGATACCCCCACGCCTGCAGCCGGTCCCCGTCGCCGTCGATCCAGCGTTCACCGATGTCGTCGCGGTAGTAGAGGTTCGGAATGAGGATGTCGTCCAGGCGCTCGTAGGCCTGCCGGCGAGCGTCCTGCATCGTCTCTCCCTTCCCAGTGACGACGAGCGGCATGCCGTTCTCGCCGGCGACGCGCCACTGGCCGTCGACGCGCTTGGCGTCCTCGAGGTGGATCCCCTCTCGGCTGTCGGTCCGGAACACGACGGCCGCGTTTCGGGTGTTCTCGTCGTAGGTATTCTCGTCGTCGAACGGGAACGGCGGGAGGACGACCCGCACTCCGACCTGATACCCGTTGTGTACCGCCAGTTCCGGGTCGTTTCCGTGTGCGAGGTCGTAGAAGAACTGCCCGGTCGGGGATTCGAAGGACTCCTCCTGGAGGGCGATGGTCGGGTAGCCAAAGCGCGGCGTGAACTCGAGCGGGTAGATCCCGCTCGCGTTGACGATACAGTTCAGGTCCATGCTCCCGACGTAGCCCTCGTCGGCCAGCCACCCCTCGAGTTTCCCGAGCGTCTCCTCGAACAGCTTGTTTCGGCCGGCCCAGAACATCGAGGTCCCCATCTCGCCGGTGGAGGGGCCGATGTTTCCCGGGAACAACTTCTTGTGCTCGAAGTTGAAGTTCACCCGATCGACGAACCGGTTCCCGTCGAAGAAGCCACAGATGGCGACCTCGACGCCCTCGACTCTCCGCTGTAGCTGGAACCCCTTCATCCGGTGGCCCCAGGCTTTCTCGTAGGCGCGGAGCACGTCCACCACGTCGCTGCCGTCGTCCTCGTTCCCGACGTACAGGAGCCGCTTGACGTTTTGCACCTCGCCGAGGGGCTTGATCACGTAGGGCGCGGGGTGTTCCTGTACGTGCCGAATACCCGCCTCGAAGTCCTCGAAGACGTGGTGTTCGACGGTGTTCACGCCGTGGTCCTCGAGGACGTCCATCGCGTACCCGCGGTCCTCCTCGAGGCGGTCGGTGTTCGGCGTGCCCCCGACGACCGCCGTCCCCCGCTCGCGGAGTTCCTGTGCGAGCGCGCCGGTCCCGATATCCGGGCCGACCCAGATGTCGTCGAAGACGACCACGTCGGCCCACTCTACCTCGGCACGCCAGTCGTCCGTCTTGGGGACGAACCCGTCGCCGATTTCCCGGTCGCGCTCGGCTTCGACGTAGTATTTCACGTCGTGGCCCTCCCGGTGGACCTGCCACGCGAGGTCGGTGATCAGCGCGGCGTCGGCGGAGACAATCAGGAAGCGCTTGGCGTCCATACCCGGGCTTCGGGAGCGCGGGAGGTAGTCGTTCGGGTAGGTGCCGCGTGACGGATCAACCCCGGATGCGGCGGAGGACGACCCCGCCGATCGCGATCACGCCGCCGACCGTGAGAACGGCCGGGCCGGCCGGGATTCCGCCACCGCCGCCGGCACGCTCGGTCGGTGACGCCATCGCGGTCGCTTCGGATGTCGGCGTCCCCGTCGATGGTTCGCGGGTCGTCGTACTCGTGTTCGTCGGTGAGGGCGTGACGCTCGTGGGCGTGACCGTCGGGCCCGGTCCGGACGTACTCCCGGTGGTCGGCGTCGGCGTCGCGGTCGTGATCGTCGTGGCTGTCGACGTCACGCCCGGGGTCGTGGTCGCCGTCGGCGTCGCACGCTGGGTGGCGGTGTGTCCCGATTCCCGCCCGCCGGAAGCAGCAGGCGTTGGGGTCGGCGTCGGGGTTGCAGTAGCTTCGGCGGCCGGTGTGTCCGTCGGAGTATCGGTCGGCGTGTCCGTCGGGGTGGGAGTCGACGCCACGGTGTGCAGGTCGACCCGATGCGTGCTGGCGTGCATCGTCAGCGTCACCGCGCCGTCGGCGGCGACGGTGCCCCGCTCGAGTGTGCTGCCAGAGTCGACGTCCTCGGCGACGACGGTCGTCCCGGCGGAGAGGCCGGTCGATTCGACGGTCACCGTGACCGTGCCCGAGCCATCGAACGCCAGGTCCGCGCCGCCGTCGTCGGGACCGTACACGGGGTCACGATAGGCGAACTGCGACGCGTCCGACTCGAGGACGACCGGTTCGGCGTTCGACGGGTCGACGGTTAGCGAGTCGGTCCCGTCGGCGTGGACGTTCCCGAGACACGCCCGCGAGGAGCCTGCGTCGTCGACGCGGGCCTGCGCGTTCCCCGCTCCCGCGAGGGTCAGATCGCCGAAGGTCACCGAGTTGCCGGCGGCGCCGAAAGTCCCGTACGTGACGTCGGGGTCGTTCTCGTAGGCGGCCAGCCCGGAGTTCGTGACGTAGGCGGCACCCCGGAATTGCCGACACAGTCGAGACTGACGGCCTGGTTGTCGGCGGTGCCGGCGGCGATTCCACCGAAGATCGAGCCCCCGAACGCCGCCACGAGCAGGATCGCGAGCGCGTAGAGCGCACTGAGTTTGCGGGATGTCCCGGTCATCTGTCGATCCTCGCTCCCGTCCCGCTGCCGTCGACGGTAAAGGGTCCCTCGAACGTGATCGAGTCGACGTTTTCGACGGTCGTCTCCCCGTCGGTGACAGTCGGGCGGGCGTCGGCCGCCGGGTGATGGTCTCCGTTCGACCGCCTGCGGTTGGTCACGCTCTGGCCTCCAGTTGGGTCGCCCGATCGAGCGCCCGGAGGACGGGGTAGTCGTCCGCGGCGACATCGGCGTCGCTGGCGTCGACCGTCGCCCAGATGGCCAGGAAGTCCAGACCACTCATGTTGTTCTTCGCTTCGGTACCCTGCATTTCGCTCGTCGTCAGGCCCGTGCCGCCGTCGGAACTCGACTGGCCCGACGCCGTCGTGTCCCAGTACGACGAGTCGACGGTGTCTTCGTTTGATCCGACCAGTCCGCCGACGTCGCTCGAGCCGCTGACGGTGCCGGTCGCGGACGACCGCGTGACAGCCCCGTAATCGAACCCGACGAGTCCTCCGGTACTGACCCCGCGGCTGACGTCGACGCTTTCGAGTGTGACGTCGGTGAGATCTCCCCGTGACGTCGCGAACAGGCCGACACTACCCGTCCCCGGGCGGTCGATGGTCAGCCCGCTGATGGTGTACCCGCTCCCGTCGAACGAGCCGTCGAAGTCGTTCGATCTACCGACGGGGTCGAAGCCACTCCCGCCGTTCCACTGGCCGGTCAGCGAGGCGTCGATGTCGTTTCCGAGACGGTAGTCGGCCGAGGGGTCGGCGGCCATGGCCTGCAACTCGTGGTCGGTCGTGATGACGTAGGTCCCGTCGTCGTCCCGGGCCATCCCGTCGAGGACCGATTGCAGGTCGGTCGGCGCGCTCGAATGTGGTCCAGGATCGACGTGGAACGTCGCCGTTCTGGTCGCCGCCGTCGCGTTCGAGGCGTCGACGGTGGCCGTCGCCGTGTAGTCGTCGGTGGCGGCCGCGAACGGTCCGAGTGTCGCCGTGCCATCGTCAACGCCGGACGTGACGGTCTTTTCGGCGTTCTGGAACGAATCCGGATTGATGGTCGCCTCGTAGGCGGTGGATCCGTCGGGCGACTCGACCGAGAGCGTGACGACGACGGTCTCGGGTGCGACGTCGGCGGCCTCGACGACCGTGATCGGCTGCGTGAACGAATCGTTGGCCTTCTTGTCCGAAATGGAAAACGCGAGGACCATCAGCGCCGGTTCGGCGTCCAGCCCGACCGTCACCGTCCCATCGCCCTCGTCGGTGACGGTTAATCCGTCGCCGAACTCGATTTTGGGCACGTTCTCGACGGGCGTGCCGCCGGCGTCGACGTTCGGGCGCGCGGGGCGGCCGAGAGCGACTCCGAGTCGACGGTGAGGCCGTCGCCGACGAGGTTCGTGACTGCCGTGTCCCCCGTGACAGGGCCGTTCAACTCCTGCGTGTACAGCGCCCGGAGGGGCTGGCTACTCGACCCCACGCGCCCCTCCGGCGTATCCGATCCGCCTGGCAGCCGCGAAGCCGGTCCCGAAGCCCAGCAGACCCAGCAGGCCGGTGGCGGCGAGTCGGGACTCGAGGCGGTCGAGGGCCGCCGTCACTCGCGGCGAATCAGAGACGTCCCGCAGCGTCAGCACCGCGAGATCCCGCTAATCCCGTCGCGCGGTCCCGCGACGCGTCTCGACTGTCACCACCGCACCGTCGGGCGTCTCGACGAGCCACAGGGACTGTGATTCGCCGACCGTAGGCGGTCGGTCGTCCGCCCGGCGGTCGCCGTCGGACGGCGGTGCCGTGCCCGACGAGAGTGCGGTCAGCGACGTTTCGATCACGTCCGCTCGGGGACGCCCCAAAATGTCACACGCGGCGTCGTTACACGCCTGTATCACCCCGTCCTCCGGATCGACGGCGAGCACGCCGTCTGGGACGGCCTCGAGGAACCACCCACGATCCCCGCTTGCCATGGCTTCCCCTCGGACCCCCAACAGATAACGCTTTCCTGTTAGGTCGGAAGCGTTTTCACGCCGCCAGCCGACGGCCCATACATGACACGCGAGGAACTCGACCGCGCGAGTGAACTGCTCGAATCGGCCGCCGCGGACGCGTCCGGCGAGGCCGCCGACCGCCTCCAGTCGCTGGCCGATCAACTGTCGACGCTGTCGTCTCGGGACAAGGGGCCCGACCATGGCCGCCTGGCCCGCATCGAGAACGCACTGGACGAACTCGTCGAATCCGCGGACGCCGACGTGGCCGCGACCATCGAGGAGGCCCACGAGCAGATTACGGCGTACCGGTCGGGCGTCGAGGGCGTCTGAGCCGCTCCGGCGCGAACAGGGTCGACAGGCCCCGTCCGTTCGTCGGCGTGGACCGCCCGAACGGGCCCGTCCCGCTCTCTTTGATCCCGTTTAATCCGCGTTAAATCGGACAAAGAGTGTCTAAGACGCTGAAATCCCACTTCAGCGCTTGCCCCCTTCATGACCCTCCCGGACAGTAGGTGCGAGTGGACGCCATGAAATCGATCCGAACCATCGCGGTCGTCGCCGCCGTGCTCGTGCTCGCCACGGGCGCGGCCGCGGCGATGCCCGGTCACGCACAGGCCGACGACCACGCCGAGAACGCCACGCAGGCGCCCGCGGGTGACCACCACGTCGACGAGCAGGCAGGGAACGACGCCGCCGACTCCTCCCCCGCCACGAGCGGGAACGAGACCGCACACGGCCACGCGGCCGACCAGGCCGAAAGCGGCCACGCGGCGGCCGACCACGGGGCGCGCGGGCCGCCGATCGACCTGCCCGCACAGGTCCCGGACTTCGTGTCCGAGATCCACCACATGATCCGGCAGTTCCTCGACGGGAGCCTCGGCGGGTCGCTCGGCGACGCAGTCAGCGGGGTCGCCGGCAACGCGACCGGCGGCGCCCACGGCGGCGCGAGCGCGGGCACCTCCGGTCACGCTGGGACGCCCACGTCGAACGGGGCCGGGAACGCCACCGCGACGCCGGGCCCCTCGGACGCCGGTAACGCGTGAATAGTACCGAATTCGAATAATACATAGAGGGCAGTCACGAATATCGCCGTTTTTCGTGAGGCACCTCTTAGAGTCGATAGCGTTGCGGCACGTCGGAAATATCGTTTTCAGTGCCACAGATACACAGTATTCGGCGAGAATCTGTCCTATCCAGCGGTTTCCTGGGGCGTCATCGGACCGGAGGGATTTCGATCTAATTCAAAATTCTTATGATCTCATCGAATAGTCATGAATATTATATTTTCTCGATGCGGGCGTGACGATCGTCGACGGCGGCAGCGTCCTCGGGGAGCAGTGCGACGACGAGGTAGTCGACGTAGTCGCTGAAGTACTCGACGAGGGCGGCGATGCGATCGGAGTCGATGGCTTCCAGGGAGTCGAGCAGCATGAACGGGAGGACCTCGTGAACGTCGTAGACGAGATAGCCGGCCAGCGCGAACACGAGGCCGGTCACCTCGCGCTCGCTCTCGCTGAGGTGGTCGACCGTGTCCTCGAAGCTCTCACCGCCCTCGGTGATCCGAACAACGTGCAGCGAGAACTCGCTCCCGTCGTCGCGCTCGCGCCGCTCGATCCAGATGCGCTCGATGTTGTCGTAGTCGAGCACGTCGAGCACGTCGGCCATGTGGGCGTTGAACTGCTCGATGGCGTCCCGTTCGATGCGGTCGATCCGGGTCCGGAGTTCTGACAGGTCCTCCTCGATGCGCTCCCGGCGTTCGGTCAGGTCGCTCCGTTCCTCGAGGGCGCTCTCGAGGCGGTCGATCTCGTCGGTCACCTCTGCGAGTTCGTCCTCGTAGCGGTCGAGTTCGAACTCGATCTGGTTGGCCTCGCTGTGCCGGTCGATCAGGTCGGCGTACTCGTCGTCCACGTCGCCCTCTTCGACGGTCTCTTCGAGCTCCGCCACGGTCGCCTGCGCCTCGTCGCGACGCGCCTCGAGGTCCTCGACCGTTTCCTCGCGCCGTTCGATCTCCTCGCGGGTGTGTTGGAGCGACCGTTCCAGTTCGCGGCGGCGATCCGCGACGTTCGAGAGAGTCCGCTTTCGCTCCTGGAGGTCGTCGATCTCGCTCCGGAGGTCGTTGCGTTCGGCCAGTTTCTCCTCGCGCAGCGACTGGAGGCGATCGACGGTCGATTCGATCTCGGAGCGGTCGACAGTCGTCCCGCAGGTCCAGCACTCGATCCGTGGATCGGTCGTCAGGCCCGCAGCGGGGTCGTCGCTCCCGTTCGTCAGCTCGAACCCGTCGTCGTCCAGGGCGTCGCGGTTGAACTGGATGACGCTCTGTAGTTCGGTGATCGTCGAGTCCAGCGATCGTTTCCGGCTCCGCAGCTCCCCGAGGCGGCGATCGATCTCCGCCGGGTCGGCGTCCGGCCCCTCGAGGTCGGCGAGTTCGGCCTCGATCTCCGCCGCCTCGGCACGCAGGGATTCGAGGCTCTCGCGCTCGGTATCGAGGCGAAACCGAATCTCCTCGAGGTCGCTGCGCGCCGACTGAAGGTCCGCGAGTTGGGTTTCGAGCTGTGCCCGATCGTCGCGCCGTTCGGCGACGTTCACGTCGGCGGCCTCGATCGTCTCCTCGACCGTCTCGAGGCGCTCTCGCCGTCGTTCGATCTCGCTCTCGAGCCGAGCGCGTTCCTGGCGGAGGTCAGTCAGTTCTCGCTCCCGTTCGTCCAGTTCCGTCAGTCGGTCGTCGATCTCCCGCTTCTCCTCGACCAGGCGTTCGATCTCTGTCCTGATCGCCGCGGTGTCGATGGGCTCGACGACGAGATCGCGCAAGTTCTCGTCGCGGGCGACCCCCTGTCGGGCGTCGTTGAGTTCGAGGAGGAACGCGAACAGTTCGGCCTCCTGTGGGTCCTCGAGGTAGGGGTCACCGCTCGTCACGACGCGGTCGTTCCGGCGTTCCAGTTCCCGGGTGTAGGTGTCTCTCCCCAGGGTCATCTCGACGCGCCCCCGGTCGGCGTTTGCTTTCAGCGAGACGTCCGAGCCCCCGAGCACCGCCATCAGCGACTGGAGAAACGACGTCCGGTTCGTCGCGTTCCGTCCCACGAGTACCGACACTCCTGGCGGGAGATCGACGGTCGTTTCCTCGATCCCACCCACATTCTCGACCCGGACCCGGGCCTGTTTCGCTCTCGTCTCGGTCGACATGATGATGTATCCGGATGTCGACCCAGATAAATTATGTGGTATCCAAAGACGCTCTGACAGCGATGTCGTTACGAACATACGTCTGTAATATAAACGCCGGTGGATGAAATAGAGTTACTGACAACAACCGTGATTCGAGACGGTAGCGGCGCTCGTCCAATATATAACTTTTCAAATACATCAGGGACGAGTGACACATTGAAGGTTCGAGAGCGGTCGTCGACGAGGCAAAGGTGTGGGAACTGTGTGCTGTGAGAGTGGGGGCTCACAGCGGGCAGACAGGGGATTGCCTGAACAGTGTCGAGCGAGTAGCGAACGGCTGAAACTGGACTGGTAGTTCGCCCGCTCGAACTGTCCATCACACCATTGCTACCCACCTTGTATAAACGTTGTGGGATCTGTTAGCATGCTGTCCTGTCTACCGATCACGGCGCTCCGACCGGTATCGAGTCCCCGTCGATCAGGTGCCCTCGTGATCGGCGAACGCGGCGGCGAAGTCGGTCGGTCTCGGTTCGGGTTCGTAGCGCAGGCGACCGGGGCCGTCGAGTTTCGTGACCAGCCCCCGCTCGACGAGATTCGCAAGGTAGTTGCGTACCGCTCGTCCGCCACTCGCCGTCAGATTCGCGTCCGTACACACGCTCTCGTAGGCCACCTGTATCTCCTCGACGCCCGCCGGCGTCTCGCTCGTACGGGCGAGACGTGCGAGGGCCGCCAGCGTCAGTCGCTCGTGGACGGGCAGCGTCGACAGCTCGTCGGCGAGTTCGAGCACCCGTAGGTCGTCGCGTGCCCGCTCGACGTGTTCGTCGGTGATCCGATCGACCGACTCCTCGACGGCCAGATCGGCTGCCGACCGGAGCAGCGTGATGGCAGCCCGCGCGTCGCCCCCGCGGTCGGTCCCGACGGCGGCGACGCGGTCGAGGACGCCGTCGGCGACGGCGCCCTCGCGCAGGGCCACAGCCGCACGCCGTTCCACGATCGACCGGAGTGTCGCGCGATCGTAGGGCGCAAACGCCAGTTCGCGATCGCCGAGCAACGCCCGCGCGGTCGCGCTCAGCTCGTTCCGGAGCGTCAGTTCGTTCGAGACGACGACGAGGCGGCCCGGCCCCACCCCCTCGAACGCGTCGGCCACCACGGACGAGAGCGTGTCGCCGCCGACCCGATCGGCGTCGTCGACGAGCAGCGCGTAGCGCCGGCTGTCGCCCAGGGCGGCCCTGACCGCATCGATCACGTCGTCGTAGGCGTGTCCCGTCCGTGCCAGGTCCAGGCCGAGGGCCTCAGCGAGCGCGTGTGCGAGGGCGTAGGCCGACCAGCCGGGGCGGCCCTCGACCCGTACGGGCGCCCCATCGTCCGCCAGCGTGTCCGCGAAGGCGTGCCGTACCGCCGTCGTCTTGCCACTCCCCGGCCGGCCGTACACGAGCATGCCGGCGTGGCCCTCGTGTGGCGTCGCGAGAGCGTCGGTCAGGACGGCCATCTCGTCGGTCCGCTCCGGCAGCGACGCCGGGTCGTAGCGCTCCGTGAGGGCGTCCCGCGTCGTGAATATCTCGCCTGCCGGCATGGGCGGCCCTTGCGCGAGCGCCGACTAAACTGTTCGCCCCCGGCGTGGCGATGCGCGTTCGGCCGACGTATCGCTGCCAGGCCCACGACCAACCACGGCAGTACCGTGATCGAAATGGAGTGACAACTGGTAACCTGAATTCGAAATCGTGCTGTTGTACGAAACGAACCCGGCACATTGTTACTGACGCACGGCTGTAATACGATCAGGCACGTTTGACGCCGGCAAACTCCATCCGAAAGCCCCCGGCGGTGCTTTCGGTGACGGTCACGTCCCAGCCGTGAGCCTGTGCGATGCCCAGAACCACCGTGAGGCCGATACCGGTGCCGTCCTCCGCGGTCGTGTAGCCGTGATCGAGAACGCGCTCGCGCTCTTCCGGCGCGACGCCGGGGCCGTCGTCCTCGACGTAGAAGCCCTCAGCGAGATCACCCACGCGCACCGTGACGGATTCGTCGCCGTGTTCCGCGTCCTCCTGTCGAACCGGTGAGTCGGGGGCCCTGGAGCCATGCTCCAGGGCGTTCTCGAACAGTTGCTGAAGCAGCCCCTTCAGCCGCGGTTCGGCGGCGAAGACGACGGCGTCCGTCTCGACCGAGAGTGTCGCCGACGGCGCGTCGACGCTCTCCCAGGCATCGCCGACGACGTCGGGGAGGTCGACCGGTTCGATGTCGTCGGGCGCCTGGCTGTACCGTGCCAGTTGCAGCGTGTCCGCGACCACGTCCTCAAGCACGTCGACCGTCCGCTCGGCGGCGGTCAGCGACGCCGTCTGTCCCGCTTCGCGTGCTCGTTCGAGGTGCTGGCGCAGTTCCGTCAGACGCTCCGAGACGGTCTGGGCGATCACGTCCTCGAACTCCTGGAGACGACGGTTCTGGCGGGAGACGGTGGCGTGCTGGCGCTTCTGATCGGTGATGTCGACCGTGACGCCGACGACGCCCCGCACCGACCCGTCGGCGTCGTACCAGGGTCCCTTCGACGTCGAGAGGTAGATGTCCTCGCCGTCCGGCGAGACGGTGTGTTCCTCCTTCGAGACGATTGGCTGTTCGGTCGCCATCACCTGTCGGTCGTCGTCGACCGTGCTGGTCGCGTGCTCGGTCGGGTACAGGTCGAAGTCGGTCTTGCCCTGCACGTCCTCGGCGGTGTGATGGACCTTCCCGTCGGGGCTGTCGATGGTCGGTCCCGCGCTCATCCGCGGGAGGTGCTTGCTCACCCTGACGTGGCGGCTCTGCTCGTCCTTGAAGTACACCGACAGCGGGATGCTCTCGAGCAGCGACTCGAGCATCGTCTCCTCGGTCGAGGGCTCGCCCACTGCCTCGGCCGGATCGAGCCACAGCGCGAAGACGACCCGGTGGCCGTCCCGCTCGGTCCCGGCGGCCGCCACCTCCACGTCCCGCGGCGCGCCGTCGGCGTCCTCGAGGACAGTGACGTGACGGGACTCCCCTGGTGTGGCAAGGAACGACGCCAGGCCGTCGGCGTCCTCGATGGCGAGGGACGCGAGGTCCGCGACACCGTCGCCCGCTGGTGAATGCCCGTATCGCGCCTCGAACGCGCTGTTTGCGTGTGCCACCTCGTCGTCGACGAGCAGGCAGATCGGGACGTCCAGCCCCTCGGTCACGTCCCCCGCGAGAGCGTCGAACGCGAACCCTCCGGAGCGCTGGCGCCGGTGGGCGACGAGCGACTCGATCCGGTTTGCCAGCAACTCGTAAGTCGTCGCCTCCTCGCGACGTGGCGACGCGACGCCATCGGAGCGTCTGGAACCGTTGCCGTCGAGACGCTTGGGCACGATCGCCGTCCGGCCTGGCTCGAGCAGCGACGAGAGGTCGGACACGGCCGCGCCGGTAAAGAAAACGATCGGGAGGTCCAGGTAGCGTTCGCGCACCGCCTCGTGCAGCGCCGCCCCGTCGGCCCCGTCGCGAAACCGGAACTCCGTGACGATGCAGTCGACGGGTTCGCGCTCGAGTCGCTCCAGCGCGTCCGCCACTGTCTCGGCAATCACGACCGAGAGACGCTCGCGCTCGCGCTCCAGGCGCGCGGCCGGCAGCTCCACGTAGTCGGCGTGGTCGTCGACGTGTAACACCCGAATCGGTTCCTCCCCCGCGGCGGTCATCGTTGTCCGATGCTCGCCGCGCCCGCAGAAAGCTCTGTCGCCGGATGACACGCCACAATCTTCATAAGTCTTTACACGTAATTTCGGGCCATGCCTGCGCCCGACGATGTGCCGGTATCAAAACTCCGGACCGCACTTCCCGACCTCGAGGACCCCCGTGCGGTCGAGCGGGCGATGGTCGCCATCGCCTACGCCGAAGGGGTCTCCCAGACCGATCTCGCGGCGTGGTACGGCCGGTCGCGCAAGACAGTCTACAACTGGATCGACCGCGCCATCGCGGGGCCGATCCCCGAGGCGCTCACCGACGACGACCGGACGGGCCGGCCGCGGAAACTCTCGTCCGCCCAACGTGCTCGACTCGACGACGCCCTGTCACGCACGCCGGCAGCGGCCGGGTTCGACGCCGACGCCTGGACGCCGGCGCTCGTCAACGCGTACGTCAGCGAGCGGTTCGGCGTCGACTACTCCAGGGCGACCTGTCGTCGCCTGATGGCAAACAGTAACGAGTAAGTACTTCTGTCGTCTATCGGCGTCACTCCTCGCGCTCGCCGGTCGAGACGCCGTCCGGTGCGACGATGTTCAGGGGGCGGATCCACCGGTACCAGACGTACAGTGCACCGGAGCCGTAGCCGACGACCCAGGTGAGCGTCCCGACGGTAGGGTAGCCGAGCCCAGAGAGGACAAAGTGGGCCAGCCCCGGCACGAGAATGATCGCAACGACGGTCAGGGCGAACTCGACGATCCGGCCGCGAGCCGCGCTACGCTCGGCCATAGCGAAACGAGGGACCCGCTGGATATAGGGGTGACGTTCCTGAACCGGGGAAACGGTGAACCTCCCGGTAACGGGGAATACTTTGAGCCTCGAACCCGTTCGACACGCCATGACGTTCAGCATCTGCGTCCGTGACCCCTATGAGGACGACGGCGGCACCGAGCATATCCGCTACGGCGTCGCGGTGACGACGCGGCTGGCGGCCGTCGGCACGCTGTGCCCGTTCGAGAACGAACACGGCGCGGTCGCCACTCAGTCGTTCGTCAACCCCGAACTCGGCCGGAAAGGGGTCGAGTACCTGGCCGACGGGCTCGCCGTCGAGGACGCGCTGTCGGCCCTGCTCGCGGCCGACGACGAGCGCGCCACCAGACAGCTCCACGGCGTCGACAGCGAGGGGACGTTCGCGTTCTCCGGCGAGGAGTGCAAGGACTGGTACGGCCACCGCGAGCGCGACCGATTCACCGTCGCCGGCAACCTCCTGACCGGCGAGCGCGTCATCGAGGCGACGGCCGAGGCCTACGCTGCCGCCGACCCCGACGCGCCGCTCCAGGAGCGGTTGATCGACGCGCTGGCGGCCGGCCACGCCGAGGGCGGCGACCGGCGGACGGACCTCGAGATACAGTCAGCGGCGCTGCGGGTCACGACGACGGAGTCGAGGGAGGAAGCGCCGCTCGACGCGGACCTCCGGGTCGACGCCACGCGGACGCCGATCGCCGATCTCCGGGAGACGTACGAACTGGCCGGACAGAGCGCCGCGGACGTGGCCGAACGGGCCGACGAGGAGTAGCCGTCTGTCGGGCGTCGACCCGGCGAGGCGGAGCCGTCGGGCGTCCATCCGGCCGACCGACGGAGCGTGACGGCTACCGGATCGATCCGCGTGTCACCGGCCGAACGTGACAACTATCCGTCTGTTTTACGGATAACCCGGGCTGCTACGTTCCCGTAGACACCCGACAATCGACAGTCATTACCTTAAATCCAACTTTTCGATTGTGATATTTTCGGCTATTTACTTTACCTCACGCGTCCAAACGTGCAGTCGTCATGCCAGACGACGGAGATACCGATGAACGTGCGGACGCAACGAGCGGTGACAGCGACGCTTTCGACCGGCGGACGATCCTGAAGACGGGCGTCGCCGCGGTAGGCGGCGTCTCGCTTGCCGGCTGCAGTGGTGGCGACGGCGGCGACGGCGGTGGGGACGGTGGTAGCGATGGGGGCGACGGCAGCGACGGCGGCGGGGGGGGAAACGGAGACGCCGACGGAGACAAGCGGTGGCGGCGGCGGGGGTGAGACGACACACGTCGCCATCATCTCGAGTTCGGCCGGCTTCGGCGACCAGGCGTTCAACACGCTCGCAGTCCAGGGGCTCGAGGCCGCCGCCGAGGAGTACGACATGGACATCAACAAGGTCGAGGAGACCTCGCCCTCGAACTACCAGTCGGTTCAGTCGGACCTGGCCTCCAGCACGGACCCGAACTACGACCTCATCGTGCTGGTCGGGTACGAGCACAAGCCGGCCCTCCAGACAAACGCGACGGAGTACCCGGACCAGTACTGGATGCTCATCAACGATAGCGTCGACCAGCCCAACGTCGCCGGCCGCATCTGGGCCAACCACGAGATGTCCTACCTCGCGGGCGTCCTCGCGGCGACGATGACGACCCGGGACTTCTCCCACGCCGAGAGTTCGACCGCCCCCGACAGCGCCCACATCGGGTTCGTCGGCGGCGTCGACGGCCCGCTCATCAACGCCTTCGAGCGCGCCTACAAGGCCGGCGCGAACTGGGTCAACTCGGACATCAACGTCAGCGTCGGCTACATCGGCAACTATCAGGACACCCAGACCGCGACCAACATCGCGAGTTCGCAGTACGACGGTGGCGCGGACATCGTCTACCAGGCCGCCGCTGCGGCCGGCCAGGGCGTGTTCCCCGCCGCGCAGGACGCCGGGCGCTTCGCCGTCGGCGTCGACGCCGACCAGTCGGTCACGCTCCCCGAGTACCAGGACGTGATCATGGGCTCTGCCGTGAAGCTGATCAACGAGGGTACCCGGAACGTGGCCTCGGCCGTCGCGGAGGACGACTGGGAGAGCGTCGCGGGCCGCAAGGTGCTTGGCCTCGAGGAGGACGCCGTCGACCTGGTGCTTGGCCAGGCCATCGGGTCGGAACTCCCCGACGTGGTCAATCAGAACCTCGACGACGCCAAGCAGGCCATCATCAACGGCGACGTGACGGTGCCGTGTACGGCCTCGGGCTGTAACGACTGATCGCGGTCGCGTTCACTCTCTCGAATGTTCAGACACACACACAGACCATGAGCGACGAAGGGACACCGGCCGTCGAACTGCGCGGGATCACGAAGCGGTTCGGGGACGTCCTCGCCAACGACGCCGTCGATTTCACGCTCGACCGGGGGACGGTCCACGCGCTGCTCGGCGAGAACGGGTCGGGAAAGACGACGCTGATGAGCATCCTCTATGGGCTCTACGACCGCGACGCCGGCGAGGTGATCGTCGACGGCCAGCCGCGTGAGTTCGCGACCCCGCGTGACGCCATCGACGCCGGCATCGGGATGATCCACCAGCACTTCCAGCTCGTCGATCCCATGACGGTTCTCCACAACGTCATCCTGGGACACGAACCCACCAGCCGGGGGTTCGTCGACGAGACCGGCGCCCGCGAGGCGGTCGAGGAGATCTGTGACCGGTATAACTTCGACGTGGACGAGTACCTCGAGACGCCGGTCCGCGAACTCGACATCGGTGTCCAGCAGCGCGTCGAGATCGTCAAGAGCCTCTACCGGGGGGCCGACGTGCTCGTCCTCGACGAGCCGACGGCCGTGTTGACCCCCCAGGAGGTCGACTCGCTGTTCGACGTGATGACGGAGTTCACCGCCAGCGGTCGCTCGCTCATCTTCATCACCCACAAGCTCGAGGAGGCGCTCGCGGTCGCCGACGAGATCACGGTCCTGCGCGACGGCGCGGCGGTCGGCACCGTCGACGCCGCCGAGACCACCCGCGAGGAACTCGCCCGGATGATGGTCGGCCGCGAGGTGCTGTTCGAGACGGGCGCCCGCGAGACGGAACTGGGCGAGCCCGTTCTCGAGGTCGAGGGCCTGCGCGTGCGGGGCGATCGCGGCCTCGAGCGGGTCGCCGGCGTCGACTTCTCGGTCCGCGAGAGCGAGATCCTGGGGATCGCCGGCGTCCAGGGCAACGGCCAGTCGGAACTGGTCGAGGCGCTCACCGGCCTCCGGCCGGTCGAGGCGGGGACGATTACCTTCGACGGCGCCGACATCACCGACCGGAGCCGCCGCCAGCGCATCGAGGACGGCATCGCGTACGTCCCCGAGGACCGCCAGGCCGAGGGGCTGGTGATGGACTACGACCTCGTCCACAACGCCTTGCTCGGCAACCAGACGATCGAACCCTTCGCCAGCGGCGGCTTCGTCGACTGGGACGCCGTCCGGGACCACGCCGAGGACGTCGTGACCGACTACGACGTCGAGCCCCACGATCCGGGCGCCGAGGCGGAGTCGCTGTCCGGCGGCAACCAGCAGAAGTTCATCGTCGGCCGCGAGATCGAGCACGACCCCGTCGTGATGGTCGCCGCGAACCCGACCCACGGCGTCGACATCGGCTCCATCGAGTTCATCCACAACCGCCTGCTCGAGATGCGCGACGCCGGCCTGTCGGTCGTGCTCTCCTCCTCGAAGCTCGAGGAGATCCGGAAACTCGCCGACCGGATCGCCGTCATGTACGAGGGCGAGTTCGTCGGCGTCGTCGAACCCGACGAGGTGACCGACCAGGACCTGGGGCTGATGATGACCGGCACCGAGCGGGCACAGGCCGCCGGCGCTCCCGAGGGAGGTGCCGGCCAGTGAGCGCACTCGAGCGGGCGCGCTCGGCCCTCGATCGCGCGTTCGATCGCGCGGCCGGTGCGACGCCGGGCGAGCGCCTGCTGATCGCCGTCGCCTCGACGACGCTCGCGCTGCTGATCGGCGTGCTCATCGTCGCCGCGGCCGGTTACGATCCGGTCCTGTTCCTCGAGAACCTGCTGTACGGCGCGTTCGGGACCGGCAACCGGGTCGCCTCGACGCTCAAGCCCACGACGAGTTTCATCCTCGCCGGCGTGGCCGTCGCGGTCGCGTTCCGGGCCGGTATCTTCAACATCGGCGTCCAGGGGCAGTTCGTCGTCGGCGGCTTCGCGGCCGCCGTGACCATCGTGACGCTCGCACCCGCCCTCCCGGGCGGCGCGATCGGCGGGGCCGCCCTGATCGTCCTGGGGATCCTGCTGGCGGTGATCGCGGGAGGCCTCTACGGGGCCTTCCCGGGCGTGCTCAAGGCCTACGCCGGCGCCAACGAGGTCATCACGACCATCATGCTCAACTTCATCGCCTCGGGGCTGGTCTTCTGGCTGCTCGACGCGTTCTTCCGGCCGGAGGGGACCTTCTTCGTTCGGACGGCGCGGTTCCCCAACTACGTGCGGTTCCCCTCGATCCTGTTCGGGGAACCGTCCTTCTCGGTCGTCGGCCTCGCCATCGCCGTCGCGGCGGCGGTGCTGATCTACGTCGTCATGGAGCGGACGACCTTCGGCTTCGACATGGTAACCAGCGGCTTCCAGGAGGCCGCCGCGACCTACTCCGGCGTCGACGCTGCTCGCACCATCGTCGGGACCATGACCCTCTCGGGGATGGTCGCCGGCCTCGGCGGCGCCGTCTTCGTCATCATGACGCTGTCCTACTACAGCAACCCCGCGGGCATCCCGACGTTCGGCTTCGACGCCATCGCGGTGAGTCTGCTCGGGGCGAACAACCCCCTCGCGGTGCTGCCCGCGGGCCTCCTGTTCGGCGGGCTCGAGTCGGGCGGCAACTTCGTCGGCCAGTCCTCGAACGTCCCGCGTCAGCTCATCGACGGCGTCGTCGGGCTGGTCGTCCTGTTCGTCGCCGCGCCGGAGCTGTTCCGGCTGGCCGGCGCCCGCCTCGGGCTGGGAGGTGACAAGCGGTGAGCGTCACCGACTACGTCGCCGCCCACCGCCTGCGAGTCGGGATCTTGCTCGCGATTCTCGCGCTCGGCGCGGTCCTCGTCGTCTGGCTCGACCTGCCGTTCTGGCAGCTCCTGACCGTCGGCTACCTCGAACGGTCGCTGCGTGCCGCGACCCCCATCGCGCTGGCGGCCATCGGCGGCCTCTACGCCGAGAAGAGCGGCGTGTTCAACATCGGCCTCGAGGGGTTCATGATCTTCGGCGCCGTCGACGCCAGCGTCGTCGCCTGGCTCGTCTCCAGCGGGGACACGATGTCACAGGCGTCGCTGTGGATCGGCATCCTCGCCGCCGTCGTCATCAGCGTCCTGCTGACCGCCGTGTTCGCGCTCCTGACGATCCGGTACAAGGCAAACCAGATCGTCGCCGGGCTGGCCGTCTGGTTCGTCGGCCTCGGCTTCGGCCCGTTCCTCTCGATCGTCGTCTGGAACGACGTCTCCAGCCCGCCGCTCGCGAACGTCGACAAGGTCACGATCCCGCTGCTTGCCGACCTGCCCGTGCTCGGGCGGCTGTTCTTCGACGCCTCGCCGCTCGTCTTGCTAACCATCGCGCTCGCCGTCGCCGCCTGGGGCGTCCTCTACTACACCCGCTATGGCTACTGGCTGCGGGCCGCCGGCGAGAACCCCGCCGCGCTCGACACCGCCGGCATCTCGGTCAATCGCGTGCGCTACGCGGCGGTGCTGTTCTCGGGCGCGATGGCGGGGCTCGCCGGGGCGACCCTCTCGCTGGGCATCGGCCGCGGGTTCACCGGCACCGGCGTGACCATGGTCGACGGCCGCGGGTGGATCGGCATCGTCGCCTACCTCTTTGGCAACTACAACCCCATCGGAGCCTACCTGGCGTCGCTGCTGTTCGGCGCGACGGAGATGCTCCAGATCCAGCTCCAGACTATCGGGGTCGGTCTCCCGGGGAGCCTCGTCGAACTGTTCCCCTACGTGGCCGTCATCGTCGTGCTGACGCTGTTTGGCTCGACGCGGGTCCCCTCGGCGGTCGGCGAGTCCTACGAGAGCGAGGAGTGAGCGGGACTCGCGTGGGGCCGCCGTGATACGGAGTATTGCGAGTCTCTCGTCTCGACCGCGCGACGTCGGGCGGTCGAACCGGGACACAGTCGCAATACTCCGGATGAGTCTCACGCGGCGCCGGGTCGGACCTGCTCGCGGGCGATCCTGCCGAGCAGGACCAGGATGGGCACGAACAGCAGCCCCGCGACGACGAACGGCGACCAGTAGGCGATCGCGACGTACAGCAAGCCCGCGAGCGCCGGCCCGAACGTGCGCGCGAGGCTCCCGGCGGACTGGGTCAACCCGAACGCCCCGCCCTGCTCGTCGGCGCTCGCGTTCAGCGACACCAGGGCGTTCAGCGAGACGTTCGTCAGCGCGTTGCCGAACGCCAGCGGCGTCGAGACCAGCGCCAGCGCGACCGCGCCGGACTCCACGGGACCGATCGCCGGGACGAACGACCACGACAGCGAGAACGGCACCAGCGCCAGCGTGACGACCTGGATGGCCGCCCCCGCCAGCGCGAGGCGGTACTCGCCGAACCGCTCGGTCAGCGGGCCGATCAGCCCGCCCTGGACCACCGCGATGAGGACGCCGATGTAGGTCAACAGGACCGCGTTCTCCGCCGTCCCGTAGCCCAGGCGGTCGTTCGTGAGAAAGATGAACTGGCTCTCGAACGCCGAGAAGGCGAAGGAAGCCAGGAAGAAAGCGATCACGAGCGCGCCGATGTCGGGCGACGTCACCGCCTCGTACAGCCGTCGGAGCCGCGACCGCGCCGTCGCGCTCCCGGCCCTCGTCCGCCGGTTGGGCTCTGGCAACACGAGAAACGCCAAGAGGAGGTTCGCCGCCGAGAGCACCGCCGCCGTGAACGACGGCATCGTGTACTGGGTCACCGGCACGGCCGCCGGCAACAGGTTCCGGAACGCCGAGAGGGCGAACGGGCTCGAGACGAGGCCGGAGATGGCCGGCCCGAACACGAACCCGAGGCCGAAGGCCGCCCCGAGGATGCCCAGGCCGCGCGCGCGGTCCTCGGGCGGGGTCACGTCCGCGATGTACGCGTTGGCCGTGGCGATGTTCCCGCCCATCGCCCCCGCGAGCGCTCGGGCGACGAAGAGGATCACGAGCCCGTTTGTCGCTCCCAGCAGCGGCCCCAGTTCGCCGGCGAGGCCGAACAGCGTCCACGCGAGGACGCTGCCGAACAGCGAGAGCAACAGGATCGGACGCCGCCCCCGCTCGTCGGAGATCCGCCCCAGAACCGGCGCGCCGACGAACTGGAACAGCGAGTAGGTCGCGATCAGCAGGCTCCCGACGAACTCGTTGGCGCCGAAGAACTTCGCGTACAGCGGGATCACCGGGATCAAGATTCCGAAGCCCAGCAGGTCGATGAAGACGATCAGGAACAGCGTCCCGATCACTCGCCGACGGCTCATCTCGCCCCCGATCGCGCGTTCCTCGTCTGACACGCCTCTCTCGTTCGCTGGGCCGACCCTTAGAGGCACCGCCGCCACGGGCCGGACGCCGCCGGCGTCGTCCCCGTGTGGTCTCCACCACACTCAATGCGGGCGGCGTCGAAACACGGCCATGGAGTTCGTCACGCGAGCGGGGACGTCGGTCCCCGTCGTGGGCCTGGGCACCTGGCAGATGAGCACTGACACCGCCTACCGGGCCGTCTCGACCGGGCTCGAACTCGGGTATCGACACGTCGACACGGCCCAGCTGTACGAAAACGAGGACGGGGTCGGCCGCGCGATCGCCGAGTCGGACGTCGATCGCGAGTCCGTCTTTCTCACCACGAAGGTCGATCCCTCGAACCGCACCGTCGCTGACATCGTCGCCTCGACCCGCGCGAGCCTCGATCGATTGGGCGTCGATCGGGTCGATCTCCTGCTCATCCACTGGCCCCATCCCCTGGCCGACCTCGAGACGGTCATGCGGGGACTCGACGCGGCACGCAACCGGGGACTCACCCGGCACATCGGCGTCTCGAACTTCGGCCGGGACCGCCTCGACCGCGCGCGCCGGGCGGCCGACGCACCGATCTTTACTGATCAGGTGCTGTTTCACCCCTGGTGGCCCCAGCGCGATCTCCTGCGGTACTGCCAGCGCGAGGGCGTCGCCCTCACGGCCTACAGCCCGCTCGCCAGCGGCGCGCTCGTCGGCGACGACACGCTCGAATCGATCGGGGCCCGCTACGGGAAAACGACCGCACAGGTCGCGTTGCGCTGGGCGACCCAGCACGAGAACGTGCTCACCATCCCCAAGTCGACCTCGCGGGACCACCTCGCAGCGAACCTCGACATCTTCGACTTCAGGCTGACCCGCGACGAACACGACCGCGTCACGCGCCCCTCCTACCTGCACACGGGGCTGTCGATGCTGCGGAGTCAGTTGGGTATTTGATTTTCTGGCCGCGTCGGCTGGTCGGAACCGTGGGGTGGGACGGATTTGAACCGGATGCAGACGTGCTCACTCGCTGCGCTCGTCGTGCGCGACTTCCAGGGTTTAATCCTCCGTGCCCACCTCGATTCCACGGACTCCTCGCTGGCGCTCGTCGTTGCGAGGAATCAGAAGTGGGTTGGGGCGGACAGGGGTCGTGGTACGTGCTGACCCTTCGATGCCGTTCGCGCGGCGGAAACGCTCTCTACTGGCGGTCCGTGAGAACACTGGTCACGGACAAAGACAATCTCGAACCGCTCGATCCCGCGACCGGGGTCGATCTGTTCCTCGAACACAAGGCGACCGACTGCACAGAATCGACCGTCCGGAACCACCGGTACCGGATGAAGAAATTCCTTAACTGGTGCGACGCTGAGGACATCGACAACCTGAATCACTTGTCGGGCCGCGACGTTCAGCGGTTCCGGCTCTGGATCGCCGACGACGACGATGTCAACGCGCTCACGATGAAGAACCTGATGTCCGGGTTCCGCGTCTTTCTCAAGTGGGCCGGCTCAGTAGAGGCGGTTCCGGAGAACCTCTACTCGAAGCTGATGATTCCCCGCGTTCGACGGAGCGAACAGAGCAGCGAGAAGATTCTCGAAACGGAGCGGGCAGAGGAACTCCTTGAGCATCTCTCACGGTACGAGTACGCGTCGATGAATCACGTCCTGTTCGCGCTGCTCTGGGAGACCGGAATACGCATGGGGGCCGCGAATTCGCTCGACCTGACCGGTGTGGAATTCGAAAGCGAGCGAATCGAACTCGTACACCGTCCCGACCAAGGCACGACGCTGAAAAACGGGAAGAGCGGTGAGCGGCTAATCGCTCTGTCGCCCCAACTCACAGAGGCACTCAAAGAGCACGTCGAAACGTTCCGATACGACGTCACTGACGCCCACGGACGAGACCCGTTACTGACCACGGAACAGGGACGCATGACTCGGAGTACGATTCGTCGGAAGGTGTACCAGGTCACTGCGCCGTGCTACCTCCGGAAGTCGTGCCCCGACTGCCACCAGGGCTATGAGAAGAAATGCCAGGAAGCAGTCGGTCCGCACGCGATCCGCCGCGGCAGCATCACGCACTTCCTCACGGAAGACGTGCCGGTTGAGGTGGTCAGCGACCGAATGAACGTGAGCCGGAAGGTGCTCGATAAGCACTACGACAGGCGGTCCGAGGAGGTGAAGCTGGAACAGCGCCGCGGATACCTCGATGAAGTCTGAAGGGTAGCGGCCTCACGAATCTCCCTCGATTTCTTTCGGGTAATGAATCGCCGTGTCCGCTCGGAGTCCGTACACTTGCATCAAATCGTTGTGAGCCATCAGACGGATTCTTTTTGCCCCCGCGACTGATGTCTGCCTATGTCACCAACC
>JBDGUH010000045.1:0-9088 GCA_042216055.1 Haloarculaceae archaeon
CTCGAAGGCTGAGGCATCGAGTCTCGCTGCCATCTCTCGAAGGCTGAGGCTTCGGGTTCTCGCTACTTTCCTTCGACGGCAACTGTCTCGGAGCCCGATTTCCGGACGGCCCACGAACGGCCGAGACGAGCCCGGCCGGAGCGGGCCCCTCATACGGATTATTGCGAGTCATTCCCGTCTCGACCGCACGACGTCGTGCGGTCGGACCGGTACACAGTCGCAATAATCCGTCTCAGTCCGTGTGACCGCTCCACGACCGTGGGAAACCGTTATTTCCCCGGTCCAGAAAGGAGAGGTACGTGACGGCCAGTCGCCGGTGACCGGGCGGAGCGGCGCGCCGCGTACGGTCTCCGGGCGCAGCGCCCCCTGTCAGGCGGGAGACGACCATGGACGGAACCGACGACCCACGGACGGACGGCGAGGACAGACACCCGCTCGGCCTGCTGTTAGGACGCTACGCGGGCCCTCACAGCCGTGGCTTCGTGCTGGGACTGGGCGCGCTCCTGCTGGCGCGGATCCCCCAGCGGATCCCGGCCCTGCTGATCGGGGTCTCGCTCGACGCCCTGTTTCTCTCGTCGACGCCGTACACGATTCCGCTGGTGCCCCAGTCCTGGATCCCCCAGTCCCAGTCGGCACAGCTCTGGTTCACGGTCGCGGTTCTCGGGGGCGCCGTGCTGGCCGAGAGCGCGCTGGACCTGTTCGCGCGGTACCAGTACCAGCGTGCGACACTGCTGACGCTCCACGACGTGCGGACGGCGACCTACGACCGCGTCCTCGGCCTCGAGATGGCCTACTTCGACGACAGTCAGAGCGGCGAGACGATGAGCGTCCTCAACAACGACGTGAACAACCTCGAACAGATGGCGACGGGGGTGTTCACCGGGACGGACGTGTTCGGCCAGCTCCTGATGGCCTTTGCCTTCATGTTCCTGCTGAACTGGCAGCTCGCGTTGCTCGTGGGACTGATCCCGATTCTCGTCGGCGGGATGAGTTACGTCTACGCGAAGGCCATCGAGGCGCGCTACGACGCCGTCCGGGAGAGCGTCGGCCGGGTCAACGCGCGGCTCGAGGACACCATCGAGGGTATCGCGACGGTGAAGGCAAACACCCGGGAGAACCACGAACTCGAACGGGTGCGCGAGCGGTCGGCGGCCTACCGGACGACGCGCTGGGCGGCGATCAAGTTGCGGGTCGTCTTCAGTGCGATCAACTGGTTCGTCGGGCGGGCCACCGAGCACGCGCTCCTGCTGGTGGGCGGTCTCTGGATCCTCGTGGCCCCGCCGTTCTTCCTCGGCGGGTCGCTCACGCCGGGGACGCTGCTGACGTTTTTCATGTACACCCACTCGTTTCTCATGCCGATCCAGCGACTGGCAGTCGACGTGATCGACCGGATCCAGAACGCCCACGCGTCGGCAAAGCGCGTCGTCGGCGTCCTCGCGAGCGACCGCGTCGAGGCCGATTCGAACGCGGACGACCTCGTCGTTCGCGAGGGCACGGTGTGCTACGATGACGTGAGCTTCACCTACCCCGGCGCCGACGAGCAGGCGCTCCGGGACGTGGACTTCGCGGTCGCGGACGGCGAACTCGTCGGCGTCGTGGGTTCGACGGGCGCGGGCAAGTCGACGCTGCTCAAACTCCTCTTTCGCTTCTACGACCCAGATTCGGGAGCCATCCGGGTCGACGGGACAGACCTCGCGACTGTCTCACACCGGAGCGTCCGCGAGCACGTGGGCTACGTCAGCCAGGATCCGTTCCTCTTCGACGGGACGATCCGGGAGAACGTCGCCTACGCGACCCCCGACGCCGGTCAGGAGGCCATCGAGCGCGCGGCCAGGATCGCCGGCGCCCACGAGTTCGTGACGACGCTCCCGGACGGCTACGACACGGAAGTGGGCGAGCGCGGGACGAAGCTCTCGGGCGGCCAGCGCCAGCGCCTCGCCATCGCGCGGGCCGTCATCTCGGACCCGCCGCTCGTGGTGTTCGACGAGGCGACCAGCCACGTCGACAACGAGACGGAGGTGCTCGTCCAGGAGCGCCTCGACGACCTGACCGCCGACCGGACGACGTTCGTGATCGCACACCGCCTCTCGACGGTCCGGGACGCGGACCGGATCCTCGTGCTCGACGACGGGCGGATCGTCGAGGAGGGCAGTCACGGGGACCTGCTCGAGGCCGGCGGTGCCTACGCGAACCTCTGGCACGTCCAGGTCGGCGAACTCGACGCGCTCCCGGCGTCGTTCCTCGAGGCGGCACGGGCACACCCCGACGACTGATCGCCCGCGACCGACAGTGATACTGTCCGGGCGTGCCTCTTTCCGGGTGTGAGCGAGGACGGGCCTACCTGCCGCCGCTGTGGGGCGGCGCTGACGGTCGGTGCCATCGGTTCGGCGAGAGCCTGCTGTCTCAACGCGACCCCGATCGTCGGCGTCTGCCCGGAACACGGCCCGCTCGGCCCGCACGACGTGGTCCGGGAGTGACCAGCGCCGCCCCTCCACGGTAGGGCGGCGACCCGCCAGATCGACACCCTCTTTTCCGCGCCCGCGAGAGGTAGTGCCATGACTCACGAGATCGCCGTGATTCCCGGCGACGGCATCGGGCGGGAGGTCACGCCCGCCGCCGTCGAAGTGCTGGAGGCGCTCGACCCCGACTTCGCGTTCGTCGAGGGCGAGGCGGGCGACGCCGTCGCCGAGGAGACGGGCGTCGCGCTGCCCGAGGAGACCCGGACCATCGCCGCAGAGGCCGACGCGACGCTGTTCGGCGCGGCCGGCGAGACGGCCGCCGACGTGATCCTCCCGCTCCGGGCGGTCGTCGGCTCGTACGCCAACGTCCGCCCGGCCCGGTCCTACCCCGGCCTCGACGCCGTCCAGCCCGACACCGACCTCGTGTTCGTCCGCGAGAACACCGAGGGCGTCTACTCGGGCATCGAGTCCGAGATCACCGACGGCGTGACGACGCTGACCCGCGTGATCACCGAGGAGGCCTCCCGCGACATCGCGGAGTTCGGCTTCCGGTACGCCCGCCGGAACGGCTACGACGACGTCACCATCGCCCACAAGGCCAACGTCATGCGCGTCACGGACGGCCAGTTCCTCGAGACGGCCGCGGCGGTCGGCGACGAGTTCGACCTCGCGTACGACACCGTGCTGATGGACGCGCTGGCGATGCACCTCGTGATGCACCCCGAGGAGTACGGCGTGGTGATCTGCCCGAACCTGGCCGGCGACGTGCTCTCGGACCTGGCGGCGGGTCTCGTCGGAGGCCTGGGCCTGCTCCCGAGCGCGAACGTCGGCGAGGACAACGCCCTCTTCGAGCCCGTGCACGGCTCCGCGCCGGACATCGCCGGGCGGGGCATCGCCAACCCGTCGGCGATGATCCTCTCGGCGGCGATGTTGCTCGATCACCTCGGCTACGAGGAGGACGGCGACCGCGTGCGCGCGGCCGTCGAGGCGGTGCTGGCGGACGGCCCACGGACCCCCGACCTGGGCGGATCCGCCGGCACCGACGAGGTGACCGCGGCCGTGATCGACCAGCTCTCCCGGTGATGAGGGGTCGCGCCCTCCCGGGCATGACAGACTGCGGGTCCGGTCGCCCGTCGAAACGGCCGACGGCGATGGAAACTGGTAATAACCGTGACCGAGAATGTACACCGATGGAACTGGCTGAGCGGACGCGACGACTGACGGCCCCCGTCGTGACCGGCGGGGCTCGCGCGGGTCCGAGGGCCCGCACGGCGGCGGTCACGACCGGGCCGGGGGTGGTACCGTGATCCTGACAGTCACCTACAACCCGGCCGTCGACCAGACGATGCAGTTCGACGAGCCGATGCGCCCGAACGACGTGATGCGGGCGACGGGCAACCGGTTCGACGCCGGCGGCACCGGCATCAACGTCTCGCAGGACCTGCGAGCGCTGGGTATCGGGACGGCCGCGACGGGCCTCATCGGCGGGTTCTCCGGCACGTTCATCGACGAGCGCCTGGCCGACGACGGCGTCCCCCGCGATTTCGTCGAGGTGGACGCCCCGACGCGGGTCAACACGACCGTCCACGCGGCGGGCGAGGAGTACAAGTTCAACCAGTCCGGGCCGCAGGTCGACCCCGGGGTGGTCGATCGGGTCATCGAACGGATCGAGGCCCACGACCCCGACCGGGTCCTCGTCGGGGGGAGCCTCCCGCCGGGGCTCGACGCGACGGCCGTCGACCGGATCGCCGATGGCGACTGGCCCGTCGGCGTCGACGTGCCGGTCCTGCAGGACCTGACGGGCAGTTACGAACTGTGCAAGCCCAACCGGACGGAGCTGGCCGCGGCCACCGGGCGCGACGTCTCGACGCTGGAGGGGGCGGTGGCGGCCGCCCGCGAGGTGCGAGAACAGGGGTACGACCGCGTCATCGCCTCCCTCGACGACGAGGGGGCGATACTGGCGACCGGCGACGGGGTGTGGCTCGCCGACGCGCTCGACGTCGAGGCCGTCGACACGGTGGGCGCGGGCGACGCGCTGCTGTCGGGCATTCTCGCGTCGATGGACCGCGGCGAGGACGACCCGACGGCGCTGGCGACCGGCGTCGCCGTCGCCTCGCGGGTCGTCCAGCAGGTCGGCACCAGCACGCCCGACCTGGACGGCATCCCGCCGGAACGGGACCTCGTGTCCGTCCGGAAACTGTAGCAGGCGGCGTCCTTCTAGAAGGCGTCGGCGTACTGGCCGACGAACTCGCGCACCTCGTCCAGCGACGGCGGTTGGCCGCTCCGGACGAACAGCCCGGCGACGGCGTTGCCCACCACGACCGCCGGGGCCGGGGCCAGTCCCTCGACGAGTCCGAGCGCCAGCCCCGCGTTGAAGTGGTCGCCCGAACTGGTCGTGAGTTCGGGGTCCGAGACGGTCGGCACGTCCACGCCGACGGTGCCGTCGGCGGTCGCCACCACCGAGCGGTCGACGCCGTGGCCCGCCACCATCGTCACGTCCAGTTCCTCGCGGACCGCCCGGGCGTGGGCCGCCGGGTCGGCGTCCGGATCCGCGCCGGCGACCGTCTCGGCCAGCAGGCGCGTCTCCGCGCGGTTCGCCGAGACGACCACGTCGGCGACCTCCTCGAGGCGGCTGATCGCCGCCCGCCCGGCGGCGATGTTCTCGGGATCGAGTTTCCGCACGTCCCCCGTGTCGATGAGCAGGTGCTCGGGCGGTGACTCGACCTCGGGCCAGAGGTCCCGCAGCCCTTCGTACACGTCGGGCAGCGCCGGCACCTCCGACCAGTAGCCCGTGCCCAGCAGGGCCGCGCCGTCAAGCCTGTCCACGAGCAGGTCCCGGCCGACGCCCTCCGTGACGGTCGCCCAGTCGAGGTCCATCTGGTCGCCGATCTCGCTGAGCATCAGTTTCCCGTCGTCGAACTCGACGGCGTCGGTGACGCCGGGCGCGCCCAGCGTGTGGAGTTCGTAGTCGCCGAACTCCGCCGCGAACTGCTCGCGCACGGGGTCGCCGTAGGTGCCGACCAGCACCGGTTCGAACCCCCACTTGCCGAACGCCCGCCCGAGGTGGCAGGTGTGCCCGCCGGTGCGGGACCCGTCCTGGAGCCACTCGAAAGTGAGCGAACTCCCCGTCTCGACGGAGTCTGCGACGCGCTCGCTGAACCCCGCGAGCGTCGCCAGCGCCTCGTAGCTGCCGGCGTCCTGCCGGTCGGCGACGACCTCCCGCACCCGGTCGAGGTAGCCGTCGAAGCCAAACACCATGCGGTCGCCCTCGATCCGTTCGGGGAGCTCGGCGGCGGCCTCGCGCGCGGCCGCGACGGTCGGTTCGTCGGGCGCCCCGGTCATGGCTTCCCCGCACGGACGGCGGGCCCATCGGCTGTCCGGTCGCGATCGATTGTGAGCGTGCCTGCGTTCATGTACCGCCCATACCGGAAAACGCCACATATCGTTTCGGGTTCGGCCCGTCACGGCGCCCCGGGCGTACGGGTCGGCGCCCGAGACTTCGCATGGGTTTTAACGGCCGCCGCGGAACACTCGATCGGTGACCCACTGATGGCGTTCTACGGCGGCGCGGAACTCGACGCGGTGTACGACCGGGCGCTCGAGGACGGCTTCGGCCTCATCGCCAGCAACATCGCCGAGCCCAACGTGATGATGGGACTCATGGCGGGGGCCGAGCAGGCGGACTCGGATCTGCTGCTCCAGATGAGCGCGGGCGCCTGCCGCTTCGCGGGCGACGGCGACGCGGAGGCCGGCCTGCGTGCGATGGGCAACTACATCGACCTGATCGCCGACGGGTACGACGTCGGGGTGTTCCTGAACATGGACCACCAGACCGACATGGCGTTCATCGACATGCAGGTCGAGACGGCCATCCCCTCCTCGATCATGATCGACGCCTCCCACGAACCGTTCGAGGAGAACGTCGCGCGCTCGAAGGCCGTCGTCGAGAAGACCGAGGCGGCCGACGAGGAGATCCTCGTCGAGGCCGAACTCGGCCAGATCAAGGGCGTCGAGGACGAGATCGAGTCCGAGGACGCCTTCTACACCGACCCCGAGCAGGCCGTCGAGTTCGTCGACCGGACGGGCTGTGACCTGCTCGCCATCTCGGTCGGCACCCAGCACGGCGTCGCCAAGGGCAAGGACCTCGAACTCCGGCCCGAACTGGCCGAGGAGATCCGCACGGCGCTGCACGATCACGGCCTCGACACGCCGCTGGTGTTGCACGGCTCCTCGGGGGTGCAGCCCCACCAGCTAGAGGAGATGCTCCGGCACGGCATCTGCAAGGTCAACAAGGACACCCGCTACCAGTACGAGTACACGCGGACGCTGTTCGACCTGTACCGCGAACACACGGACGAACTCGTCCCGCCGGAGGGCGTCGACGACCAGCGCGACGCCTTCTTCAACGACGTGGACTGGTCGCCCAACAAGGACGTGTTCGACCCCCGGGTCGGCGGCCGCCAGGTGCGCGAGCGCATCGCCGAGGTGTACGCCGACCTCGCGGAGGTCTCCGGGAGCGCCGGCCGGTCGCTGTACGACTGAGACGGATTATTGGGACTGTTTCCGGGTCCGACCGCACGCCGTCGTGCGGTCGAGACGGGACTGACTCGCACGAACCCGTCTGATCCGGACGCGATCCTCAGACGGAACTACGCCAGCTTCCGCACCGACTCCCAGCGCCCCTTCTCCTCGAGTTTCTCCTGGAGTTCGTCCGCGTACTCCTGGGCGAGTTCCGCGGCCGTCTCGCGACGGGGGTCCTCACCGCCCCCGAGGCCGAGCGCGTCCTTGACGCCGCCGAGCAGGCCGCCATCGCTCCCGCCGCTCCCGCCGCCGCTCGGGCCGGGCCCGGCCGAGGCCTTCTCGATTCGGTCGAGTTGGGGCATGATCGCCGGGAGGTTCTCCGTGTCGGCGACGATCCGCGCCGCCTCGGGATCGTCCGGGTTCTCGATCTCGAACTCGACGGCGGTCATCACGAGCCCCCACTGCTGGCGTGAGAACTCGGAGGCGTCGATCCGGCCGCCGAACTCCCGGTCGACTTCCATCCGTTCGGCCGCGACGGCGCTGGTCCAGTCGTTGCTCATCGGCGTGTCGTTCGAGGGGGGACCGTATCAGCGTTTCCCGTCGTTCGAGCAGCGACGCGGCGTCCGGAAGGCGTCGCTCAGAAGGCGTCGCTCTCGACGGAGATGTCGGCGTGCAGGCCCTCCCGCAGCGCCGAGTGGACGTGACAGATCTCCTCGCCCAGTTCGACGATCTCCGTGGCGTCCTCGCCCAGGTCGGCCTCGACGCTGATCTCGAAGGCGATGGCCTCGAGGTCGTCGTCCTCGTCGAGATCTGCGCTCACGTCGACCTCGACGCGGCCGATGTCCTCGTAGCCGGTCTGGTCTGCGGCGACGCGGAACGCCGGGACGTAACAGGAGGCGTAGCTGGCCGCAAGCGCCTGGTTCGCGGTCGGCCCGTCCTCCCCCAGCGCGTCGACGACGAGTTCCCACTCGCCGTCGATGACGTTGCTCACGGTGTACCCTTCCTCGCAGATGGATTCGACGGTGATGTCTGCCATTGCAGGCGGGACATCGGAGTCGTGCCCTAAATACTGACCGTCTCGGATCCGAGGAGAGTCCTCTCCGGTATCGGGCCCCGGAAACCGCCGCCGGTGGGCCGGCATTCAAGGCCGTTCGCGCCCAAGCATGACGCATGACAACGGTCGGATTCGTCGGCCTCGGCGCGATGGGCGCGCCGATGGCCTGGAACCTCGACGACGCGGGCCACGACCTGGTCGTGTACAACCGAACGACCGAGCGCGAGCGCCCTTTCGCGGAGGCGGGAATCGCCGTCGCCGACTCCCCGAAACACCTGACGAAACGCGCCGACGTGGTCTGTCTGATGGTCGCCGACGGCGACGCCGTCGCGGAGGTGCTGGAACGGGACCTCGGCGTGCTGGCCGGCCTCGTGGAGGGCACCGTGGTCGTCCAGATGAGCACCATCGGCTACGACGAGACGCTGGCGGCCGCCGAGGCGGTCCGCGAGGCGGGCGGGCGCTTCGTCGACTGCCCGGTGTCGGGCACTGTCGGCCCCGCGCGCGAGGGGACGCTCGTGGGGCTGGCCGGCGGCGACGACGCCGACCTCGACGCCGTCGCGTCGGTCCTCGAAGCGATGTGTGACCCCGTCCTGCGGTGTGGCGACGTGGGCGACGGGACGGCGATGAAACTGTTCGTCAACACCCTCCTCGGGGACATGATGGCCGCCTACGCCGAGGCGCTGACGTTCGGCGCGCGACAGGGACTGGCCGTCGAGGACATGCTCGAGGTCGTCGAGTCCGGCGGGCTCGCAGCCCCGCTGTACAGCGCCAAGACCGCACAGATCAGGGCGGACGACTACGAGTCGCGCTTCCCCGTCGACTACCAGCACAAGGACCTCACGCTCGCGCTGGACCGCGCTGGCGAGACGGGCGTGTCCATGCCCGTGGCGGCGGCCGCGCGCGAGCAGTTCAGCGCCGCCCGCGGCGCGGGCCACGGCGGGGAGGACATGGCCGCCGTCGTCCGCCACCTCGCGGACGGCGCGGGGGTCGATCTGACCGAGTGAGCGGCCGGAATGCTCGGCCCGACCAAGTGAGCGGCCGGCGGTCGACCTGA
>JBDGUH010000045.1:9188-41382 GCA_042216055.1 Haloarculaceae archaeon
AGTGAGCGGCCGGAATGCTCGGCCCGACCAAGTGAGCGGCCGGCGGTCGACCTGACGAAGCGCGGCCTGGCAGCCGCCGGCCTCACTCCGAGGTAAGCGTCTCGACAGTCAGATCGGTAAACAGGGCGCTGGCTGTCTTGCCGGGCAGGTTGCTGCAGACGAACAGCCCGACTCGCACGGGGTCGCTCGTCGAGACCGGACGCTGGTCGAGGGGGCGCCACTGCTCGCCGTCGGTCGAGGCGAACGCACTCATCCGGCCGCCCGTGCGCTCGAGTCGGTACCACGGCAGCGCGAACGGGGCCTCCTCGAAGGCCTGGCCGACGCCGTCGGCGCCGCGCTGTGGCCGCCAGAGGACCGCCGTCCCGTGGTCGTCCGTCTGGCCGACGGCGGCGTACGGGGCGTCCTCGCCGCGGCCGCCTCGGATCATCAGCCCCGCCGTCGTCCACTCGGTGACCCGGTTCAGATCCTCGATTCGGGCGGTGATCCTGACCGGCCCGTTCGCGGGGACGCTACCGAACTGGAACTCGTTGATCCGGCGGTGTACGTTGCGCCCCGCGCCCGTGACGACCCAGTGCCCGTCCTCGCGTTCGGTGTTCCCGGACACGGCGACAGCCCCCACGTCCGTCGAGTCCACCCGGTCCGCGAAGGGCACGGTGCCAGTCGGTTCGGCCGCGCCGTCGGGCGACCGGACCAGCGGACAGTTGTGGAACTCGAAGCGGGCACCCCCGCTGACGCTCTCGGTGAGGGCGACCGTCCAGCCCTGGCGCTCTGCGATGTCCGAGACGATGGTCAGGCCGGTGCCCCCGCCGTCCTCGCCGGTCGTGTACCCGCTCTCGAACACGTTGTCGCGCTCCTCGGGCGGGATGCCATGGCCACTGTCGGCGACGTAGAATCCGTCCGCAAGCGGACCCACGACGATCGTCACGCCCGGGCCGCCGTGTTCAAGCGCGTTCTTGAAGAGGTTCTCGAGCACCGGTCGTACTCCGGCTCCCGGGGCGATAATCCGGCTCTCGTCCGGGAACTTCACGTTCAGCGTGGCTCCGTTCGTCTCCAGGGCCTCCCACACGTCGCGTGTGACCTGCGCGAACGCCGTGCCGGACGGAACGGCCCCGTCGTCGTCGCCGGTCTCGAGGTCGTCCTCTGCGAGCGCCGAGAGGTCTTCGAGGATCTCCTCCATCCGAGCGAGCGCGTTTCTGGCCTTCTCGAAGGCGGTCTCGTCCCCCGTCTCTTGGGCCAGTTCGAGCGCGCTCGAGGCGACCTGCAGCGGGTTCCTGAGGTCGTGTCGGAGGTAGCTCGTCAGTTCCTCGCGGCGCTCGCGGTGGCTGTGAAGGCGCTGGCGTCGTCGAACCGTCTCGGTGACGTCCTCGGTGAATCCGACGAGGCCGCGCACCTCGCCGTTCTCGCGCCACGGGACCTTCGTGGTCTTCGCCCAGCGCGTCTCGTTCCCGACCTGGTACTGGCGGACGTCCCCCTCCACGCGCTCGTCGTCCTCGATGACCGACAGGTCCTCCCGGTAGCCCTCTGCGTCGCCGTACACCTCCTCGTCCGTTCGCCCGACGAACGCCTCCGGCCGCAGATCGCCCGCCGTCGTCGACTTCAGGAGGTGGCGAGCCTGCTCGTCCTTGACGTAGACGGCGCGGTCGGTCGCCTCGAGCAGCGTGTCGAACGCACTCGCGCGAGCGCGGTCCCAGCGCCGGTCGTCGTAGCGCTCGACCGCTGTCGCGACGTGTTCGGCCAGCGCCGCTCTCTCCTCGTCGGGGACGTAGGCCGCCGCGCCCGCCCGCGTCGCCCGTTCCGCGAGCGCCTCGCTCCCGTCCGACGCGAGGACGACGACCGGGAGGTCCGGATCCGCGTCCGCGACCGTCGCGCACGCCGCCGGCACGGCGAGGTCGTCGTGAACCACGACACAGCCCACGTCGTCGTATTCGGCAATCGCGTCACGGAGCGATCCCAGTGACGTCACCCGCGTGACCTCGTCGGGTCCCTCGTCGCCCTCGATCGCATCGCGAACCGTCGCTTCGACGCCGTCGGCCGCGGTCGCGACCAGGACTCGGGTGGACGCTCCGAGGGGAGCACTCATTGAATGGGTTACGGTACTAACGTATCCACCCGCAAGACCAAAAATGAGCGGGGTCGCTCGAGGGAAACCGCGGTGGACGCCTCGTTCGATATCTCACACTTCGAACGTCTCGTCGCCCGCGAGGACGTGGACCTCGGCGTCGCTCCCGGTGGCCCGCACCTCGCGGGCGAAGTCGTCCGGGTCCTGTTCGATGGGCGGGAACGTGTCGTAGTGCATCGGGAACGCGTGGTCCACGTCGAGCCAGTCGACGGCGATGGCGGCCTGCATTGGCCCCATCGTGAAGTGGTCGCCGATGGGGAGGGCGGCGGCGTCGGGTTCGAGGTACGGGCCGATCACGTCGCGCATCTCGGTCATCAGCGCCGTGTCGCCGGAGTGATAGAACGTCGTCGACTCGGCGTCGCTGACCTGCGTCGGCTTCGTGTCCGAGATGACGTATCCCGCCGGCATCCCGGCCTCGTGCTCGTAGGTGGTGTTGATCCCGTTCGTGTGATCCGCCCGGTGCATCGTCACGAAGGCGTCGCCGAGTTCGATCGTCCCTCCGAGGTTGAATCCGATCGTGTCCTCGACGCCGTGTTCGTCCGCGAGGTAGGCGGTCACCTCCGGGGTCCCGACGATCGTGGCGTCGAGGAACTCCCCGACGTGAGCGACGTGATCGGCGTGAGCGTGTGTCAACAGGAGGTAGTCCGGCGTCGGCACGTCTCCCGGGTCGAGCGACGTCTTCGGGTTGTCGAAGAACGGGTCGATCAGGAGCGACGTGTCCCCGACCGTGACGTGCCACGTCGAGTGGCCGTGCCAGGTGAGTTCCATGGTTCGCCCGGAAGTACGGGCGTGTGCGACTTAATAGCTCACGTCCGTCGGGGCGAGGGGCCCGTCCGAACGCGCCCCGACTTTACGTCCGCCAGGTCGGGGGCCGCGCCCGAACGCGCCCGGACTCGGGGGTCACTCCTCGAGGCGATTGACCGAGACGTCCTCGAACACCGCCTCGGCGCGGTGACCCGGCACCACGCTGGAGACGACGAGGCCGACGTGGACCGGGTCTCCGAGCGCGACCGTCCGCTGGTCGACGGCCTCCCAGTCCGACCCGTCCTCGGAGACGTACGTCGTGACGCGGTCGCCGACGCGGTCGACGCGATAGTGGTCGAACACTATCTCGCCCTCCTCGAGTTGCTGGCTCAGGCCGTCGGCGCCGCGCTCGTGGCGCCACAGCAGTTCCGTCCCGTGGCCGGGCGTCCGACCGACGGTGCCGTAGGCCGCCGCCTCGTCGAGGTCGTCCCGGACCATCAATCCCGCCTTCGAGTACTCGTGGACGTCCTCGACGTCGACGAGGCGCGCCCGGATTGTCACCGGCCCCTCGACGACGGCGTGGGGGAAGTAGAAGTCGTTGTTCTGCAGGAAGATGTCCTCGCCGTCCCCGGCGACGGTCCAGCGGTCGGCGTCGGCGTCGTACTCGGCGAAGCCGGGTTTCCGGAGGTCGCCGACGGCGGCCTCGTCGGCCAGGTCGACCGGCGCTCCCACCGCGAGGCCGGGGTCCGGATCGCTCACAGCCTGACAGTTCCCGATCTCGAAGCGAGCGCCGCCGGCGTCGCTCTCGGTGATCGTCAGGCGCCAGTGGTTCTGTTCGACGATCGACTGTACCATGCTCAGGCCGGTCCCGCTGCCCTCGTCACTGGTCGTGTACCCCTCCTCGGTGACGCGGTCGCGCTTCTCGGGAGGGATCCCGGGGCCGTCGTCGGCCACGTAGAACCCGCTCCCGTGGACGCCGACCTCGACCGTCACGTCGGGACCACCGTGGTCGAGCGCGTTCTTGAAGAGGTTCTCGAGCACCGGGCGAATCGCCTGTCGGGCCGCCCGGATCGTCGTCCCCGCCGGGGCGGTGAACCGCAGCGTCGCCCCGTCGTCCGCGAGCGGGTTCCAGACCTCCTCGACCACCTCGCGCAGGGCGATCGGCTCTGGCGTCCCCGCCGGCCCGCGCTGGCGAGCGAGTTGCTCCAGGTCCGAGATCGTCTCCTCCATGCGCCCGAGGGCGGCCCGCGCCTCCTCGAGGGCCGACTCGTCGCCCGCCGCGGCCAGGTCGAGGTAGCCGTCCGCGACCTGCAGGGGCGTCTGCAGGTCGTGAGACAGGTGGCTGGCGAACTCCTCGAACTGGTTGCGCAACTCCCGGAGTTCCTGCTCCTGGAGTTTCCACTCCGTCACGTCCTGCGAGAGCCCGACGAGACCCTTCATCTCGCCGTCCTCGCCGCGCCAGGGCACCTTCGTCGTGCGCGACCAGTACTGGATCTCCCCCTCGCCGAACTTTTCGTCGCGCTGGTAGACGCCTTCGCCCTCCTCGATCACCTGCCGGTCGTCCGCCAGTGACTGCCGCGACGACTCCGTATCGTCGTACACCTCTGGGTCGGTCTTGCCGAGCGCTTCCTCGGGATCGAGACCGCCGGGAATCTCGGGCACGCGGACGTGACGCGCCTCGGCGTCCTTCGCGTAGAGCGGGATACCGCTCTCCTCGAGGAACGTCCGGAGGATCTCGCTGTCCTCGGCAGCGATCCGGCGATGCACGTACGCGTCGACGGCGTCGGCCACCACCGCGGCGAGGCGCTCGTCGGTCACGTCCGCCGGGAGAATGGTTCCTGGACCCGCCGCGGCCGCCCCGGCCTCGGCGTCCAGCGTCTCGACCAGCGCGACGACCGGTCGAGCGGGGTCGTCCTCCCTGGCCGCCCTGGCGACGGCCGCGGGGTCTCCGGACGGGCCCGCGGCGATCAGCACACAGCCGGCGTCGGATCGCTCGTCGAGCGTCGCCCCCAGCGACGCTGCGTCGGCAACCGTCACCACCGCCTCGACGGCGTCGCGGGCGGTCAGAGCGGCGGCAATTTCCTCGCGGCGGTCGGCGTCTGCGGAGACGACGACCGCGGTCCGGGGCTCGTCGAGGACGACGCTCACGGCGCCGGCCTCCCGGTCTGGCGGGGAGGGCACGCGGCTGCCCGAGCGATCACGGTTTCCCCCCGCCGTCGGTCATTGTCGGCCGGCCCTGTGCGCGCCGGATCCAGTTCGCGACGTGCTGGTTCAGACACCAGAACAGCACGACCGTCATCGCGAGCAGGGCCGCGAGGACGACGACGCCGAAGTACAGCGCGTTCTCGGCGGGCAGGCCGACCAGCAGCACCGCGAGGCCGACGAGGGCCATCTCCAGGCCACACCGGACCCCGGGGACGAGAAAGTCGGGGGGTGGCACGTCGCCTGACTGGAAATCGTCGCCTGACATGGGGGAGCGTTTTCTCGCCAATCGTCATTACTCTGCCGGCTATCCTCGCGCGACGCCGGGATTTTATTCTCCGCCTCTCGAACGAGGAGTATACGGGGATTTATTCGTCCGAGTATCGTACGGCGGGTATGGTTCACGAGCCCCGTTCTCGTCGGGCCTTCCTCGCGGCCTGCGCCGCGGGGGCTGCCGGACTGGCAGGCTGTCAGTCGTTCGACGGCACCAGCAATCCCGGGACGCCGACGGACCCGGGCGGGGCGACGCCGGCATCGGAGCCGACGCCGCCGGCGAACGATCTCTCGACGGGCGTCGACCAGCAGACGGCCGCCCCCGACCTCCAGGGGTCCTACCGATCGGCCTACGAGGCCACAATCGACTCCGTGGCGTCCGTGCGCATCTACGACGGCAACGGCGGGGGCGCGCAGGGAACGGCGTTCGTCTACGACGACGCCCACCTCGTCACCAACGAGCACGTCGTCAGCGACGCCGACGCGATGTACGTCCGCTTTCAGGGCGGGGGCTGGCAGCGGGTCAGACCGGTCGGGAGCGACGTGTACAGCGACCTCGCGGCGGTCCGCATTCCCGACCGTCCGGAGACGGCGTCGCCGCTGCCGTTCGTGGACGAGGAACCGCCGATCGGCACCAGAGTCGTCGCCATCGGAAACCCCTTCGGCCTCGCCGGGTCGGTCTCCTCGGGGATCATCAGCGGGACGAACCGCACCCAGGACGCCGCGAACGGCTTCTCGATCCCCGACACCGTCCAGACGGACGCCCCCGTCAACCCCGGCAACAGCGGCGGTCCGCTCGTCACGCTCGACGGCAACGTGGTCGGCGTTGTCAACGCCGGCGGCGGCGACAACATCGGTTTCGCCATCTCCGCGGCGCTCATCCAGCGGGTGATCCCGTCGCTCATCGAGACCGGCGACTACCAGCACTCCTACATGGGCGTCCGCCTGACGGACGTCACGCCGGCCATCGCGCAGGCCAACGGGCTCTCCCGGGCGTCGGGCATCTACATCGACGAAGTGGTCTCCGGGAGCCCCTCGGACGGCGTCCTCCAGGGCTCGACCGGATCGCGGACGATCGAGGGCGTCCAGACGCCGACCGGCGGGGACGTGGTCCGGCGACTCGACGACACGCCGGTCCCCACCCGACAGGACCTCTCGACGTTTCTCGCGCTCCAGACCTCGCCCGGCGACACCATCGACGTGACCCTGACCCGGGACGGCAGCAGGCGGGTCGTCCCGCTCACCCTGGGCACCCGCCCGGAACCGCCCTGATGCGACGCCAGCGGCGACGGTTCAGCAGGCTTATCACTATCGGGTGGTACTACCCAATAATATGACGAATGCCGGGCTCTGGGTCGCGTTCGCGATCCTGTTCGCGGTCGTCGTCGCCGCGTCGCTGCTGCCGGTCACCCCGCTCGTGGGAGTGTTCCCGCTGTGGGCCGTCGTCGTCCTCGCCGCGGTCGTCGCGACCGTCGCCGTCTCCGTCGCCGCGGTCCGCGCGGGGTGGCCGGGGGTGAGCGAGGCGTGAGCGCCGTCGCGCTCGCCCTGATGGGCCTGTACCTGCTGGTGACGCTCGCTATCGGGTGGCTCGGCTACCGGTCGACGGGGACGACGCCCCAGGAGTACTTCCTCGCCGGGGGGACGCTGGGCCGGGTCGTGTTCCCGCTGACGATGTTCGCGACGCTGATGAGTTCGTTCATCTTCCTGGGGAGCGCGGGCTTTGGCTACACCCACGGCATGGCCTGGCTGGCGATGATCGCCATCGAGGCGGTGGCGGGCATCCCGCTGGCCCTGATCGGCCTCCGGGCCTGGCGGCGCGCTCGACGGGCCGGCTACGTCACGCCCACGGAGTTCGTCGGGGACGCCTTCGACAGCGACGCCGTGAAACTCCTGACGCTGGCCGTCCAGTTCGGGTGGGCGGTCCCCTACGTTGCGATACAGGCCATCGGGGGCGGCGTCATCTTCGAGACGATATCGAACGGCGCGGTGCCGTTCTGGGCGGGTGCCGCCATCGTCACCGCCGTGACCGGCATCTATCTCGCCCTGGGGGGCCTGCGCTCGGTCGCCTGGTCTGACGTGCTCCAGGGGCTGACCCTGGTCGTCCTGCTGGTCGCGGGGGCGATGTATCTCCTGCCGGCGATCCACCCGCTCGAACTGACCCGACGGCTGGCGGCCGAGACGGACCTGCTGGCGACCGCCGGCCGGACCGGCTTTTTCACGCCGCGGGTGTGGCTCTCTTTCGCGCTGATGAACGTGATGGCGCTGATCGCCTACCCGCAGATGTTCCAGCGCTTCTTCGCCGCCAGGGACGAGCGCTCGTTCCGGGCGCTCCTGGTCTGGTGGCCCGTGATGTCGCTCGTCGCGGCCGTCGTGCCGGTCCTGCTCGGGGTCTGGGGCACCCAGTTGGTCCCGGGGCTGGCGAACCCCGACCAGGTCGTGCCCGCGCTGCTCCAGGCCTACGCGCCACCGGTCGTCGTCGGGGTCGTCATGGGCGGGGCGCTGGCCGCGATGATGAGCACCGCCGACTCGCTCGTGTTGACCCTCTCCTCGCTGGTCGCGCGCGACCTCTATCACGACCACGTCGCCGTCGGCGAGGACGACGGCCGGGAACTGTGGGTGGCCCGCGGCACCGTCGCCGTCCTGCTCGTCCTGGGGTACGTGATGGCCCACGCCGCGACCGGTCGCCTCCCCGGCGTCCCGGCCGTCGGCACCATCATCGACCTCGCGGTGTACTTCATCCAGGGCAACGCGCTCCTGTTGCCGGTGTTCCTGGCGGGCCTGTACTGGCCTGACGCCACCGCGACGGGGGCGCTCGCCGCCGTCGTCGCCGGGCAGGGCTACTTCCTGCTCGCCACGTTCGCCGGGGCGCCCGCCTTCGGCTTTCTCCCCTTCGTCCCCGCGCTCGTGCTGGCCTGTGCGGGACTGGTCGTCGGGTCGCTGCTCACTGCCGACAGGCACACGTCCCTCGCGCCCGAGGCCTGATCCATGAGCGACACGCCGACTGGAACGACCAACCCTCACGTCCCGACCGACCGGGACCTGGACGCCTGGACCCGCCACGTCGTCGACCGTCACTTCGACCCCGAGACGGGGACGCCCTACTGGCTCGACTGGGCCGACGACCGCGACCTGGACGTTCGCAGCGCGGTCGAGGGCTTCGCCGACCTGCGCGAGATGTTCGACCCCTTCGACGCCGACGTGCTCCGGACGCTTCCCGTCGAGCGGTTCCACCCGCGGCACCTCGACGGCGAGCGCCGCGTCTACGAGACCAGCGGCACCACGGGCGCCCCGAAGCGCCTCGTCATGCGCGAGTACTGGCGCGAGCAGGCCCGGTGGGCCGCACAGCTCCTCCCCGCGGAGTTCCCCGAGGGGAACCTCCTGATGCTGGGTCCGCCCGGCGGCGCCAACAACGCCGGCGTGTTCGTCCAGCACCTCGCGGCCGAGTGGGGGGCTCTCCCCTTTCACGTCAACATGGATCCTCGTTGGGCCAAACGCCTCGCCGACGAGGACCCCGACCGGTTCGAGGCCTACGTCGAGCACCTCCTCGACCAGGCCGAGCGCGTCCTCGCGACCCAGGACGTGACGGTGCTTTTCACGACCGCCCGCTTCCTGGAGCGCCCCCGGGTCAGGGACATGGTGGCCGACCACGGCGTCGAGGCGGTGTACCACGGCGGCACCGCGCTCGACCCCGACACACACCGGATCTTCCGGGAGGAGTGGTACGCCGACGTCGCGTTCGCCGGCGAGTACGGCAACACGCTGATGGGCGTCGCCGGGGAGGCCCCGCCGCGCCTGCGCGGCCCGGCCGAGCGCGAGTACAGCCTCGACTACGTGCCCGCCTACCCCTACTTCGTCCCCGAGGTGCTCGACGAGGACGGGGCGCTCGTCGACTACGGCGAACGGGGCCGGGTGTGCCTGACCGTCCTCTCGACGGAGTTTTTCCTCCCCCTTCTCCCCGAGCGCGACGCCGCGACGCGCGTCCGGGGCGTCGATCCGCTGGACTGGGACTGGGTGCGTGATCCGGGAACGGCAGCGAGCGAGCGCGACCGAGCGACAGAGGGCGTCTACTGATGTTGCCCGTCGTCTCCGGGGGGGAACGCGAGACCATCCGATCCGACGCCGTCGAGGGGGTCGACGGACGCGTCGCGGACGTGGCCCGCGCGCCCCGGATCAGGGCCCGCGAGGCCGTCGAGACCGCCCGCGAGGAGGGGTTCGACGCGCTCGCCGCGGTGCCGATCCGGGACCTGCTGGACCGGGTGGCCGACGCCGGCCGACGCTTCGAGGGGATCGGACCGTCGGATCTGGCCCCCCGCGAGGCGTACGAGCGCCGCGTCGCCCGCGCGACGGGGCTCCCGGTCGGGTGGGTCCACGACAGCGCCCACTGGCTCGGATTCGGCCTCCGCAACGCCGCCGCGTCGCTGCGCGCCCAGTCGCCCACCGCCGACCTCGACCCGTACGACGACCCCGCCTACACGCGCGAGACGACGGTCGGCCTCGCGTTCGCTCCCCGAGTGCGCGTGCTCGGGGCGGTGCTACCCGGCAACGACCCCGCCGTCGCCGCGTGGCCGGCGCTCGCGCTGGCGATGAAGGTGCCAGTCGTCGTGCGCCCCTCCCGCCGGGACCCGTTCACGCCGGTCAGGCTCGCGCGGGCCCTGCTGGCAGCGGGCGTCCCGGAGAGCGCGGTCCACGTCCTCCCCGGTCCCCGGGCGGTGGGCGAGACGGTCGTCCGCGAGAGCGATCACGCGCTGGTGTTCGGCGGCGACGCCGCGACCGATCCCTACCGCGACGACCCCGCCGTCGAGACGTACGGCCCCGGGCGCTCGGTCGCGGTCGTCGCCCGCGACCCGACCGAGCGCGAACTCGAGACCCTCGCGCGCGGTGTGACCCGGACCGGCGGCCGGGCCTGCTTTGCGCTCTCTCGGGTCGTCGCCGTCGGCGACTGCGACCCCGACGACCTGGCCGAGCGCCTGGCCCCGCGAGTCGCCGCCGCCACGGACGGCCCCGTGACCGACCCCGTGACGGACGTGCCCGCCTTCCCGGACGTCGAACGGGCCCGCGCCGTCGACGCGCGCGCCGACGAGGCCGGCCGGGACGCGACCGCCGCCCACCGCGAGGGACCCCGCCTGCGCGAGCACGGCGATCACGCCCGCCTCGCGCCGACTGTCGTCCGGGCGTCGTCGCTCGTCCCGGAACTGCCCTTCCCGTTCGCGGGCGTCACCGGCCACGACGGTGATCCCCGGGACCTGCTCGCGGACCTGGGTCGTGCCTATCTCGGCGTCGTCGTCGGGAGCGCCCGCTACGAGCGGGCGTTCGTCCGCTCGCCCCGCGTCCGCAAGGTGTACGGCGGGGCGTACCCGCCCGGCGTCGACCTCCGGGAGACCCACGAGACGTTCCTCGCGGAGTTCCTGTACGAGACGACGACCTACGATCCGTCCTGACCCCTGCGGGCTTCCGACTATTCCCCGAGTCGTCACCGCTCACAGCGACATGCCGCCGTCGACGTGGAGTACCTCGCCGGTGACGAACCCGTGGGAGAGCAGGAAGCGGGCGGCGGCAGCCACCTCCCCGGGCGTCGCCTCGTAGCGGTCCAGCAGCGTGTCGACCGTTCCGTGCCCGCGGAAGCGCCGCGCCTCGAGGGAGGCCACCACGTCGTCGTTCATCGGCGTCTCGACCGGGCCCGGTGCCACCACGTTTGCGCGGACGCCCTCGGCGCCGAGTTCGCGGGCCACGGCGCGGACGAACCCGTCGACGCCCCCCTTGGCGGCCGCGTAGCCCGCGTCGACGGTCCCCATCTCGGCCGCGACGCTCGAGACGGCCACGATGGCCCCACCCGGGCCGCCCGCGCCGGTCCGCATCCGCTCGCTCGCCGCGCGCGTGACGGCGACGGTGCCGCCGACGTTGACCGCGAGCAGGCGCTCCAGTCGCTCGGCGTCGAGATCGGCCAGCGGGCCAGGGTCGGTCACGCCCGCCGCCGTCACCAGCGCGCGGAGGTCCCCCTGCTCGGCCGCGTCCGCGACCAGGCGCTCGGCGTCGTCCTCGTCGGTGAGGTCGGCCTGTACGGCCCGCGCGTCGACGCCGTGGGCCCGCGCCGCCTCGACGGCGGCCTCGGCGCCGGCCTCGTCGGTGTGATAGCCGACGGTCACGTCCGCGCCCGAGCGGGCCAGTTCTTCGACGACCGCCTGCCCGACGGCCCCCGATCCGCCGGTCACGAGCGCGACGCTCTCTGCGAGGTCCATGTGCTGGCATCGCCCGCCCGCGAGAAAGGCGTTACTCCAGGCGCTCGGCGGCGTCGCGCTCGACGAGGGGGGCGGCGTTCTTCGCCGGCAGGCGCACGACGTCGTCGGTCGAGAGGTCGTACTCGCGCTCGTCGACGCCGAAGATGGCGCCCACGTCGTCCGTGATCCGGACCGTCTCGCGCTCGACGTCGCTCGCCGGGTGGCCGGTCGCTCCCTCCGTCGCTTCGCCGCCCGCGTCGTCGCTGCCCGCCGTCGCGTCCCCCGGGACGCTGCCCGCCGTCAGGTCGTCAGTCGGGGGCGACCCCGCCGAGGGGGCCCCGGCGTCTCGCTGACCGGACTCCGCCGCTCGCGCCCCTCCGTCGGTCTCCGGCATCGCCTCCTCGGGGGGGATCGGGTGGTCGTCGCCCCCGTGTCCCGTCCTTTCCTCGTCGGTGCCCCCGGCGTTCGATTGCCCGCCAGCGGGACCGCCGCCCATCGCCGACGCGGCGTCGACGCCGGGCGCCCCCGAGTCGGCCGTTCCGGTGTCCGAGTCGGCCCTCCCGGCGTTCGAGTCGGCCCTCCCGGCGTCCGCCGTCGTGTCGCCGCCCGTCACCGCGCCGGGCGAGGCGTCGCCGGCCAGCACGTCGAGGACGTGGTCGCGGTTCTCCTCGATCGAACCGACCAGCGACTCGAACAGGCGGCGTTCCTCGGCGGTCAGGCCGTCCTCCTCCGTTGGCATGTCGGCGGCCGCCAGCGACGCCATCTTGACGATCTTGCCGACGCGGCGGTCGTAGATGGCCTCGACGGTCTGCTCGGCGGTCTTGATGTCGTCGGTGAGGCGATTGACCTCGGGCGCGTCGAACGGGTCCTCGGCGCGCTCGGCCGCGCGCTCGCGCTCCTCGCGCAGGTCGCCGACGAACTCGGCGGCGTCCCGGTAAAACGACGCCCGCAGCTGCTGGAGGCTGTCGGTCTGGCGCTCGCGGGACTGCACTGACTGGAGTTCGTCGAGGTTCATTCTGCCCCCTTCTCCGCGCGGCCGCGGGCCATCAGGAAGATGCCCACGTGTTCCGGAACGGAATGGTCGCCCGCCTCCAATGTAAAGCTATCCCCGCCGAGTTCGACCGGGCCGCCCTCCGTCACCTCGACGGCGATGTCGTGACCCCGGAAGGTGTCGGGCACGGCGTTGACGAGCGGATCGAACGCCCCGATGTCGTCGCGGTCGATCCGCTGGACCTCGAGACCGGACCCGCCGTGGAGGCTCCCCGGGAGCCTGATGAGGCGGTTCGTGTCTGTCGTCACCGGTTCGTCGATCGGCGCGGCGTCGCTCCCGACGGCCTCCGGCGTCAGCGTGCGTGCCACCTGGACGAAGGCGGGATGGACGTCGACGTTCCCCGCCTCCAGTTGCGCGTAGTTCGAGCGCGCGGCGTTCAGGGCGGCCGTCGCCTTCCCCTCGCCGATGCCCTCGAACTCCCGGAGGCGGGCGAGCGCGTCGCCTTCGTCCATCGCCAGCAGTTCGTCGACGAACGCGAGGATGTGCTCGTGGACCCGCTCGCTCCACCCGCCGTCCGTGTTCAGCGTCCGCTTGCGGGCCGGACTCGAGCGGCCGGCGGTCCCGGCGACGGGCACCTCGTCGATCAGTTCGTCGAACTCCAGGCCGGTCCCCCGGACGTAGTCGACCACCTCGCGCCGGGCGTCGCGGTCGAGGTGCTGAACGCCCGCGTCGCGGACGTGGACGTGATAGCCGCGCCCGCCGGAGAACACCACCGTGAGGTCCTCGAAGCCGAAGTCCTCCTCGAGGAAGTCGAGCAGTCGCAGGAGCGCGTCCTTGCACTTCGCGAGCATCTCCGCGTAGGAGTCCTCGCCGAGCACCACGCGCGGGAGGTGGTCGGCGTCGAGGTCGAACACCAGGTCCGAGGAGCGCCAGTCCTTGGCGTCCATCGTGGACGCCCCGGGCGAGTCGTACCGCCCGGCGGAGAAGTAGACGTGCTTGGGGCGCTTGCGCTCGAGGAACGCCGAGAGGTCTCCCAGGTCAAGCAGCGAGCGGTGCCGGACCATCGTCTCGCCCGGGCCCTCGGTCCAGGGGACGAAGCCCCACTCGCGCGCCTCGGCGCCCGGGGGGGCCGTGACCCCGGCCCGCCGGTAGTGATCGCCGAAGCGGCCCCGGAGGTACGCCCGCGTCCGCTGTTCCATCGACCATCCGTTGGCGAGACGGTTCCAAAGGCGTTGCGCTCCGTCCCCCCTCGCGTCGGGGCTACTGCCGATCCGTCCTCGCACGTCGGTGTTGCCGCTCGCCCGTCCTCGCGCGTCGGCGTTACCGCAGGAGATTGATCAGCCGCTCGCGGAACGTCTCCTCGCCCAGTTTGAGGTAGTAGGCGTCGCCGCCGTCCTCGTAGTAGTTGTCGATGCGGCGCTGGATGCGAAAGCCGATCGTCTCGTAGAAGTGAATGGCCGACTCGTTGGTCGCGCGAGCGTGGCAGGTCACGCTCCCGTAGTCGTCCGCGACGCGCGCGACGAGGCGCTTGCCGAAGCCGTTGTTGCGGTAGCGCTCGTCCACTGCCAGAAAGAGGATATACCCGTCCGAGCGGACGGCGGCGAATCCGATGAGTCGATCGTGGTTCCGGTCGCGGTAGAGATACACCCGCGACCGGCGGTAGGCGTCGCGGAAGAAACCCCGACGCTGGCGCAGGACCCCCTCCGACTCCCGGATGCGCTCTTTCAGCGCCCAGGCGTCGTCGGCCCCCTCGTCGTCACCCCTGTCTACGACCAGCGATTCGACGTTGACGCTCACTGGCATCAATATGCGCGGTGAGGGATATAACTCCAACGGCGGCTCCGTCCGTTCACCCCCTCGAACGTCGTCTTTGGGACCCGCTGAGGGGGCGGTCTCCGTGTCGGTGAGCAGACTTTTCACCGAGCGGGGGCGAACGTCGTCCATGAGCAGCCGGGAATCGGGCGCGGACTCGCCGGTCGATCCGATCGAGCGCCTCCGGGAGGCGCTGTTGACCGGCCTCGCCATCGCGCTCCCGGTGTTCGTGACGCTGCTCGTCCTGGGGTTTGTCATCGACTTCCTCACCGGCGTGTTCGCCCCGGTGGTGGCCGTCGTCGACGAACTCCTCGGCCTCGATCCCGGAACCCGGACCGTCGTCCTCTACGGGCTGACGACCGCGATCATGCTCCTGTTGATCGTCGTCGTGGGCCTCGTGGCAAACACCGAGACGGGAAGCCGAATCGAGGCGACGTTCAACGAGGCCATCGCCCGCATCCCCGCGATCGGCTCGGTGTACACGAGTTTCGACCAGATGAGCGAGATCCTCTTCGACAACGACGCTGACAGCTTCAAGGAGGTCGTCCTCGTCGAGTACCCCACCGAAGGGTCCTACGCGCTGGCGTTCGTCACCGCCAATCCACGCGACGAGATCGCCGCGGCGACAGGCCACGAGGACGTGACCACCGTCTTCGTGCCGATGGCGCCAAACCCCGTGATGGGCGGGTTCGTCCTCCAGGTCTCGGCCGAACGCTGTCACAAGGTCGACCTGACTGTCGAGGAGGGCGTCCAGGCCATCGTGACCAGCGGCGTGGCGCTCGCGGACGTCCCGAACGAGGAGGTCGAACCCATCGAACTGAGCGAGTCCTTCTCGATCGATCTGAGCGACCGGGATCCCGATTCGCTCCCGTTCGACATCGGTGACCGGGACGCGGATTCGCTCCCGTTCGACCTGCCCTCGGAGCAGGGACGGGAGGACGACGGCGCGGATGACGCGGCCGGTAACGGCGCGGATGACGCGGCCGGTGATGGCGCGGATGACGCGGCCAGTGACGGCGCGGGAGACGGGTCGGAGAGCGGTGTCGGAGCCGACGAAAACGGCGGTCCCGAGACCGCCGGCGGGGGCACCTGATACCCGGTCCGGTGCGGCGGCCGATCACCGCTGACGGGCGCCGACTATACGGTGCCCCGTGACATACGGTCGTCATGGTCGATTCCCGCGTCACCGTTCCGGGCGCACTCGGACTGCTCGCCGCTCTCTCGACGCCCGCAGCGGCCCACGTCGACTACGTCACCGACCGACCGGGCTCGGACGTCGACCCGATCGCATTCCTGCTGCGGGTCGTCGGAGAACCGGCCAACGCCGCACTTCTCGCCGTCACCGCGGTGCTGGTCCTGGGGTTCGTCGGGGCCTACCTCCGGTGGCGACCGCGGATTCCGGATCTGGCAGTCCTCGTCGGGACGCTGCGGAGTTACGAGGATCTGATTCCCTGGATGTTGCGTCTGAGCCTCGGCCTCCCGCTCGTCGGCGCGGGGTACGCCGGGTACCTCTTTGCCCCCACCGTCGACGTGTCGCTGCGATTCGTCCAGGTCGGCCTCGGCTTTCTCCTGCTGTTCGGGCTGGCGACGCGAGCCGTCGCGCTGGCCGGCCTCGGGGTGTATCTCTGGGCGGTGCTGGCCCATCCCGGGACCGTCCTCGCGATGGAGTACGTCCCCGGCTTCCTGGCGCTCGCACTCCTGGGCGGTGGCCGTCCGAGCGCCGATCACATGCTCCAGCGGATCGCCAGCACCGACGGCACGCTGTACGGCCGCGTCGACCCCGTCCACCGCGCGGCGGTCCGCCTCGACGGTCTGGTCGGGCCCTACGTCGACCTCGTCCCGGTGGTCCTCCGGGTCGGCCTCGGGATCGCCTTCGTCTATCTGGGTCTGTCCCAGAAACTCGGTGCGCCGGGCCCCGCACTCGCGGTCGTCGAGAAGTACGGCCTCACCGGAATCGTCCCGGTCGACCCCGGGATGTGGGTCGTCGGTGCCGGCCTCGCCGAGATGGCCGTCGGCGTCGCGCTGATCCTCGGTCTGCTGACCCGTGCGACCGCGGCCGTCGCCTTCCTCCTGTTCACGCTCACGCTGTTCGGCCTCCCCGACGACCCGGTGCTGGCCCACGTCACGCTGTTCGGGATGGCGTCGACCATCTTCACGCTCGGCGCCGGCCCCCTCTCGATCGACGCCCGCATCGCCCGCGACCGGGCCGACGACCGCCCTACCGCGACGCCGGCAGACTGAGACGGACGATCGGGACCCCGCAGCGGTTCGATCGCACGACGTCGGCGGTCGATAGGGGAGCGACACACTACGCCCCAGGAGGGTCGGGGATTCGTCTGACGGCCCCACAGTCTACCGACCGCACCACATTTGAGGGTCCCGCCGCCAGTGTCACGTATGGACACCTACGAGGCCGGCGAGCTCACCCTCCGGAAGGTCCGCGAGTTCGTCTGGGAGATCCCTCAGGAGGGCGGCATGAACGCCCCCGCTCGCGTCCTCGCCAGCGAGTCGCTGCTCGACGAGATCAGCGAGGACAAGACCCTCGAACAGCTCAGGAACGCGACCCACCTCCCCGGCGTCCGCAAGCACGCCGTCTGCATGCCCGACGGCCACCAGGGGTACGGCTTCCCCGTCGGCGGCGTGGCCGGCATCGACGCCGAGAACGGCTGTATTTCGCCGGGAGCGGTCGGCTACGACATCAACTGCCTGCCGGCGGGCACCGACGTGCGCCTCTCGTTCGGTCGCAATCTCCCGATCGAGGCGCTCGCGGATCGGTTCGAATCCGAACGTGCAGTCGTCCCGGCTGACGGCCTCGAGACGTCGCCGATTCGGCTGTTCACCGAGTCCGACGAGCGAGCAGTGTACGAGGTCGAAACCGCGACCGGCGAGCGTATCGAGGCGACAGCGGATCACCCCTTCAGGACGCCCGAAGGGATGGTCGAACTCGGCGACCTCTCGGTCGGCGATTCGGTCTTCGTGCAGCCCTTCGAGGGGATCGATGACGAGTCCCCAGACGAGACGACGCTACTCACTGAAGCGGACTTCGCGGACTGTAATCCACAGATCCGGCGGATTCTGCGGGAGCGCGACGTGTTACCGCTGCGAACGACCGACGAGACGCTGGCACATCTGCTCAAGATCATCGGATTCTTCACGGGCGACGGATCGCTCGGGGGTGAGGGGCAGGTGTGGTTCTACGGCGATCCCGAAGATCTCGAAGCCATCCGGGAGGACGTTACGGCCGTCGGGTTCACGCCGTCGAAGATCTACTCCAGGGATCGCACTCATCAGATCGACGGCGATCAGTTCGAGGCAACCGAACACAGTTTCAAGACGACCTCGAGAGCGTTCCGCCTGTTGTTACTGAAACTCGGCGCTCCCGACGGCGAGAAAATCGCGTCGGGGTTCACGACGCCCGACTACTTCGAGCACCTCGCCGACTGGCAACGGGGGCTCTACTACGCGGCGTACTTCGGCGCGGAGATGAACGCTCCCGCAGCACAGCACGACAAGAACCTCTACTGTCCGAACGTCTCCCAGAACCGAACTGTCGAGACGGCCGACGCCGGGAAAGAGTTCCTGCGCGACCTCGCGGCGTTCCTGGCGGACCTCGGTATCAAGACGAACGAGATCGAGTCGTTCGAGACGGACTCGAACCGCGACACGGACGTGGTTCGGCTCCGTCTCGGCGTGAAAAACGATTCGAAGAACCTGATTCGATTCTTCTCGAAGGTGGGCTTTCGATACAACCGGGAGAAACGCAAGACTGCCGTGGCGGCGCTACAGTACCTCAAGCACAAGGAACGGGAAATCGAGCGGCGTGAACGGATCGAGTCCGAGGCGAAGACCCTCGCAGACGGCGGTGCCTCGCCGGCCGAGATCAAGGCGCAGTCCGAGATCAACGACCGGTTCGTCGAGCGAAGCAGCTGGAGCGGGCGGGCCGGGCGACCCCGACCGGGCGAGGACTTCCCGAACTTCGAGGAGTACCTGACCGACTGCACGGTGCGCGACGATCTGACGGTCGCAACCGAGATCACGGCAATCGAACCCGCTGGAGAGAAGCCGGTGTACGACATCGGTGTCGAGCACGCGAAACACGCGTTCGTCGCCGAGCAGTTCGTCGTCTCGAACTGCGGCGTCCGGATGGTCACGACGAACCTCGAGTACGACGACCTGCGCGGCCGCGAGGAGGAACTGGTCGACGCGCTGTTCGCGGCCGTCCCCTCTGGGCTGGGCGGGGGCGGCGTCCACGAGGGGACGATCGAGGACGTCGAGGAGATCCTCGCCCGCGGGGTCGACTGGGCCCTCGAGGAGGGGTACGCCGTGCCCGAGGACCTCGAACACTGCGAGGACGAGGGCGTGCGACCGGACGCCGACCCGGACGCGGTCTCACAGAAGGCCAAGGACCGCGGGAAGAACCAGGTCGGATCGCTGGGCTCGGGCAATCACTTCCTCGAGGTCCAGCGCGTGACCGACGTGTACCGCGAGGATGTCGCCGAGCGGTTCGGCCTCAGCGAGGAGCAGATCGTGGTGCTGATCCACTGCGGGTCGCGGGGTCTGGGCCACCAGGTGTGTACCGACTACCTGCGTTCGATCGAACAGTCCCACGGCGACCTGCTCGAACGGCTCCCGGATCGGGAACTCGCCGCCGCGCCCGCCGGGTCGCGACTGGCCGAGGAGTACTACGGGGCGATGTGCGCGGCGATCAACTTCGCGTGGGTGAATCGACAGCTCATTACCCACCAGACCCGGCAGGTGTTCGCGGACGTGTTCGACCGCGAGTGGGAGGCCATGGAGATGGACCTGCTGTACGACGTGGCCCACAACATCGCCAAGCGCGAGACCCACGCGGTCGAGGGCGGCGAGCAGCGCGAGCTGTTCGTCCATCGGAAGGGCGCGACGCGGGCGTTCCCGGCGGGGCGGCCCGAACTCCCGCCGGCCTACGCAGACGTGGGCCAGCCCATCATCATCCCGGGGAGCATGGGCGCGGGGAGCTACGTCCTGCGGGGCGGCGAGCAGAGTCTCGAGGAGACGTTCGGATCGACAGCCCACGGGGCCGGTCGGCTGATGAGCCGGACCCAGGCGAAAAACACCTACTGGGGCGAGGACGTGCGCGACGACCTCCGGGAGCAACAGCACGTCTACGTGAAGGCCCAGTCGGGCGCGACGGTCGCGGAGGAGGCCCCCGGCGTCTACAAGGACGTCGACGAGGTGGTCCGGGTCTCGGACGCCCTGGGCATCGGTGACCGCGTCGCGCGGACGTTCCCGGTGTGCAACATCAAGGGGTGAGATCGACGAGCGGACGGACGGCACCTGCAGGAAACCGGGGCGAGCGTCTGACTCATACGGAGGGTGTCATAGAACCAAAGGAGGCCAACGCGTCGGACGTCGCACGTTGCGCGAGCAGTCAGCTGCCGCCGGCCCACGTGTCGAGTTGCGTGCGGTTCCCGTTGCGCACCAGGTAGATCCGGATCGTGTCCTGTCGCGTGACCGGCCGGCCGTACTCGTTGCCCTCGCTGATCTGGACGCGGTCGCCGGGGCCGACCATCGAGGAAGCGTTGGTGGAGGCCAGCGCCGACCAGTTCGCCGAGGCGCGAGGCCCCTCGACAACGAGGTCGCCGGCGGGAATTTCGTCGCCCCGAGAGTGGGTGATGAGAAGCGCCGAACTCTGATCGATGTACTGGTAGGTGAAGTTCGCGGTCGGCGGTCCCGTGTCCTCCTGGACGACCAGGACGTACACCCCGACCGAGGCGGTCATCAGGACCACGAGTCCCACGAGGACGGCGACGCCGGCCGACTCGGAGAGTGCGCGCTCGTCGTCGGCGACCGAGTCCGTCATTCGGCCGGACCTATGCGAGTGCGCGACCATAGGCGTTCTGGGCCGCCGTTGGGAGGACTCTCGGTTCGGGCCGCCGTTGGGAGGACTCTCGGTTCGGGCCGCCGTTGGGAGGACTCTCGATTCGGGCCGCCGTCAGGTGCGACCCGCCGAGGGGAAAGCCCTTGACGCCCGGGGACCCACTGCCGGCCATGATCAACGAGACGGTCGAGGAGATCGATCGGATGCAGACCCACAGTTCGTCGCTGGTGGCGGTGAAGGCCGCGCGGGCCCTCGAGGAACTGCTGGATCGGGAGTTCCCGGCCGTCGAGGAGTACCTCCGTACGCTCGAGCGCAACAGCCGAGCGCTGGTGCGGGCAAACCCCTCCCACGCCTCGCTGCACACGACCCAGCGCGAGATCGTCGAGCAGGTCCGGGAGGCCGACCCGGCGTCCATCGACGCCGCCAAGGACGAGACGGCGGCGGCGATCGACGCGGTCGTCGAGCGGGTCGAGCGAGCGAAGCGCGGGGCCGCCGAGCGGGCCGCCGACCGCCTCGCCGACGCCGACGTCTTGCTCACCCACGACTACTCCTCGACGGTGCAGATGGCGATCGACCTCGCCGTCGAGGACGGGGCGTCCTTCGAGGTGTACGCGACCGAGGCCCGGCCGCGATTCCTGGGGCGCAAGACCGTCCGCGAACTCGCGGCCAAAGACGCGGTGGAGGCCCACCTCGTGGTCGACAGCGCCGCGGGTCACTTCCTCCCGGAGTGTGACCAGGTGGTCGTCGGGATGGACTGCATCGTCGAGGACACGCTGTACAACCGCGTGGGCACCTACCCCATCGCCGCCACCGCGGCCGACGCCGGCGTGCCGGTGACCGTCGTCGGGTCGGGCGCGAAGGTCATCGAGGGCGGGTTCGCCTTCGAGAACGAGTTCCGCCCGCCCTACGAGGTAATGCGGGAACCGGCAGAGGGGTTCTCGGTCGAGAATCCGGCCTACGATGCGACGCCGACCCGCCTGCTCGACGCCGTCGTGACCGACGCCGAGACGATCGAGTACTAGTCGCTCCGGTCCGTGGACGAGACGCGAGCGCCACACGCCGGGCAGGTGAGGCCGCCGTCGGTTCGCTCCCAGTCCTCGAGAGTGCCTTCCCGACCGCAGTCGGGACAGAACAGGACCGTCTTGGAGCGGCCGCCGCCTGGCTCCGTGCGATCGGGCCCGCGATTCGTCCGGCGAGCGTGGGTACAGGTCATTACCGCAGAAAAGGGGCTGACGCTCCAAAAACCTGTCGAGTGACTGTTTAATTTTTGGTGTAGTTACGCTTCTATCACCGGGTTTCGCCGATCGCGAACCTGTCACATATACATCCTGTCTTCGGGTGCGTCCTCGCGGGCCTCCTCGATGCGGTCGGCCAGGGCGCGGTAGTGTTCGTCGACCTCGGTGGCGAACTCCGCGAGCGGGCTCGTGTCGATGTCGAGATCGTACACCGTGGTGAGCGCCTCCACGAGGCGGAGCGCGGCGTCCGCGTCGGGCGCCTGTGCGTGGACGGGAGTGGTCAGCAGGCCGACCCGGAGGTCGGTGTCGATCCCCTGCTGGACGAGCTGGGCGGTGACGCCGTCCAGGAAGCCGCTGCCCATCGGTCGGACCGGATCGCCGGTCAGCCGGTGGCGCTGGTAGTCTTCGGTGGCGACGTAGAAGGGAACGTGTTCGTCGGGGCCGTGGGGGACCGGCACCCCCGAGAGGAGCGTCACCTCCTCGATCCCTTTCTCGGCCGCCCACGAGAGGATGGATTCGGCGAGCGCTTCGCCGGCCACTGGCGGGACGGCGAGTTCCCCGACCAGCACCGTGAACTCGCCACCGTCGGAGTACAGGCGGGTGTGGTGGCGCGGCGTCCCGTTCTGGAAGGGGGTGATCGCCGGCAGACCGTCAGCGCTCAGGTGGCCCGTCTCGGTCATCTCCCACTGATCAGTCAGATAATCGACGGCTGTCAGGCCCGCGAGGCCGAATTCGGCGAAGCCGGCGACCAGCGTCTCCTCGGTCTCGGCGCCGTGATCGATGGTGAACCGCGGTCGCGAAGAACTGCCCTGTGCCATACACTGACGGCTCGGCCCGGGGCGACTAAGCTATTGGGACGGCCCGGGGCGACTAAGCTATTGGGACGGCCCGGGGCGACTAAGCTATTGGGACGGCCCGGGGCGACTGGGCGATTGGGTCACAACCCTTTTCTCCGGGGCCGATGAGGGCAGGGACATGCACGAGGGCGTGGTGGCCCAGGCGACGCCGACGGCCACGCCGGTGGGCTCGACGATCCCCTGGAAGGTCATCCCCGAGTGGGTCCCCCACTGGGCCGCCCAGGCGGTCGCGTCGATCCTCGTACTCGTCGTCACCTACCTCGTCTCCCGGGCGATCATCCAGGTCGCAGGGCGCCGCGTCGCCCGGCGGTTTCGCCGTCCCAGTCTGACCCGGACCGTCCTGCGCGGGATCCGCGTGGGGATCTTCCTCCTGGCGATCCTGACGATCATGGGGATCTACGGGCTGCAACTGGGCGACATCGCCCTCTCGGTGACCGTGTTCTCGGCGGTGGTGGGTGTCGTGCTGGCGCCCATCGTCGGGTCGGTCATCAGCGGCGTGTTCCTGCTGGCCGACCAGCCCTACGAGATCGGCGACATGATCCGTCTCGACGACGGCACGCAGGGCTTCGTCGAGGACATCACGCTCCGGTACACCAAGGTGTTCACCCTCGACAACACGTTCCTGGTGATCCCCAACGGGTCGATGCGGGAGCGCGACGTGACGAACTACTCGGCCGAGGACCCCCGGACGCGGCTGCGCCTCGAGGTACTCGTCACCTACGAGAGCGACATCGAGGCCGCGCGCTCGCTGATCGAGCGCGCGGCCCGGCAGGTGGGCGTAGTCATCGAGGGCGGCCCGGACATCCGCGTCGGCGCCGCGCGCTACCCGTCGGCGCCCACCTGTTACATCGACGAGTTCGCGGACCACGGCGTCCTGCTGACGCTTCGCTACTGGGTGAAAGAGCCCTACCGGCTGCTGACCGTCCGCTCGAAGATCCAGACCAACGTCTGGGAGGCGTTGGCCGACGCGGACGTGGAGATCGCCTACCCCCACTCCCATCTCTACTTCGACGACACGAGCGGTCAGCTCCAGGTCGGGCTCGGGGAGGCCCGGGACCAAGAGAGCCTCCGGGACATCGAGGGCCCGGTCGGCAAACGCGACGCCGGACCGGCCGAGGAGTCCGACGAGTCGTGACTGGCGCTGTCCGTCGTCCCGGTCACAGCGACGCAGTGACGATCTGACAGTCCAGTTCGTTCCGGAGGTACCGCTCGATGTCGGGATCGTCGGTGAGGCGCCGGATCATCGACCGCCAGCGGCTGGCCTGCTTCTTGCCGATGACGACGATGTCCGCGCCTTGGGCGGCCACTTCCTCGAGGATCGTCTCCTCGACGAGCAGGCCGGTCCGGACGACGTAGTTCGTCCGCGGGAGGTGACCGAACTCCGCCTCGACGGCGCGGCGCAACTCCGCGCGCGTCACGCGCCTATCGCTCTGGTACAGCGTGACGTGCAGCACCGTCAGTTCGGCGTCCTCCTCCTCGGCGACGCGGACGGCCTCGGCGAGCGTCGCCCGGGAGTGCTCCGACAGCGGGTACCGGACCGGGACCACGACCAGCGTCATTGCTCGCCTTTCGGGATGCGGTCCCCTGAACCTTGCTACCTGTCCCGGGTTCCCTATCCCGGTCAGCGGCGGACGATCCGCCCCTCGATCGACGGGTCGATCCCCTCGTTACGGGCGTAGTCGGCAAGCACCTCGTACTGCAGCGACCCGGTCTCGACGCGGTGTGAGGCGTCGAGCGCCGGGAACTCCCCGTCGGTGTAAAAGAGGAAATCCGAGGTGGCGACGGTGTAGATCGCGTCGTCACGGACCGGATCGCCGTCAATCGACAGCGTCTCGACCGCCCGCTCGTCGTCGTCCCAGGTCACCGCGAGGCCGCTGAAGTGGCCGTGCCACCAGTCGGGGTCGCCAAAGGAGAGGTTCGCCCCGCTGGCCTGCGCGACGACCTCGCGGAGTTCGGTCCCCGACACCTCGGCGACGGATACCGGTTCCTCGAAGGGGACGACCGCGAGCAGGTCGGCCACCGTGACGTCGCCAGACAGCGGGTCGCCCGCGCGGATCCCCCCGCTGTTCTGCAGGCCCACGTCCGCGCCGGTGGCCCACCGGTAGGCGTCCGCGACGAGGTTGCCGATCCGGCTCTCGCCCCGGTGGACGCGGGACTCGCTGCGCTCGATAGGGTCCGCGACCCGGGCCACGACCTCGTCGAGCCCTGCCTCCTCGCGGAGCGCGCGGAGTTCGGCCGCGAGGTCTTCGTTGACGGGCGCGCCGGCGACCTCGTGGCGCGTCGCCGTCCCCGCCCCGAGGTCCACCTCGGTGACGACGTGGCCGTTCGCGCCCGGGCGGGCGACGATCGTCCCCTCGACGCGCTCGATCACCTCGTCGTGGCGGTGGCCCCCGAGGATCGCGTCCACGTCACAGGTCACGGCCAGGCGCTCGTCGTCGCGGCCGAGATGCGAGAGGACGACCACGTAGTCCGCGCCCCGAGACCGGAGCGCGTCGGCCGTCCCGGCGACGGCGTCGAACGGGTCCTCGAAGGAGAGCGCCGCTGCGCTGGGGTTGTATCTGGCGTCCGGGCAGGTGACGCCGACGAGGCCGACGCGCGCTCCCGCGACGGTCCGGAGGGCCCAGGGGGCGGTCGCGTCCGGCAGGAAGCGCTCGCCGTCGCGGGCGACGTTGGCGGTCAACCACTGCTGGGGCGACTCACGGACCACGCACTCGGTCGCCGCGAGACCGTGATCGAAGTCGTGGTTCCCGAACGTCTCGAAGTCGGGGTCGACGGCCTCGAAGAACGGCAGGGCCTGTCGCCCCCCGGTCGCGATCGAGAGCACGCCCGGGGCCGTGTTGTCGCCGGTCCCGACCACCAGGGCGTCCTCGCTCGCTCGTGCGGTCAGACGGCCGGCCAGCCTGCCCGCCCGCTCGGGGTCGTCGAGGGCGTTCTCCACGTCGGAGTAGTGCAGCAGACGGGGACCCATCGTTCGCGTACGTATCGACGCCGGGACCGGATAGCGACTTCGGTGTTCGACGGCGGCGACTTCGGTGTTCGACGGCGGCGACTTCGGTGTTCGACGGCGATTTCTGCGTTCGGCGGCCGGACGTCGGCGCTCGAGAGCGGTAGCGTCGGGACCCGTCGGCGCCGTTCTCGGTGGCCGACGACAACGCTTTCAGCAGTCCCCTGTCTAGTTCGGATATGGAAGCGATCGACGGCCCCGACGGCCAACGCCTGTACGTCGACCCGACGGCGACCGAACGCGGCTCCGAGGCCCCGTTCCAGGTCGTGTACGTCGACGGCGAGGGGACCGACCGCTGGGGGTATCGCTGTGGCAACTGCGGGACGCTCGACAACGCCGTCGACTCGATGGGGCGCATCCAGTGCAACGAGTGTGGCAACCTCCACAAGGCCGAGGAGTGGGACGCCGCCCACGAGTGAACCGCCACCGATCGGTTCGTACGGCCAGCCTATTCTCCATCCCTGTCGGTTCGCACGGCCGGCCCGTTCTCCGCCTCGCAGCCACCGCCTACTCGCGAGCAGCTGGCAATCAGGTGATCCCCGTTCGGTGACGGCATTCGCATAAACCGTGCGGTAGGTGCCAACGCTTAATACGTGCCCACTGGTATCCGTTAACAGATGGGGGCTGTTACCACATCACTGGCGGAGCAGGCCCGGTCGATCTTCGCTGAACTCGGCTACACGGTCACCGAGAGCGGGTCGGAACTGCGCGCCGAGCGGAAGTGGCGGGTCGTCCACGTGACGCCCACCGAACCGGAGTCGCTTCCGGAGTCGGGCGAGTTCCGATGTTTCGTGACACGAGGGCCCGCCGAGTCGCTCCGGCGGCGCCTCGAGCGTGCGAATCCGGGCTACGAGTGGGCCGTTATCTCGGTGACCGACGAGGGGGGCTACGAGGTCGTCGCGAACCCGGGATAACTCTTAGGGGCCGGGACGCCGTCGCCCGTGTATGGCCGTGTTAGGTCCCGTCGAGGGGGCGGTTCGGGAACTCGCGAGCGGCGTTCTCGACGCCTTCCCCGGACTGTTGTCGGGAATCGTCTTTCTCGCCATCGCCGCCGTCGGCATCAAAGTGCTGATGGCCGTCGTCCGGGCGGTCCTGCGTCGCACACTCCCCGGCGAGGCGCCGGTCTACCGGCAGTTCGTCGCCACCGTCGTCGCCCTGTTTCTCTGGTTCGCCGTCGCGCTGACCTTCCTCTCTATCGTGGGGCTGACGCTCATCGCGGCCTCGCTGGGGACGGCGACGGGGTTCGTCGCGCTCGGGGTGTCCTACGCGCTCTCGGGGATGCTCGCCGACGCCGTCGCCGGGGTGTACCTCCTCCGGGACCCCGATTTCAACATCGGGGACACGGTCACCGCCGCCGGCGTGACCGGCGAGGTGACCGGCATCGAACTCCGGAAGACCCGCCTCCGGGTCGAGGGCGATACGGTCGTCCGTGCCAACGCCGAAATCGAGAAACAGTGGCGTCGTCACGCCGGCGGCGGGGCCGATTCCGGCGGGTAGCGATCCGGCGAGACGACTGATTCCGGCGGGTAGCGATCCTGTGACTGTCTCGCGCGGAACACGTAAGCCGCTGGCCGCCGAAATCCGGACGTGTTCGTCGGCCACGCGATGCTCGCGTTCGCCCTCGTCGGTCTCGGAGCGGTGCGTCTGGGCTGGTCGCGCGAGGCCGCCCTCCGTCTGGCGGTCGTGGCCGCCCTGTTCGCGACGCTGCCGGACGTGGACATCGTCTACGCGCCGGTGGGGCTGCTGGGCGGGGTCTCCGGCGTCGCCGGCGCCGTGCACACGTTCTGGGTGACCGGCAACGTCGTCCACCGGGGTCCGACTCACTCGCTCGTGCTGGGGGTCATGACCGCCGTCGCGGCCGGCGCGGCCGCGCGGCGCACGGCGTCCGGGCGGGTCGTCGCCGCCGTCCTCCTGGTGGCCGTCGTCGGGACGGCGCTCGCAGTCTCGGGCATCCTCGGCGGCGTCGTCGTCGGCGTGTTCGTCCTGGGCGCCGTCGCGCTGGTCGCCGTCGCCAGGCGCTTCTCGCTACCGGCAGGGGCGACCGCGATCGCGGCGGCGGCCGGCCTGCTCTCACACCCCTTCGGCGACCTCTTTACCGGGTCGCCGCCGGCGATGCTCTACCCGTTCGACGCGACGCTGTTCACGGCCCGCGTGCACCTGCTGGCGGACCCGACGCTCAACCTCCTCGGCGCGTTCGCGGTCGAACTGGCGACCATCTGGCTGGCGTTCGCGGTGTACTGCCGGCTGACCCGGCGGCGTCCGCTGGCGCTGATCGACCGGCGGGCGGTCGCCGGGGCCGCGTACCCACTCGCGGCGCTGTGGCTGCCCGCGCCGACCATCGACGCCGCCTCGCCGTTCGTGTTCAGCGTGCTCGCGGTCGGGTTCGTCGGCGTCACTCCGCCGCGCATCGAGCGGGTGCTGACGCTGCGGGCCGTCGGGACGGCGCTCGCCGCGGTCACCGTGGCCTGGCTGGCCTACCTGTTGGTCTATCTGGTCGGCTGAGCCGCGGGGCGTCCGCCGACGCCCGTCAGTATTTTCGGTCGTGTCCCACCCCGTCAGTGTTTTCAGGGCGCGTCCCACCCGTGGTAGTATGGCTGCCGACCTGGAGCGGCTCCTCCGGAGCGCACGCGTCAATGCTCTCCTCGGGTGGGTGCTCGTCGCGTTCAGCGGGCTTGCGGCGGTGACGAGTCTCGCCCGCGGGGATCCACTCTGGGCCGGGTTCGCGGCGGTCGTCGTCGTCCTCGCACTGTTGCCCCCGCTCTCGGCGCGCAACCGCCGGGCGATGCTCCCCTGGGAAGTGCTGGCGCTGGCGGCGTTTCCGCTGTTCGGCCGCTCAATCGCCTCGTTCCCCCCGGCCGGAGAGGTGGCGACCTACCTCTCGGTGGCGGCCATCGCGCTGATCGTCGCCGTCGAACTCCACCTGTTCACGGACGTCCGGATGTCCGACGGCTTCGCCGTCCTGTTCGTCGTCGTCACGACGCTCGCGACTGCCGGCCTGTGGGCGGTCGTCCGCTGGCTGATCGACCTGGGACTCGGGACCGGGTTCCTGCTCGACGGCCGCCCCGAGGCGGTGATCGAGCACGCGCTGATGCTCGAGTTCGTCGCCTCGACCGTCGCCGGCGTCGTGGCCGGCCTCGTGTTCGCGCTGTACGTCCGCCGGCGGGCGACGCCCGAGCAGCGGGTTCCAGGGGAGGTGCTGGAATGAGAGTCCGCGATCTGATCGGTCTCCCGGAGCGCTGGGAGCGACGCCTGACCTGGTTCATGGAGGTGACGCTCGTGGGGATGTTCTTCGTCGGCCTCGACCGCGGGAACACGGGCATCCTCGTCAACACGGCGGCGGCCCTGGTGGCGACCCGCCTGCCCTCGCTGCTCGAACGGGACTACGACGTGGCGCTGGATCCGGCCCTGGCGCTGTGGATCACCGCCGCCGTGTGGCTTCACGTCATCGGGACGGTGGGGCTGCCGGGCAGCGACGCTAACCTCTATGCGACCGTCACCGGGTTCGACCACGTCACCCACGCCCTCTCGGCGTCCGTCGTCGCCGGCGTCGGCTACACGACGGTCCGCGCCATCGACCTCCACGCCGACGACGTGCGGTTCCCGCCCCGGTTTACCTTCGTGTTCGTCCTCCTGTTCGTCCTGGCGTTCGGCGTCGTGTGGGAGGTCATCGAGTTCAGCCTCTCGACGGCCGCCCGGACGCTCGGGAGCGGGTCGGTGCTCACCCAGTACGGTCTCGGGGACACGATACTCGACCTGGTGTTCGACACCGTCGGTGCCGTCGTCGTCGCCGTCTGGGGGACGGCCCACCTCACCAACGCCGTCGAACAGGTCGTCACGTTCCTGGGCAAAGCCGACGCCGGCGACTAGTTTTATCCCGCCGCCCGCCGTGCTATCGAGTGGCATGGTCTTCAAGAAGATCACCCTGATCGGAACGAGTTCCGAGAGCTTCGACGACGCCGCGGAGGACGCCATCGACCGCGCTGAGGCGACCCTGGACAACCTCAAGTGGGTCGAGGTTGAGGACCTGGGCGTCGAACTGGCCAGCGTCGAGGGCCGTCAGTACCAGGCCGAGGTGGTCGTCGCCTTCGAACTCGAGGAGTAGTCACACAGGGGGTCGTCGAACCGACTGCTCACTCACGTCCGGAACGACTCCCCACAGCCACACTCGCTCTCGACGTTGGGGTTACGGACGTGAAAGCCCTCCCCCTGGAGGCCGCCCTCGAAGTCGAGCACCGATCCGTCGATGTACTGCTCGCTCGCCGGGTCGACGAACACCCGCAGCCCCTCGTGTTCGTACACCTTGTCGTCGTCCTCCGGTTCGTACTCGAAGCGCATGCCATACGAGAGGCCGGCACAGCCCCCCTGCTTGACGAACAATCGCAGTCCCGCAGTCGCCGTGTCGAGGCCCTCCTCGTCCATCAGTGACGTGGCCTCGTCCGCGGCCGCTGGCGTCACGTTCACGCCGGTGCCGCCGGGTTCGACGTCGGCAGTCCCGCTCATGTTCGGACGGACGGCACGCGTCCTGTTAACCCTGACGCCCGAATCGACCGACCCGTGGAATGGCGGGGGCAGCGTCAGGAGGGCCATTGTTCTAAATAGGTCTATATACCACAACATAACCCATAAGTGTCGGGACGGCGTTGGCACAGTCAGTGCCATCCCCGACCCCGCTGGGGTCGCTCCCGCTCGACCCTGTCGTCGCCCGACTCGCGCTCGCGGCCGCACTCGGGATGTTCCTGGGCCTCGAGCGGGAGTGGTCTCACAAGTCCGCCGGTATCCGCACCTTCGCGCTGATCGGCCTGCTCGGCGCCGTCTTTACGGTCGTCGACAGGCCGGGCCTGCTGGTCGTCGGCGGGCTACTGGTCGCCGCGCAGGGTCTCCTGCTGGCGGTCCAGGGCCTGCTCGATCCCGAGGAGGGGCTCTCGCTGACGACGGCGATGTCGATGCTCGTGGCCTACGGGACGGGCGTCCTCGTCGGCGAGGGGTACGCGCTGGAGGGCGTCACCGTCGCCGTGTTCTCGTCGCTGTTGCTGGTGCTCAAGCGCGAACTCCACAGTTTCGCGTGGGGCCTCTCACGCGAGGAACTGCGATCGGCGACGGAGTTTGCCATCCTCGCGTTCGTCGTCTACCCGCTGTTGCCGGCCGACCCCGCGACGGTCGCCTTCGGGTCGGTGTCCGTGACGGTCGAACTGCGGGCCGTCTGGCTGATGGTCGTCACCGTCGCCGGCATCGGCATCGTCAACTACGCGATCGTCCAGAGCTACGGGGGTCGGGGCATCGCCGTCACGGGATTCTTCGGCGGGCTGGCGTCCTCGACGGCCGTCGTCGGGACGATGCTCGATCACGTCCGCCAACAGCCAGAAGCGACCTCCTACGCGGTGGCGGCCGTGTTGCTCGCCAACGCCGCGATGGCGCTTCGCAATCTCGCCATCGCCGTCGCGTTCACCCTCCCGCAGGGCGTCCTCATCGAGGTCGTCGCGCCGCTCGGCGCAGTGGTGCTGGGAAGCGTCGCCGTCGCGGCCTACGCCGCCGACTGGTCCCAGCCCGTCGAGATGGATCTCGAGAGCCCGTTCTCGCTCCGGAACGCGCTCGCCTTCGGCGGCGTCTTCCTCGTCGTCGTGGTCGCCGGCGGACTCGCCCAGTCGGCCTACGGCGTGGGCGGCCTCTACCTGACGGCAGCCATCTCGGGGCTCGTCTCCTCCGCCGGGGCGACCACCTCCGCGGTGTTGCTGTACCGGAGCGGCACGATCGGTCCGGGGACCGCCACCGTCGCCATCCTGGCGGCCACGGCGGCGAGCATCGTCGTCAAAGTCGGCCTGACCGTCACGGGACCGGATCGGCGGTTCGCCTACCGCGTGGCCGTCTGGAGTTTCGTCCTGCTGGCCGGGGCAGCGGCCGTGACCGTCGTCACCGCGCTTTGACGGCCCCCGCCGCAATCGGTTGCCGTCGGACGCGTTCGACACATCGGTGTCGGCGCAACGACAGCTATTTCGGCACGGTCCCGTTAACTCAGGGCAATGCTGAGCGCCAAGATGGAGGACTACCTGAAGGCCATCTATCAGCTCCAGGCCGAGACGGGCGAGGTCGTCACCACCTCGGGCCTCGCCGACGCCCTCGACGTGACGCCCCCGACGGCGTCGAGTATGCTCGAGAAGCTCGAGGACCGGGGCCTGATCGAACGCGAGAAGTACCAGGGCGCTCACCTCACGCCCGAGGGCGAGACGGTCGCACTCGAGATCATCCGTCACCACCGCCTCATCGAGACGTATCTCACCGAGCAACTGGGTTTCGACTGGTCGGAGGTCCACGACGAGGCCGACCGCCTCGAACACCACATCAGCGAGCGGTTCGAGCGCCGCGTCGCCGACGCTCTGAACGACCCGGACGTGGACCCGCACGGCGACCCCATCCCGAGCGCCGCGCTCGAACCCGTCGAGGAGTCCGGCGGCGACACCCTGGCCGAACACGCGGTCGGCGAGACGGTCGTCGTCAGGCGGGTCAGCGACCGGGACCCCGACGAACTGGCCTATCTCTCCGAGCAGGGCCTCACTCCCGGCACGGCGCTCGAGGTGATCGACGTGACGCCCATCGGGCAGGTCGTCGTCGCCATCGAGGAGACGGAGGTGTCGCTGCCTGACCGCATCGCCGAACTGATCGTCGTCGGTCCCCGGGAGGAGTGATCTGGCGTGTGCGCCACTCCCATCGCTCGCCGTCGGCGGTCGAACCGGATACGGGCTGACACTCCGTCTGAGACGGACTGCCGGCACGGCCCGGGCGGCACCTGCCGGTATCGCCTCTGACGGGTTGGTTTCGACGAAGGTACTTAAAGAACGCCGTCGAGGTGGTCCTGTTATCGTCTCTGACAGTCCTCGATAACTATTTATC
>JBDGUH010000050.1:0-38971 GCA_042216055.1 Haloarculaceae archaeon
AGTAAACACAGCGAACCGGCGTGAAAATCCCAGTCCGACCGCCGAAACGCATATATTTCGGGAGATTATTTGTGAGATCTATGCGACGGACTCGAGAGCGGGGCCGGTCGGGGGCGACCGACGCGACACGCGCCCGGGACGTGACTTACGAGGTGGTCTCGGCCATCGCGGCCGTCGAGGGGACGACCCAGACCGAACTGGGGTACTCACTGCACGAACACGTCGACGCCGAAGTCATCGCCGCCCTCGTGGAGATGGGCCGCGGCGAGTGGGAACTGACCTTTCGCGTGCCCGACCACGAGGTGGCGGTCGGCGCGGACGGCGAGGTGCTCGTCGACGGCCGGATCGCCGGTCACCTCGAGATGCCGGACACGTGACGGGCGCAGTGAACGCGACGGCCACAGCTTTCGGGAACGGCCACAGCAGGAAACGTCGGCGATTGCGGGACCGACTACCTCGAGAGCGCTCGCACTCGATCCCGCCGTCTTCGCCGTCGGCTCTACACGTCTTCCCCGGACTCGTCGGTCGCTTCCGTCCCGTCGGTCGTCTCCTCGTCGCTGGCCGTCGCCGCCTCGCGGGCGGCCTGTGAGGGGCCGCCGGAGAAGACGAACTCGTGTTCGGCCTCGGTGTCGAAGCGGTTCAAGATGTCCCCGAGCGGCCGAGCGTAGCGCTTCAGGCGGTCGGCGCGCGAGGACACCTCGTTGAGTTCGGCCGCCTGCTCCTCGGCGGCGCCCGCGACGTTCTCGGACTCGGCCATCATCCGATCGCTGGTGTCGGCGGCCTCCTGGAGGGTGCGAGCGACCTCGCGGAACCGGGTCAGCGACTCGTCCAGTTCGAGCTCGTCGTGCTCGGCCTCGAGGTCTTCGAGCGTCGCCACCAGGTCGTCCATGTCCTCCGAGAGCGTCTGGAGGCGCTCGCGCTGGTCGTAGGCGTCGTCGGACATCTTCTGGACCGAGTCGGCGACCTGCTCGGAGGCGTCCCGCACGGACTCGGCGCTCTGGAGCACCACGTCACCGGACTCGGCCACCTCGTCGGCGAAGGAGGTGAGCTGTCCCACCGTCTTCTCGAGTTCCTCGATCATGACGTTGAACTCGTCGGCGATGCGGTCCATCGCCTCGTTTTCCCCGTCGGTCTCCATGCGCTCCGTGAGGTCGCCCGCCGAGGCGGCCTCCATTACGCCGCTGAACTCCTCGGCCTTCTCCTGGAGGTAGTCGTTCATCTCCATGGCCTCGGCCCGGGAGACCTCGGCCTCCTTCCGGGCGCGCTCGGCCTCGCTGATCTGCTCCTGGAGCGCGTCGCGCATCGCCGCGAACCCATCGTAGAGGCGGCCGACGTTGTCGATGCGGCTGGTAGCGATGTCCACGTCGAGGTCGCCCTCCCGCATCGCCTCGGTCTTGCTGGTGAGGCGATCGATCGCCGTGGAGGTCGAGTACCCCATGGCCGCGCCGACGCCCCCGACCAGCAGCACCTCGACGACGGTGGCGATGAGACCCCACTGTTCGATCTGCCGGGCGAACCCGAACACGCTCGAGGACGGCGCGTGAGTCAGGACGACCCAGTCGGTCCCGCCGACGGGGGCGTACCCGACCGTGTACGGCTCGTCGATGACCTGGCCGTTGGCGGGCATGCTGGCGTTCACGCCGGAACGCTGGCTGGACGAGCTACGGAAGGAGTTCGCGGCCACGATCACTCTATCGGCCACGTCGTTGCCGCCGCTGTAGGACTGCAACTCCTCGTCGCCCAGCCCGCCGTCCGGGTCGGGCGCCTCGTCGATGAGAACGGTCCCGCTGGTGTTGACGACCTGGGTGAACCCGCCGTCGGCGCTCTCGGCGCCCTGCAGCGAGCCCGCGATGTCGTTCAGCGAGAACTCGATGACGAGATACCGGTCCTGGGAGGCCGCCACCGGACTCACGAAGCCGACGACGGGTTCGCCGTCGACCCGGTAGACGTTCGACATCCGGATGCCGCCCGTCCGGCTGATGTTGACGTCCGAGAGCCACGCACGGCCCGCCGCGCTCACGTTCGTCTCCCCGTGGATGTTCGTGCTCGCGATGACGTGTGTTCCCGTCAGCGACGTCTGTACCAAATGCATCGCGTGGACGTCCCGGAGCCGCGACTCCTGGTTGTTCAGCGCCGTCCGCAGCCCCTGGTCCTGTCCCCACACGTCGTTGCTCGAGACGAGCTGGGTCGAGAGGCGGTTCTGCTCGACCCACTGCTCGACGAGATCGCTCTCCTGGCGGGCGATCTGTGTGTACTGGTTCTGCACGCTGGTCCGCTCCTGGCTCTTGACGACCTGCGTGGCGGCGATGCCGATGACGCCCACCGACAGCCCCATCACCAGCAGGACGAGCGCGAACTTCAGGGCGAAGCTCCGCCGGACGAAGTTCGGAACGGCGCGCTGGAAGAGGCTCTCCGATGGATCAGTGTCGTCCCCGTCCGACTCGCTCACACCAGGCCACCCCCGACCCGGATGCGCCGTTTCGTGCTGTGGCCCACGTCACCCCGGCGGAGAAACACCGCCGATCCACACCGTTGCCTGCGGAACATACGACTGTGTGTATTAGTTGACCACATAAGGGTTTGGGCTGACTCGGTTCGTCACTGCCGGAGCGGTAGGAAGCGCTTACTGGGCCGATCAGTCCGGCGGGATTTATGCTCCGGGCCGGTCGAGAGGCGACCATGACCGACCTCGTCACGTTCGGAGAGACGATGCTTCGCCTCTCGCCGCCGGGCGACGAACGGCTGGAGACCGCCGACGAGTACGACGTCCACGTCGCGGGCGCCGAGAGCAACGTCGCGACGGCCGCCCAGCGACTCGGCCTGGACGCGACGTGGTTCTCGAAGCTCCCGGACTCGCCGGTGGGGCGGAAGGTGACGAGCGAACTCCGCAACCACGGCGTCACGCCCGCTGTCGCCTGGAGCGAGTCGGGACGCCAGGGCACCTACTACCTCGAGACGGCCGACGCGCCGCGGGGCAACTCGGTCATCTACGACCGGGAGAACGCCGCGGTGACCACCGCCACTCCCGAGGAGTTCCCGCTCGACCGACTGCGGTCGGCCGAGGGCTTTCACACCACCGGCATCACGCCCGCGCTCTCGGACACGCTCGAGTCGACGACGGCGACGCTGCTGGAGATCGCACGGGAGTCCGGGACCACCACGTCCTTCGACGTGAACTACCGCTCGAAGCTGTGGTCGCCGGAGACGGCCGCCGGGACGCTCCGGGAACTCTTTGCGCTGGTCGACGTGCTGGTCGTCGCACACCGGGACGCCGAGCGGGTGCTCGACCGGACCGGCGACGCCGAGAGCGTCGCCCGGGAACTGGCCGCGGATCACGACTTCGAGGTGACGATCGTGACCCGCGGCGCCGAGGGCGCGCTCGCGCTCGCGGACGGGGACGCGTACGAACAGCCCACGTTCGAGGCGACCAGCGCCCACCCCGTCGGGACCGGCGACGCGTTCGTCGGCGGGTTCCTCTCGCAGTACCTGACCGGCGGCACGGTCCGCGAGGCGCTCGCCTACGGCGCGGCGACGGCCGCGCTGAAACGGTCGATCCCGGGCGACATCGCGGTGGTCACCCCGGCGGAGGTCGCGGACCTGCTCGAGGCGGGAGGCCGGACGGGGATCGACCGCTAGGCCGGGTCGCCAACCTTCTTATCCCCTGGCCGGGTAGCCCGGTTATGAGCCAGAGTCACGCCATCCGTCGCCGGAGTGAGCCCTCGCGACGCCGGAGGGTGACCGATGCGTAGCGCGAAGATCGTCTGCACGCTCGGCCCGGCGTCGGAGTCGGCCGAGCAGATCCGGGCGCTCGCCGACGCCGGCATGTCCGTCGCGCGCCTGAACGCGAGCCACGGGTCGCCCGACCACCGCCGCGAGATGATCGATCGCATCCGCGACGTCGACGCCGTCGTCGAGGACCCGGTGGCGTCGATGCTCGACATGCCGGGCCCGGAGGTCCGGACGGCGCCCATCGACGAACCCATCCGGATCGAGGAGGGCGCGACCGTCCGCTTCGTGGCGGGCGAGGGGGCGACGCCCGAGCGGATCGGCCTCTCGCGGTCGATCACGGCCGTCGGGCCGGGCGATCAGGTGCTGCTCGACGACGGCCGCATCGAGACGACCGTCGAGCGAGTCGAGGGCGAAGCGGTCGTCGCCCGCGTCGAGAACGGCGGCCGCCTGGGGGCCCGCAAGGGGGTGAACGTCCCCGGGGTCGATCTGGACCTGCCGGTGATCACCGAGAACGACGAGCGCGAACTCGACGTGGCCGCCGAGAAGGAACCGGACTTCGTCGCCGCGTCGTTCGTGCGCTCGGGCGAGGACATCTACGAGATCGAACAGGCGCTCGACGAACGGGGGGTGGACATCCCCGTGATCGCGAAGATCGAGCGCCGGGGCGCCGTCGACAACCTCGATTCCATCATCGACGCGGCCTACGGCATCATGGTCGCTCGGGGCGACCTGGGCGTCGAGTGTCCCCTCGAGGACGTGCCGATCATCCAGAAGCGCACGATCCGGAAGTGCCACCAGGAGGGCGTGCCGGTCATCACCGCGACCGAGATGCTCGACTCGATGATCCACGAGCGCCGGCCGACCCGCGCCGAGGCCTCGGACGTGGCAAACGCCGTCCTCGACGGGACCGACGCCGTGATGCTGTCGGGCGAGACGGCCATCGGCGATCACCCGGTCCGGGTCGTCGAGACGATGGACCGGATCGTCCGTGACGTGGAGGCCAGCGAGGAGTACGCCGAGTCCCGCGACCAGCGGATCCCGCCGGCGGGCCACACCCGCACGGACGCGCTCGCGCGATCGGCGCGCTTCCTGGCGCGGGACATCGGCGCGGCGGCGATCGTCGCCGCCTCGGAGTCGGGCTACACCGCCCTGAAGGCCGCGAAGTTCCGCCCCTCGATCCCCATCGTCGCCTCGACCCCCTCGGAGCGGGTCCGCCGGCAACTCGCCCTCTCGTGGGGGATCATCCCGGTGACCACCGAGTACACCGACGAGGGCGCCGACGCTATCATCCAGAACGCCGTCCAGTCGGCCCTCGAGACCGACGCGGCCGCCGGCGGGGACACCGTGGTCGTCCTCTCGGGGATGATGACCCAGCTCGAGGGCATGAACACGGCGAACATGCTGAAGGTCCACGTCGCGGCCGAGGCCATCGCCAGGGGCCGATCCGTCGTGGGGGGGCTCGCGACCGGCCCGCTGTACCACGTCCCGGACGGCGACCTGACGGACGTCCCGGACGGCGCCGTCATCGCCGTTCCGGCGACGTTCGACGGCGAGTTCGAGGGCGACGTCTCCCGGATGAGCGGCATCGTCGACGCTCACGAGGGGATGACCAGTTACGCCGCCATCGTCGCCCGGGAACTCGCGATCCCGATGGTCGCCGACGCCGGACTTCCCGACGGCCTGGAAGACGGGACGGCCGTGACGCTCGACGGCGAACGGGGCATCGTCTACGAGGACGAAGTGACCGACGACTGAGACGGAGTATTGGGACTGTGTACCGGTCCGACCGCACGACGGCGTGCGGTCGCTGTGGAACTGACAGCCCACCACACGACGGCGACGAATATGTGTAGTTAAGTATCGACCCGTTCTCGCTCCAGATACAATGGCCGCGTACGCTGGGGTCGACCTCGGTGCGACACACATTCGTGCGGTCGTCGGCGACGAGACCGGTCGTCGGCTGGGTGGCTACAAGGGGGACACGCCGAGCGGACCGACCGGGATCGAGGTCACCGAGGCCGTCCTCGAGACGCTCAGGCGGGCCTGCGACGACGCCGACGTGTCGCCGTCGGCCGTCGAGGCGGCCGGCATCGGCTCGTTCGGCCCGCTGGACCTGGCCGAGGGGGTCGTCGAGAACCCCTCGAACCTCCCGGACTACATCGATCGCGTCCCGCTGACGGGCCCCGTCGAGAACCTCATCGAATCGGAGAACGTCTATCTGCACAACGACGCCAACGCCGGCGTCATCGGCGAGCGTTTCTACTCCGACCGCAACCCCGACGACATGGTGTATCTGACCATCTCGACGGGCATCGGCGCCGGCATCGCCGTCGACGGGCACGTCCTCAGCGGGTGGGACGGCAACGCCGGCGAGATCGGGCACCTCAAACTCGATCCCGAGGGGCGCCTGCCCTGTGGCTGTGGGTGCGAGGGCCACTGGGAGTCGTACTGCTCGGGCGAGAGCATCCCGCGGTACGCCCGTCTCCTCCACGACGAGGACCCCGTCGACACGAGCCTCCCGATCGACGGTGAACTGGACGCCGCGACCGTCTTCGAACACGCAAAGGAGGGCGACGCGTTCGCCGAGCACGTCCTCGACCGGGTGGCCCACTACAACTCGATCGGCATCGCGAACGTCGTCCACGCCTACGCGCCGCTCGTGATCTACGTCGGCGGCGCCGTGGCGATGCACAACCCCGAGGCGGTGCTCGACCCGATCCGCGAGCGCATCGACGACATGATCATGTCGAACATCCCCGACATCCAGCTCACGACGCTGGGCGACGACGTCGTCGTGATGGGGGCGCTCGCCTCCGCGCTGACACAGGGGACCGGCTCGCGGGACCGACTGCCCTAGCGGTTCCGGCGACGGTCCGCAGGTGGGGGCCGTGCGTGATGGTCAACCGAGGTCGTACAGCAGGCGGAACGCGGTCGGGGGAAAGCGCGGTTCGACCCGGCTCGGGGGACGCCCCTGGCCGTCGGTGCGCTCGACCGCGACGCGTTCCAGGATCCCCCACTCCGCCAGTTCGTAGAGGAACCGCTTGATCGTCCCCGGCGAGAGGTCGACCCGGTCGGCGGCGGCGATGGCGTCGGTGGTGGCGGTCACCGACGTCACGTCGGCGTCCTCGAGGTCGACGAGTTCGCGCAACACGGCCTGCCGGTTCTCCGGGAGCGCGAGCACCCGCCCGAGGGACGCGCCGTTCCGGGGAACGTCGTCGATCCCGGCCGCCACGTCGCCGTCGGTGAGCCGATCGTGGCCGGCGCTCGACGCGCGGTCGGCGGCCACGAGCAGCGCCGCGAGCGCGTCGTGGGCGTCGCCGGCGGCCCACTCGGCGATCCGCTGGGCCCGGTCGTGATCGAGGGCCCGACGGGCGAGCCCCGCCGACGCGCGGGTCATCAGCACGTCGACGAGCACCTGCTGCTGGTAGCGTGGCACCTCGACGGTCGTGGACACCCGGTCGGCCCAGTCGGCCGCCGGCGCCCGGCCGACGGCACAGAGGGCGGTCGATCCCTCGATGGGCGCCCGGAGGTCTGCCAGATCGGTCCGGTCGACGGACGACGGCTCGCCGACGTGGTCGACGACGAGCACCGCCCGTCGGTCCGCGAGCAGATCGGTCAGACGGCGCCTGACCGTCTCCGTCCCGAGACCGTGACGGGGGACGGATTCGCCCGACAGCCCCTCGAGGACGGCGTGATAGAAGGCAAACCGGCTCGCGGCCTCGCGGGCGTCGACGTAGACGAACGCGGGCGACCGACCGCTCCGGGCGCGGGTCGTCGTGTGGATGACGCCGCTCGCCCCGGTCGGGAGGCGGTCGAGGTGCGAGACGAGGGCCGTCACGAGCGCGGTCTTGCCGGCCCCCGGGGGGCCGGAGACGTAGCCGTCCCCGGGAAGCGCTCCCTCGAAGACGGGCTCGAAGTAGTCGAGCAGTCGCTCGAGCGCGGGGCCGCGGTCGACCGGGTCCGCGACGTGACTCGTCGGCGCGAGCGCCCCGTAATCGAGGACGAGCGACGCCGCCCCGTCCCGTCGCTGGCGCCGATTGATCCGTGCTTCGATGTCCATAGTCCGGGCGAGTTCGTCCGAAAGAGGCGACGCGGCCCTACAAAAGGCCGCCGATCAGAGCGTCGGGACCCAGACGGCCGTCGGGAACACCCCCGCGATGGTCAGCACCGCGATGGTGAACGTCGTCACGACGATGCTGGAGGCGGGCGGGTCCCAGTGGGTGTCCCCGTGGGAGTAGAAGATCCGCTGGTGGAGTTCCGCGACCAGCGCGCCGAAGATGCCATAGATGGCCGCGACCGCGAGCGCCGCGCCGACTCCGAGACCGGCCAGCACTGCGTCTCCGGAGGCCGACACCGCGAGAAACGCCGTCGCGGACGGTAACGTGATGTGGTGTGTCACCGGCGTCTGCTCGACGCCGCAGTTGAGAAAGACGAGCGACGCCGCGCTGATGCCGAAGCCGAGGAACGCGCTCCCGGTGGCGTAGGCCAGATACCCCGACCCGAGGCCGACCGCCAGCCCGAGGAACGCGACGTTTCCCCACTTGTACTGGTGGGGGAGCCACGGCTCGACGAGCAGGCGCTCGTGCTGGACGGTGCCGCCGTCGGCAGCGACGTCGCCTTCGGGGGCCGCCTGGCGGTGCTCCTCCTGCTCGAAGGGCCGCATGTTCAGCAGGCCCTTCTCGACCTTGCCGATGATGGAGTACCCGAGGATGACCCGGTGGAACAGCGCGCCGAGCGTGACGCCCATGGCGATGGGGTCCCAGGGCAACAGGAATCCGCCGGAGACCTGACGGATGAGCATGCCGAGAACGCCGAACAGGCCGCCGACGGCCAGCACGTCCCAGCGCGAGCCCTGGGCGAAGAGGATGTTCTTGGCCTCGTGGTAGTCGAAGCCGGTGTCCATGTACCCCCGCCGGGCGGCGTAGGCAACCGCCGCCGCGCCGCCGGCGAAGGAGGTGTGGGGACCGAAGACGGGACCGAAGGCGATCGAGCCGGTGAGCGCGGCCGCGTCGGGGTTGGCGAGCACGGCCGCTTCGCCGGCGACGACGAGAAAGCCCGTGAAGATAAAGACCGGCAGGGCACCCAGCGCAGCGCCGAACGCTCCCCCCGCGAACGCGCCGAGCCACAGCTGGACGTTCGTGAGCTGATCGATGACGTACTGGAGCGTCCCCGGATCCGACTGCAGGAGGACGCCGAACGCGAGTGCCCCGCTCATCCCTACGCACCCTCCTCGCGGGCCCAGTCTTTCGACCGCTCGACGGCGTCGTCCCACCGGCTGTACAGCCGGTCGGCCTCGCTCGCCGCCATCGCCGGTTCGAACTCGCGGTCGATCTGCCAGTTCGCCCGGAGTTCGTCGACGGTCTCCCAGTAGCCGACGGCCAGCCCCGCGGCGTAGGCCGATCCCAGCGCCGTCGTCTCGTCGACCTCCGGGCGGGCGATGTCGGTCTGGATGATGTCCGACTGGAGCTGACAGAGGAAGTTGTTCTTCACGGCGCCGCCGTCCACGCGGAGCGTGGTCATCTCGACGCGGGAGTCGGCCTCCATCGCCTCGGCCACGTCGCGGGTCTGGTAGGCGATGGACTCGAGGGTCGCGCGCACGAGATGTTCTTTGCGCGTGCCGCGGGTGATGCCCACGATGGTCCCGCGCGCCCGGCCGTCCCAGTGGGGGGCACCGAGGCCGGTGAACGCCGGGACCACGTAGACGCCGTCCGTCGAGTCGACGCTGCGCGCCAGCTCCGCCGTCTCGGCGGCGTTCTCGATGAGTTCGACGTCCTCGAGCCACTCGATTGCCGCGCCGGTGATGAAGATCGACCCCTCGAGCGCGTACTGGACGGGCTCGCCCGAGCGCTGGAAGCCGACCGTCGTGAGGAGGCCGTGCTCGGACTCGACGGCCTCGTTACCGGTGTTCATCAGGAAGAACGACCCCGTGCCGTAGGTGTTTTTCGCGTCGCCCTCGTCGAAGCAGGTCTGTCCGAAGAGGGCGGCCTGCTGGTCGCCGAGCGCGCCGGCGACCGGGATCTCCGCGCCGAGGAAGCCGTCGGGGTCGGTCGTCCCGTAGGTGTTCTCGTCCGAGGACGGGCGCACCTCCGGCAGCATCGACTCGGGGACCCGGAACTCCTCGAGCAGTTCCTGGTCCCACGCCATGTCGTGGATGTTGAACAGCATCGTCCGCGACGCGTTCGTCACGTCGGTGACGTGGTTGCCGGTGAGGTTGTAGACGAGCCACGAGTCGATAGTGCCCATCCGGAGTTCGCCGGCTTCCGCGCGGTCGCGTGTGTCCTCGGGGCGCGCGCGCCCGGTCTTGATCGGGTCCGCGTTGTCGAGGATCCACTCGACCTTCGTCGCCGAGAAGTAGGCGTCCGCCTCGAGACCGGTCTTCGAGCGGATCCACTCGATCTTGTCCTCTTCCTCGAGCTGTTCGATGCGGTCGGTCGTCCGGCGGTCCTGCCAGACGACGGCGTTGTGGACCGGGTTGCCCGACTCGGCGTCCCAGACCACGGTCGTCTCGCGCTGGTTCGTGATCCCGATGGCCTCGAGCTGGTCGGCGTCGACGCCCGCGTCCTGGAGCGCCGCCGTGACGACCGACGTGGTCGTCTCCCAGATCTCCATCGGATCGTGCTCGACCCAGCCGGGTTCGGGATAGATCTGTTCGTGTTTCTCGTAGGCGTTGGCGACGACCGTCCCGTCGTGGTCGAAGACCATGAACCGGGTGCCGGTCGTCCCCTGATCGATCGCGCCGACGTAGGTGTCTGTCATTGGTTGAGTTGCATCGCTATCTATTCTTTACCTATAGTCCATACTTCTTGGTAAACAACATGTGGCGGTACCATAAAACTTGTGAAAGTAGCGGACATGGCGCCGTAGAACCGCACTAGAGGGCGCATATCAGGTGTTCTATACCGATGCACCGGCATTAGTTAGCAAGGGACTACCCGAAAATAGGGTATTAGTTACTATCAATCAGGTTTGCTCCGATAAACATTAAAGTGCGACGGGTCCGTCTCTCCGGCAACGCTGATGTCTTCCACACCCACCGTTCTGGTCGTCGGCGGCGGTTCGACGGGGATCGGCGTCGCCAGGGACCTCGCGATGCGGGGTCTGGACGTGACGCTCGTCGAGCAGGGCAACCTCACCCACGGGACGACGGGGCGGATGCACGGGCTGCTCCACAGCGGGGGACGGTACGCCGTCTCGGACCAGAAGAGCGCCGCCGAGTGCATCGAGGAGAACCGCGTCCTCCGGGACATCGCGAGCCACTGCGTCGAGATGACCGGCGGCCTGTTCGTCAAGCGACCGGAGGACGACGAGGCGTACTTCGAGGAGAAGCTCCGCGGATGCGAGGAGTGTGGCATTCCCGCACAGGCCATCTCAGGCGAGCAGGCCCGCGCCCGAGAGCCGTATCTCGCCGCGGACATCGACAGGGCCATCGCCGTGCCCGACGGCGCTATCGACCCCTTCCGTCTGGTCGTCGCCAACGCCGCCAGCGCCGAACGGCACGGCGCGCGCATCGAGACCCACTCGAAGGTTGTCGACCTCCTCGTCGAGGACGGCGAGGTGGTCGGCGTCGAGGTCGAACACGGTGCGAAGTCCGGCGAGCGCGTCCACGGCGTCCAGTCGGGCCGCGAGGAGATCCGCGCGGACCACGTCGTCAACGCTACTGGAGCGTGGGCGGGACGGGTTGGCGACATGGCCGACCTCGACGTGGCCGTGCGCCCCTCGAAGGGCGTGATGACGATCATGAACGTCCGGCAGGTCGACACCGTGATCAACCGCTGTCGGCCGAAGGGCGACGCCGATATCGTCGTTCCCCACGAGACGACGGCCATCCTCGGGACGACCGACGAGGAGGTCACGGACCCAGAGGACTACCCCGAGGAGCAGTGGGAGGTCGACCTGCTGATCGACACGCTCTCGGAACTGGTGCCCATCCTGCAGGAGGCCCGGACGATCCGGTCGTTCTGGGGGGTCCGCCCGCTGTACGAACCTCCCGAGACGGGCACCGAGGACCCCACCGACATCACCCGGGACTACTTCCTGCTCGACCACGCCGAGCGCGACGACACGCCTGGCATGACCAGCATCGTCGGCGGGAAGTTCACCACCTACCGGATGATGGGCGAGGAGATCGCGGATCACGTCTGTGACCTGTTCGGGATCGACGCGGACTGCCGGACCGCCGACGTTCCCCTCCCCGGCAGCGAGGACTTTCAGGTCCTGCGGGACTACATGGCGGAGTTCGGCCTCCGGTCGCCCGTCGGCCGGCGCAGCGTCGAGCGGTTGGGCTCCCGGGCCGACGAGGTGCTCAAGACCGGCGAACCCAACCCCGTGCTCTGTGAGTGCGAGGCCGTCACGCGCGCGGAGATCCGCGACGCAATCGAGCAGACCGGCCCGGACCTGAACGCCACCCGGATCCGGACCCGCGCCTCGATGGGCAACTGCCAGGGCGGCTTTTGCTGTCACCGCATGGCGAGCGAACTCCACCCCGAGTACGAGGAGGCGACCGCCCGCGAGTCCTGGGACGACCTCCTCCAGGAGCGCTGGAAGGGCCAGCGTCACGCCCTCTGGGGCGAGCAACTGTCTCAAGCGATGCTCAACTACGCGCTCCAGTCGACCACGCAGAACCGCGCGCACGACCCCGCCGACGAAGCGGATCTCGACTTCGCCGCCTTCGACGACGGCCCCCCGTCTCGCGGCGAGTCGGGCGACGCCGGCGTCGCGGTCGACGGGAGGGGCCAGGATGGCGATTGAGTCCGGCGTGCTGGTGGTCGGCGGCGGCCTCGCCGGCCTCACCGCCGCGCTCGCGGCTACCGAGGCGGGCGCGGACACGCGACTGGTCTCCTACAAGCAGAGCACGCTCCGGCAGGCCACCGGCCTGATCGACGTGCTGGGCTACCGCGACGGCGAGACGGTCGTCGAGCCCCTCGACGCGATTCCGGACCTGCACCCGGACCACCCCTACCGCGTCGTCGGGACCGGGGCCGTCCGATCCGGACTCGATCTGTTCGACGACGCCGTCGACGGCTACTACGGCAGCCACGGGAACGCGAACGCGCTGGTGCCGACCCACGGCGGCACCGTGAAGCCGACGGCCCGGTATCCCGCGAGCACGGCCGCCGGCCTCGCCAGCGACGACCGCGACGCCCTGCTGGTGGGTTTCGAGACGCTGGTCGACTTCGACGCGCCGATGGCGGCAGACCACCTCGCGGCGGCCGGCGTCCCCTTCCGTGTCGAGGGCGTGACCGTCCCGTTTCCAGGTGACTTGCGCCCCGACGCCAAGGTGACCCGCTACGCGCACCTGCTCGACGCGAACGAGGACGTGACTCACGAGGGCGACCGGCGCGGGGCCCGCGAGGCGCTCGCCGAGCGCGTGAAACCCCACCTCGGGGGCCACGAGCGGGTCGGCTTCCCTGCCGTACTGGGCGACGACGACCCCGCCGGCGTGCGAGCGACGCTCGAGCGCGAACTCGGCGCCGACGTGTTCGAGGTGCCGATGGGTCCGCCCTCGCTGCCGGGCCTGCGCCTCGGGGAGCGACTGTTCGACGCGCTCGACCGCGCTGGCGCCAGGATCGAGACGGGGAACCCCGTGGTCGGCTACGGGGGCGGGGACGCCGTCGAGCACGTCCTCGTCGAGCGCAACGGGGCCGAGGTACCGTACGCGGCCTCGCAGTTCGTCCTCGCGACCGGGGGACTCGTCGGCAAGGGCGTCGAGTCCGACCGCGGAGGCGTGCGCGAACCGGTGTTCGACTGTCACGTCCCGCACCCGGACGACCGGTACGACTGGTTCGAGGACGGCGTCTTCGATGACCACCCGTTCGCCCGCTTCGGCGTCGCGCCCGACGACGACCTGCGCCCGACCGACGCGGGGGGCGATCCAGAATTCTCGAACCTGCGCGCGGCCGGGAGCGTCCTGGGCGGGTACGACTTCGCGGCGGAGCTGTCCGGCAGCGGCGTCTCGATCGCGACCGGCTACGCGGCCGGCACGGCCGCGGCGACGGAGGCCCCACAATGAGTGACGCAGAATCCCCCGACGACACCGACGAGCAAAGCGCCGACTTCCAGCCGAGCGAGCCCAACACCGGTTCGGACTTCGAACCCGTGCAGGTGTTCCCCGACGACGAGACGATGGATCTCCGGCCCGGGGCGGACTCCTGTTACAAGTGCTCGACCTGCGATACGAACTGTCCCGTGGCGGAGGTGGACGACGACTTCCCGGGGCCGAAGTTCCAGGGACCGGAGCAGTGGCGACTCAAGCAGACCGAGGAAGGGTACGACGTCGACGACTCGATCACCGACTGCTCGAACTGCATGCGCTGTGACAACGCCTGTCCGTCCGGCGTCCCCCTGAGTCAGATGCACAACGAGGCCCGCGGCGAGTACGTCCGCGAGGAGGTGTCGCGGCTCTCGCGGACCTACTGGCGCAACCGCATCCTGGCGAACTACCGGACGTTCGCCGCGATCGGCAGCAAGGTGCCCCGACTGGCGAACTTCGTGCTCAACAACGGCGTCGTCCAGTGGGTCAACGAGAAGACGCTCGGCATCACGAGCGAACGATCGTTCCCCGAGTTCGCGAGCCAGACGTTCCGGGAGTGGTGGCGCGAGCGCGGCGGGCCGGCGGTGCAGTCCGACGAGAAGCGCGTCGCGTACTTCCATGGCTGTTACGCGAACTACAACACGCCCGAGGTGGGGAAGGCGCTGGTCCGCGTGTTCGAGTCGTTCGGCTACGAGGTGGTCGTCCCCGAGCAGCGCTGCTCGGGCACCCCGATGTTCGCCAACGGGATGCTACCGGACGCCCGGCGCGGCGCCAGCGTCAACGTCGCGTCCCTCTCCGATCTCGTCGACGAGGGGTACGACGCCGTCTGCTCGTGTACCTCCTGCTCGATGGCGCTCAGACAGGAGTACCCCGAACTGTTCGACTTCGAGGGGACCGATCGAGTGGCCGCAAACACCTTCGAGGCCCTGGAGTACCTCCGGATCCACGAGGACCTGGAGGGGGAACTGGCCGACGCGAGCGTCGACCTGCCCGCCTTCGCGTACCACGCCCCCTGTCACGCCCGGAACCAGGGACTCGAGCGCCAGGCGCTGGAGCTGTTCCGGGAACTCGACGGCGTGACCGTCGAGGACGTGGGCGACTCCTGTTCCGGGATCTCCGGCACCTACGGTTGGAAGGCCGAGAAGTACGAGAAGTCCATGGCGATCGGCGAGGAGATGTTCGAGCACATGGACGCCGCCGAGGGAACGACCGGCCTGACGGAGTGTCCGACCTGTGCGATGCAGATGGAACACGGGACCGGCTACGAGATAACCCACCCCCTCGAGGTGCTGGAAGCGGCGCTCGTCGAGTGACTGTCGGAGGCGCTCGTCGAGTGACCGTCGGCGACGCTCCCCGGGCGGCCGCGACGACGTAGCTCGTCACGTGGGCAAACAGGCGACGCTCGGGCGCCCGCGGGCCGACGCGTCGCACTCCCGCTTCCCGACCCGCGGCGGCGGTCAGGTCACGGCGGGGTTGGTCGACTGCTCCGGTTTCAACCCTCGGATCAGTCCCCCCGGACGAACGTCACCGGACAGGGAGCTTCGAGGAGGACCTGCTGGGCGGTCGAACCGAACACGGCCTTGCCGGCAGGCGAGCGTCGCCGGCCGCCGACGACCACCAGATCCGCGTCCTCCGATTCCGCGAGCGCGACGATGCTGTCGCCGTGTTCGCCGACGCGGCCGCGGACCGACACCTCGATCGAGGCGTCCTGCAGTGTCTCGCGAATCGACCGGACCGACGTGATCCGGCGGGCGACAGCGTCGGGTTCGTCGTCGTCGGGATCTTGGAAGTCGAGTCGGCTCACCGCGTTCTCGTACTCCTCGTCCGTGAACACGTGCAGGAGTACCACCCGCGCGCCGGCCGGTCCGGCGATGTCAGAGACAGTGCGGGCGAGCGCGTCGCCGCGCTCGTCGTCGTTCGGTCCGATCGCCAGGAGCACCGTATCGAGCGCCATGACCGTGGGTACGACTCACACGGGCTTGAAGATACGGGCTATCATGCTGGGCCCGCCGTGGCCGGCAGGGGGGCCGTCACCCGGTGTTTTTCATGCCGGCCGCGATGCCCTGCACGGTGAGCCGCAGGGTTCGCTGTTCGGTCTCGGTGAGGTGAGACTGGGCGAGCAGGCGCACCTGCAGGAGGTTCAGCGGGTCGACGTAGGGGTTGCGGCGCTCGAGGTTCTCCTCGAGCCACTCGCGGGTCAGCAGGCCGTTCCGGCCGGTGATGTCGGAGACGAGATCGACCCCCCGCTCGTACTCGTCGGTGATGCGGGAGTAGATGCGGTCGCGCAGGTCCTCGTCGGCCAGCGCGGCGTACTCGTCGGCGATGTCGAGGTCGGTCCGGGCCAGCGCCAGCGAGGCGTTGTCGAGTTTCGTCCGGAAGAAGGGCCACTCCTCGTACATCTCCTGGAGCGTCTCCATGTCGCCGCCCTCGTCGAGGTAGGTCTGCAGACCCGTCGCCACCGAGTACCACCCGGGGATGATACAGCGGGCCTGCGTCCACGAGAACACCCAGGGAATCGCCCGCAGGTCCTCGACGCTGCGGTCCTCGCTCCGGGAGGCGGGCCGCGAGCCCATGTTGAGGTTCTCGATCACGGTGATCGGCGTCGCCTGCTCGAAGAACTCGACGAAGCCGTCGGTCTCGAGCAGCGCGCGGTACTCCTCGCGGGCGGCCTCGGCGGCCGTCTCCATGGCGTCGGCCCACTCGTCGGGAATCTCCTCGACCGGCTCCTCGAGCGCGTTGTGCCGGGCCCTGATCTGGGCGTTGAGCATCTGTTCGAGGTTGCGCTCCGCGATGGAGGGGTTGGCGTACTTCTCGGCGATTGCCTCGCCCTGCTCGGTGAACTTGATCTGCCCGGAGACCGTCTCGTTGGGGAGGGCCAGCATCGCGTCGTTCATCGGGCCGCCGCCCCGGGAGATGGAGCCACCGCGGCCGTGGAACAGGCGCAGGTCGACGTCGAAGTCGTCGGTGATGTTCGCCAGGCGCTTCTGGTTGCGGTAGAGGCTCCAGTTGGCAGCGAGGAAGCCGTTCTCCTTGTTCGAGTCGGAGTAGCCGAGCATGATCTCCTGGACGCCGCCGCGGGCCGCCAGGGCCTTCTCGTAGGCCTCGTTCTCGAACAGGGTACCCATGATGCGGCGGGCGCCGTCGAGCGCGTACTTCGACTCGAGCAGGGGGACGATGTCGAGCCCGCAGTAGCCCGGTAGGTCCACGATCCCGGCCTGGTCGGCCAGAAAGAGGACCTCGAGGACGTGCGATGGCTCCTCACACCAGCTGATACAGTAGGTGTCGATGGCGTCGACGCCGTACTCGCGCTGCCAGTCGGCGGCCTTCCGGAAGCGCCGGAGGACCCGCTCCGCGTCGTCCGAGAGCCCCTCCGCGTCCGCCATGTCGATCACCGGCTCCTCCTGGAGGATGGCCTCGGTGAGCAGTTCGACGCGGCCGTCCTCGTCGCGGTCCTTGTAGTCGATGCCCTGCCGGTCCATCGCCTCGTGGATGGCGTCGGTGTGCATCTGGCGGTGGTCGCGCAGGTCCAGGCTGGCGAGGTTGAACCCGAACGTGTCGACGCGGCGGATCAGCGGGTCGACGTGGGCCTCCGCGACCACCCCGGCGTCGTTCTCCCGGAGGTCGGCGGCGATGGCCCGGAGGTCCGCGAGCAGTTCGGACTCGTCGTCGTAGCCCCCGGAGCGCACGTCGCTCACCCGGAGGACGGACTCGCGCATGAGCTTCAGCTTCTGGCGGAACGGCTCGTGGGGATACCGCTCCTCGGCCTCCGCGGCGACGCCCGGGAGCCGCTCTTTGTGCTCGGCCAGTCGCTCGTCGAACGCCTCGCTCGTCTCGAGGTTGCTCGCGTCCTGGCTCAGCACGCCCGAGAGCTCCTTCAGCCGGTCGCGGTACAGCGGGAGGACGACGCTGCGCTGGCGGTCCAGCGTCTCCTCGGTGATCTCCGGCGTGACGAACGGGTTGCCGTCGCGATCGGAGCCGGCCCACGAACGGAACTCGTACAGTTTCGGCACGTCGACGGACTCGTCGAACACGTCCTCGACGGCGTCCTCGAGTTCGTCGTACACCTGATCGATCACGTCGAACAGGACGTTCTCGAGGTACCACTGGACGTTGAGCGCCTCGTCGGTGACCTCCGGCCGGCGGTCCCGGACCTGGGGGGTCTGCCAGAGGCTGGTCACCTCGGCCGCCAGGTCGCGCTCGACGCGCTCCTGCTCGCGGTCGGTCATCCGCATCTCGTCGAGCGTCTCGATGTCCCGGGCCACCGACCGGAGCTTCGCCTTCACCGTCTTGCGGCGGGCCTCAGTCGGGTGGGCGGTGAACGTCGGCTGGATCAACACGTCCTCGAGGACCCCCTCGATCTCCTCGGGATCGCCCCCGTGTTCGTCGAGGTACTCGACGGCCTCCCGGACGCTGTCCTCGAGGGCCCCCTCCTGGCTCCCCTCGCGGATCTCACGCACGCGCTGGCGCTCCTCGGCGAGGTTGATCAACTCGAAGTAGGTGGTGAACGCCCGCGCGACGACGTCCTGGCGCTCGGGCGCCAGCCGATCGAGCGCCTCGCGCATGTCCGCCCGCGTCTCGGCGTCCCCGCGGCGGTACTCGATGGACGCCTGCCGGATCGTCTCCACGGTGTCGAAGGCCTCGGTCGAGGTCTGATCCTCGAGGACCTCCCCCAGGAGCGCACCGAGTTCCCGGACGTCCTGGTTAATCTCTCTGGCGTGCAAAGTCATACCAGTGGGTGCAAGACCGAGTCGTAAAACACTAGCGGAACGGGGTGTCCCGTCCGCGAGACGGCGGCCCAGTCTCTCAGGTTTAATCGCCGGAGAACAGTGTTTTCGGTCGTGCGCCCCGTTTCCTTTCGCCCTGTCGGCGTGCGGTGTGGTGACGGGTCACTTTCAAGCCCGAGGGGCCCCTCCCACCAGGTATGACAGCCGTCAGGAACGACGACGACCTCGGTCGGGCGCACAACGGGGACGTGTCCCTCGCCTACGAGCGGATCGGACCGCGGGAGGCCCCGACCGTCGTCTTCGTCGAGGGACTGGGCTACGGGCGGTGGATGTGGCGCTGGCAGCGCTCGGCGCTGGCCGAGTACGAGCGGATCGTGTGGGACAACCGCGGGACGGGTGACTCCGACGTGCCCGAGGGACCGTACAGTATCCGGGAGATGGCGGACGACCTCGAGGCCGTCCTCGCGGACGCGGGCGTCGAGCGCGCTCACGTCGTCGGCGCGAGCATGGGCGGGATGATCGCGCTGCAGTACGCGCTCGATCACGACCGGGCGGTCTCGCTGACGCTGCTCTCGACGACGCCGGGCGGCCCGGACACGGTGCCCATACCCGAGGAGACGCGCGACCGTATCTTCGGCCTCCCGGACGACATCGACGAGCGCGAGGCGATCCGCCGGAAGATGGCCCCGGCGCTGAGCGCCGGCTTCGACGACTGGCACTCGGACCTGTACGAACAGATCGTCGACTGGCGCCTCGAGAGCGACGCGCCCGAACGCGCCCGCGAGTGGCAGGCCGCCGCCGTCGCCGCGTTCGACGTGTCTGATCGCCTCGAGGAGGTCACGCTGCCCGCGCTGGTCGTCCACGGGACCGACGACCGGGTCGTCCCGGTCGAGAACGGCCGTCTGCTGGCCGATCGCCTGCCGAACGCCGAGTTCCTCGAACTCGGGGGCGGTCCCCACCTGGTGTTCATCGAGCAGGCCGAGGCCGTCAACGACCGCCTCCGGGAGTTCCTCGATGGACTCCGGGCGTGAGTCGATGGGGTTCGCGATGAACTGCGAGCGTGCATCCCGGGGGTTCCGCGATGAACTACGAGCGTGCATCCCGGGGGTTCCGCGATGAACTACGAGCGTGAACCGCAGGCGTGGGTCGGGGCCTGGAGCGAACGCCGGGCGGCCCTGACGCCCGACAGGGAGGCGCTGGTCGACGCGGCGACCGGTCGCCGGTTCACCTACGCCGACCTCGACCGGCGCGCAGACCGGACCGCGCGGCTCCTCGACCGGTTCGGCGTCCGGGACGGCGAGCGCGTCGCCGTCGTCAGTCGCAACCGGCCGGCGGTCGTCGACCTGTTCCTGGCGACGGCCAAGACCGGCGGGGTCCTGGCGCCGCTCTCCCATCGCCTCGCGCCGCCCGAGCAGGCGACGCTGCTCTCGGGGATCGACCCGGGAGTGGTGATCGTCGAGGAACCCTTCGAGGGGGACGTCCGGCGGGCGCTCGAGAGGATAGACAGGGACCCGGCGGTCCTGGCGCTGGCGGCGGACGGCGACCACGCAGACGAGGCGTACTCGGCCGCTCTCCCCGACGACGACGCCCCAGTCGAGACGGCGACGCTCGCCCCCGAGGATCCACACCTCCTCCTGCACACCGGCGGGTCGACCGGCACGCCGAAGGAGACGGTGCTTCCCCACCGCACGCTCGTCTGGAACTCGCTGAACACGATCACCGCCTGGGGCCTGCGCCCGGACGACGTGACGCCGCTCACCTTCCCGACGTTTCACACCGGCGGCTGGAACGTCATCACGGTGCCGCTGTGGCACATGGGCGGCACCGTCGTCCTCGACCGCGAGGTCGACGCCGGGGCGTTGCTCGCGACGGTCGAACGGGAGGCGGCGACGGTGCTCGTCGCGGTCCCGGCGGTCCTCCGGCGGATGGCCCGCCACGACCGCTGGGCGGACACCGACCTCTCGACGCTGCGGGTCGTCAAGTCCGGCGGCGGCCCCTGCCGCGAGGCCGTCATGGACCGCTGGTGGGACCGGGGGGTCGATCTCTCGCAGGGCTACGGGCTGACGGAGTGTGGCCCCAACAATTTCGCGATGCCCGACGACTGGCCGCGGGAGAAGGCAGACACCGTCGGCAAGCCCGTCCCGCACGTCGACGTGCGGGTGGTCCGGGACGGTGACGCCGTCGAACAGGGAGCGGTCGGCGAACTCGAACTCCGGGGGCCGGGCGCCGCCGACGGCTACCGCGACGCGCCCGAGGAGAGCGCGGCGACGTTCGGGACCTGGGTGTCGACGGGCGACCTCGCGCGCGTGGACGAGGACGGCTACGTCTCCATCGAGGGGCGGGTCAAGGAGCTGTTCGTCTCCGGCGGCGAGAACGTCTACCCCGTCGAGGTGGAACGGGTCCTCGCCGAGCACCCCGGCGTGGAGGACGCCGTGGTCGTCCCCGTCTCGGACGAGGAGTGGGGGCAGGTCGGGCGGGCCGTCGTCGTGGGCGAGGTGACCCTCGCGGACCTGCAGTCGTTCTGTGAGGGGCGCCTGGCGGGATACAAGCACCCCCGGGATCTGGTCCTCGTTGACGCGCTCCCCACGTCCGGTCCGGAGAAGATCGATCGGGCCGCGGTCAGAGCGCAGTACGGCGAGTGATTGACGCGGGGCCGGAACCGACGCGAAAGGGGGAACGCGAGCGGGGCCGGAACCGACGCGGTTGGGTTTATTGTGCTCGGGCCCGCGGCCCCTGGCATGGAACTCGAACAGTTCTTCGACGAGTTCACCGAGCGCGAGTGGTCGACCGCCGACGAGGGCACCGTCCGGTTCGCGATGGTCGGACTCGGCTGGTGGACGCGTGACTTCGCCATCCCGGTCACCGAGCAGTCCGAGGTCTGTGAGACGACGGTCCTCGTGAGCAGTTCGACCGAGAAGGCCGAACGGGTCGCGGCGGATCACTCGAGCGTCGAGCACGCCCTGACCTACGAGGAGTTCCAGGACGGCGCCGCGACCGACGCCTACGACGCCGTCTACGTCGGGACGCCGAACGCGCTCCACCTGCCCTACGTCGAGACGGCGGCCGAGAACGGCAAGGCAGTCCTCTGTGAGAAGCCCATGGAGTCGTCGGTCGAGCGCGCCGAACGCCTCGTCGAGGCGGCGACGGACGTGCCCCTGATGGTGGCCTACCGGATGCACACCGATCCCGCCGTCCGCCGGATGCGGCAACTGATCGACGAGGGCTTCGTCGGGACGCCGGCCCACGTCCACGGCCACATGTCCCAGCGCCTGCTGGAGATGATCCCCGACCCCGAGCAGTGGCGGCTGAACCCGGATCTGGCCGGCCCGGGCACCTCCGTGACTGATCTGGGAGTGTATCCGCTGAACACGACGCGGTACGTCCTCGGGCGGGACCCGGTCGCGGTCAGCGCCGCCACCTACTCGGGCGCGGAGGGCTTCGAGGACGTGCCCGACGAGCGCGCCGCGTTCACCGTCGAGTATGAGGGCGACGTCCTGGCGTCGCTCTCGGCCAGCCAGAACGCCCACCGCTCGGGCTTTCTGACCATCGTCGGCACCGACGGCTCGCTGACGCTCGAACCCGCCTTCCTCGCGCCGTCGGCGCTGACCGTCGACCGGGGCGACATCGACGCCGACATCGAACTCCCGGAGATGGGCGAGTACCAGCAGATGCGCGAGGAGTTCGACTACTTCTCGAGTTGCGTCCTCCGGGACGAGGAACCGTACGCGAACGGCGAGCACGGCCTCGTGGACATGCGGGCCATCGAGGCCGTCTTCGAGGCCGCCGAGAGCGGTTCGCGCGTGGACCTGTAAGGCCACCTCGAGGCGGAGCGTGGTCGACCCCGTCCTTCATTCTGATTGTTGCGAGTCAGACGGAGTATTGCGAGTCAGTCCCGTCTCGATCGCACGACGTCGTGTGGCCGGACCGGGACAGGGTCCTACCAATCCCTGTCAGGCAGTCTCGCGGACGAACCGCTCGTCGAACCGCCGCCGGACGTACACGAGCGCCGGCACGCCCACGAGCGTCGGCCACAGCCACCGCAGGAGGCCGGGCAGGACGAGCAGGTTCACCGACGAGAAGGCGCTCACCGTGGCGATGTAGCCCGCGCCCATCCGGGTGACGTGTTCGCCGACCCACGCGCCGGGGTCGCTCTCCCGGCGGTAGCCCCGCACGTCGATGCCCGCGAAGACGACGCCGATACCGCCGAACACGAGCATCACCGGCGCGAAGCCGGTCCCCGCGAGAACGAGGCGCACGCCCATCCCGAGGATGCCCACGCTCGCGAGGCCGAACAGGCCGACGGCGACCCAGTCGACGATTCCCGGCCCGGCTGCGGGCCGCTTGCGGGAGAGGACGCGGTAGCCCGAGAAGGCGAAGTAGAAGCTGAACACGGCGACCAGCGCCAGGAACTGCCGGAAGAACGTCGGATCGATGACGTACAGCGCCAGCGCCGTCCCGGAGACGCCGGCCATCGAGACGACGTAGCTTCGCCCGCACAGGCGGTGGCGCCGGCCGGCCTTCTCCGTGAGGAGCGCGCCCAGGCCACCGAACAGCGCTGCGAACCCCGCGACGACGTGGGTCCAGAGGACCACGGACTCGATCCGCCCGATCAGCGCGACTCCCGTCACGGCGCCCTGCGGGGTCATGGGCGTGGATGACAACCGGGCGACCATAAAGCTATCGAGTGAGCACTTACTAAGTCGCCGAGCGGGACATCGTCGGCGCGTGATCGCGCGCTCCTCACCCCGAACCTGCCAGCAGGGAGTCGACGTAGGCCGACCACCCGGCGCGCAGGTCCGCCCCGACGTCCATCTCGAGGGCGACGTGAAAGCCGGTCGAGCCGTCGGCCGCCGCGAGCAGGAAGGCGGCGACGGCTCGCGGATCGACCTCCCGGAAGACGCCGCGCTCGACGCCGGCACGGACGAGGGCCGTCAGCGCGTCGAGGGTCGCGCGCTCGAGTTCGAGCAGTGGCCCCCGAAGCGTCTCGTTGTACGGGGCGTGTGACAGCAGTTCCATCACGGCGACGTGGACGCTGGCGCCCTCCTCGCCGGGCGATCGAAACAGGCGCTCGCAGGCCGCCCGGAGCGCCGCTTCGGGGTCGTCGGGGTCGCCGGGGTCGATCCCAGCGAGGGACGCGCGTCGCTCCTCGGCGGCGTGTTCGAGGAACGCGGCGATCATCTCGTCCTTGCTGTCGTAGTAGTAGTACAGCCCCGCTTCGCTCTTGCCGTACTCGGCGGCGATCCGGGCCGTCGTCACCCGTTCGTACCCGTACTCGGCGAGTGCGCGCCGGACGGCGCCCGCGATCTCGGCCCGCGCTTCCGGCGGGACGCTGTCGTCCATACTCCCGAGTGGGCGCTCACTCACTTCAGGACTCCGACCCTGACCTTTTTCTCCCGAACCGTACCGGACCCGACCCTTTTTCTCCCGAACCGTACAGTGATCTGACTATGCACAGGCGCGCGTACCTGGCGAGCGGGCTCGCGGGCGTCGGCGGCCTGCTCGCGGGCTGTTCGGGCGGCGGCGCCCCGGACGCCGACTTCTACGTCGCGCCCGACGGCGACGACGGGTGGTCCGGGAGGGCCCCGTCGCCCGGCGGCGCCGACGGCCCGTTCGCCACGCTCGACCGAGCCCGGCGGGCCGTCCGTTCCCTTGACCTTGCCGACCGGCGCGACCCGGTGCGCGTCCTGCTTCGGGGTGGCGTCTACTGGCTCGACGCGCCGGTCGAGTTCGGCCCGGGGGACGGCGGCACCGAGTCGGCTCCGGTGGTGTACGCCGCCTTCCCGGGCGAGACGCCGGTCGTCTCCGGGGGACGGGCTATCGACGGGTGGACGGAGACGACCGTCGCGGGGCGGCGCGCCTGGCGGGCGACGCTCCCCGAGGGTGCCGGGGACGGGCACCCGATCCGACAGCTCTGGGTCGACGGCGAGCGCCGCTACCGGCCGCGACTGCCCCAGTCGGTCGACCGGGCGTTCGCCCCGCGCGCGGACGCCGCCGCGGCCGACCCGGACCTGCTCGCGACCGAGCGCGGCCCGCCGGACCCCCGACGGATCGTCGTCCGGGACCGCCCCGCCGCGGTCGACGCGGACGCCGAACTGGTACGGATGAAGGCCTGGGGCGCCGAACGCCTTCCGATCCGGCGGCTGGGCGACGACGGACTCGTGACGGTGGCGCGACGCACCGCCGGCCACCCCGGCGAGTGGGGCGTCCACCACGCCCAGACCGCCGGCGGGGGACAGTGTTACTTCGCGAACGTGACCGGCGCCCTCGCGCGGCCGGGCCAGTGGACCGTCGAGGGTGATCGACTGACCTACCTCCCCCGCGAGGGCGAGACGCCGGCTGCGGTGACGGCCGTCGTCCCGGTGACCGACCGCCTAGTCGACGTCGCCGGCGGCGAGATACACGGCCCGGTCGAGCACCTGCGCTTTCGCGGGCTGACGTTCGCCCACGCCGGGTGGGACTACCCCCCGCGGGGCCACCTCCAGGCCGCGGCGACGGTCCCCGGCGCCGTGTCCCTCGAGCGGGCGCGCCACGTCGCCGTCCGGGACTGTGACCTGGCACACGTGGGCCAGTACGGCCTCGCGGTCGGCCGGGACTGCCGGGACGTGACCGTCTCGCGCTCGCGGTTCGCGGACCTGGGCGCGGGCGGCGTCACCGTGAACCTGGGGCCGGGACGGACCGACCCGGGGGGCGTCCGGATCGCGGACTCGACCGTCCGGGACGGCGGGCTGGTCTTTCACTCGGCCGCGGGCGTCCTGGTCCAGCACGCCCGCGACGTCGAACTCGTCCACAACGAGGTGAGCGACCTCTACTACGGGGGCATCTCGACGGGGTGGACGTGGGGTTACCGGGACAGCGAGTCCGCGAACGTCGACGTGCGGGGCAACTACGTCCACGACGTGGGCGGGCTCGCGGTGGAAGAGCGGTTCGGCATCTACGGCGTCGGCACGCAGGAAAACGTCACCGTCTCGGGCAACGTCGTCGCGGACGTCTTCAAGACCGACCCGCTCCACGGCGGCGGCATCGACCTCGACCCCGGCAGCACGGGGTGGGTCGTCGAGGACAACCTCGTCCACGGCGCCGTGCTGACGGTGAACTTCACCTACGGCCGGGACAACGTCTTCAGGAACAACGTCCTCGTGGGCGGGCAGGCGATGACCGTCGACGGCGGGCCGGTCGCCCCGGACGGCACCGGGTCGGGCACGTCGATGCGGTTCGAGCACAACGTGCTCGTGGCCGACGACTGTCCCGTCTACGACGCGCCACCGGACGCCATCGAGAGCGACCGGAACCTGCTGTGGGACCGGGCCGACGGCGCGGTCGAGATGCTGCGGGGCCCGCTCGAGCACCCGATCGACCAGTGGCGCCGGAACACCGGCAACGACCGACACTCCGTGGTCGCCGACCCCGGGATCGAGCGGCTAACCGGTGCCCGCCTCGACCTGGCCGCGGACTCCCCCGCGCGGGACGTGGGCTTCGAGCCGTTCGACCCGAGCGAGGCCGGGCCGCGGTCGGAGTGACCGCGCCGGGTCGGCCGGACGGTCACGTCACCGCGTCGTCCTGCACGCTCACGCGTCGGGTTTGTTCAGCCCCGTGATCTCGAACCTGGCGCCCCCGTCGGCGGCGTCGGCCGCCTCGAGTCGCCAGTTGTGCTCGTCGGCGACGCTCTTGGCGACGAACAGGCCGAACCCGGTGTTCCCCTCGACGGTCGACACCCCGGCGTCGAAGATGCGCTCGAGTGGCTCGACGGCGATGCCGGGACCGTCGTCCGCGACGACGAACCCGTTCTCGGTGGCCGAGACTGTGACGGTCACGTCAGGGCCCGCGTGCTCGACGGCGTTGTCGAACAGGATCTGGAGAAAGAGGCTCGCCGACTCCGGGTCGGCCGTCATCCGGGCGTCCGTCTCGACCCGCATCGTGGCGCCGTCCGTATCGAGCGTGTCCCAGACCTCGCGGCCGAGCTTCGAGAGCCAGACGGTCGTTTCGCCACGCATCGGCCGCTCGCGGGAGGCGAGGTCGACGACCTTGTCGACGATTTCGATCAACCGATCGTGTGACTCGGCGATCACCCCGATCTGCTCCTCGAAACGGTCGGGATCCGCCTCGAGGAGTTCCAGTCGACCGAGCGCCACCTGCAGTTCGTTGCGGAACTCGTGGGCCGCGAGGATCGCGAGTTTCACGAGCAGTTCCTGCTGACGGCGGGCGGCGTGTTCGCGTTTCTTGCGCTGGGTGATGTCCCTGGTCAGTCCCACCAGCCCCACCACGTCGCCGTCCTCGTCGTACCAGGGCACTTTCGAGGTGAGGGTGTGTGAATCCAGGTAGTCGGTGTACTCCTCGATCTCGAGGGCCTGCTGGTCGCCCTCGATGATGTCCATGTCGTCGCGGTAGGCGGCTTCACGGTGGTCCTTCGGCAGTTCGACGTAGTCGAGGTCGGTGAGCCCGATCAGCGCTGTCGGGGACATCGAGTAGCGACTCGTGAGCGCGTGCCGCGCCGCCGCGTCCTTGGCGTAGAGGTGGACGGGGAACTGGTCGAACATCGAGAGCAGCAGCGTCTCCATGCGCGAGGGGGCGCGCGCGGCGTCGGAGTCGACGCCCCCCTCGAGGGCGTCCAGCACCGCCGCGACGACCTCGGGGTCGTCGATTCGCCCGGCCGGGACGGCGGTCACGTTCAGGTCCGCCGGGACCGCGTCCGGGTCCGGTCCCACAACGACGACGGGCAGCGCCGGGAAGAAACTCCGGACGCCGTACCCGACGCGCCAGGCCGACACGTCCTCGATTTCGGCGGGAACGACCAGACAGTCGACGGCCGACCGCGTGAGCCGGTCGATGAGTTCGCTCAGTTCGTCGAGGTGCCTGACCGCCGGTGACGCTCCCGCCTCGTGGAACGCCGCCTCCAGTCCGGCCACGGTCTCCCCGACGCCGGCGACGAGCACTGTCCGTGACGCCATCTCGTCTGCTCCGATGTCGTTGCTATTGAGAATACAGCACTACAACTGTTTCGGCCGTCTCGAATCCGGAAATCGGCCGCGATAACGGGTTTAGTCGGCGCCTACGGCGAGAAATAAAATGTCTCGCGACTGTTGTTTGACGCTGGACTTATCACGAATCGATCCATAGGGGGACGGAACGCACTGGCATGCAACGCGCTGGCGAAATCCGTGTTCTCCACGTCGACGACGATCCGAAACTCGCGTCACGGACGGCGACCAATCTCGAGCACGAGGACGAGCGGATCGCCGTCGAGACGGCGACGAGCGCGGCCGAAGGCCTCGAAGCGCTCGGGGCGGAGGAGTTCGACTGCGTCGTCTCCGAGTACGACCTGGCGGGACGGGACGGCATCGAGTTCCTCGAGGCGGTTCGCGATCGTGACCCGACGCTCCCGTTCATCCTCGCCACCGCCGACGGCGACGAGGCGATCGCCAGCGACGCCATCTCGGCGGGCGTCACCGACTACCTGCGCGAGGGGGCCGGCACCGATCGGTCCTCGATGCTCGCCGCCAGGATCGAGACGGCCGTCGATCAGCGCCGGACACGGGCGGCCCTCGAGGAGACGCGGCGTCAGCGCGCGGCGCTATTCGAGAGTTTCCCGGAGCCGACGGTCGCCATCGAGACGACGGACAAGGGGCCGAGAATCCGCGCGGTGAACGCGGCCTTCGAGGCGACGTTCGGGATCGACGAGGAGGAGGCGCTGGGCGCCTCGGTCAACGAACTCATCGTCCCGGAGGGGAGCCGATCCGAGGCGCGCCGGATCGACGAGCAGGCCAGGACGGGCGCGCCCGTCGACAGAGAGGTCCGGCGCCGGACCGCCGACGGCCCGCGGGACTTTCTCCTGCGGAGCATCCCCGTCGGCGGCGACCTGGACTACTACGGCGTCTACGAGGACATCACCGAGCGCAAGGAGCGCGAGCGGGAACTCGAGGCCCTCTTCGAGAACGCCCTGGCGGCGATCGCGTACACCGCCTTCGAGGACGGGGAACCGATCGTCAGGGACGTCAACGATGCGTTCGAGCGGACGTTCGGGGTCACCGAGGACGAGGCAGTCGGCGCGTCGCTCGACGCGCTCGTCGTCCCGGACGGGAAGGAGTCGGAGGCGAGCGCGATCAACCAGCAGGCACGCGCCGGCGAGCAGTTCGAGGAGGAGGTGCGTCGCGAGACGCCGGACGGCACCCGGGAGTTCCTCCTGCGGTCGGTCCCGGTCGACTCGGAGACGGGCGGAACCCGGGCCTACGCGGTGTACCAGGACGTCACGGCACAGCGGGAGTACGAGCGAAAGCTCACGGCGCTGCACGAGGTCGCGGCCGACCTCGAGACCGAGACGTCGATCGAGGCGATCTGCGAGCGGACGGTCGCCGCCAGCCGCGAGATCCTCGCGTTCGACCTGAGCGGGATCGACATGGCCGAGGACGGCTATCTGCGGAAGGTCGCACTCTCCCGGGACGTCCCCCCGTCGGAAACGACCACCATGTCCGTCGACGAGGGCATCGCCGGCCGGACGTTCCGCACCGGCGAATCGCTGGTGGTGGACGACCTCGCGGACTGTGAGGACGCCCGGCCCCAGGGGCCGTATCGATCGGCGCTGAGCATCCCGATCGGCGATCACGGCGTGTTCCAGGCCGTCTCGGCGGATCGGGGCGCCTTCTCGGCGGTCGATCGCGAACTCGCGGACCTCCTGGTCAGCCACACCGAGAGCGCGCTCGACCGCCTCGAGCGGGAACGGGAACTGGAGCGCACGAACGAGCGCCTCGACGAGTTCGCCAGCGTCGTCAGCCACGACCTGCGCAACCCCCTCCAGGTCGCGACCGGGCGACTGGAACTGGTCCGGGAGGAGTGTGACAGCGAGTCCCTCGACGCGGTGGACCGCGCCCTCGAGCGGATGGGAACGCTGATCGACGAACTGCTGACCCTGGCCCGACAGGGCGAGACGGCCCTCGCGGTCGAACCGGTCTCGCTGGCCGACATCGTCGCCGAGTGCTGGCAGGCGGGCGAACGCGACCACGCCGAGACCGACGTCCGGACCGACCGGCGGATTGCGGCCGACCGGAACCGCCTCCGGCAACTGCTCGACAACCTCTTCCGGAACGCCCTCGAGCACGGCGGCGAGGACGTCACCGTCACCGTCGGCGACTGTCCGGGCGGGTTCTACGTCGCCGACGACGGCCCCGGCATCCCCGAGGACGAGCGTGACCGGGTGTTCGAGATCGGCTACACGACGACGGCAAACGGGACCGGCTTCGGGCTGTCGATCGCCCGCGAGATCGCGGAGCTCCACGGCTGGGAGGTCACCCTCGCGGAGAGCGAATCCGGCGGCGCTCGCTTCGAGTTCACCGGCGTCGAGGTGATCGACGAGGCGCGCTGATCTCGCTCGGGGATCGGAATTATGTACCCCGTCGCCTTGCTGGGAGACATGAGCGACGTGTCTCTCGACGCCGTGGACCGGGGCATCCTCTACGCGCTCCAGAAGGACGCCCGCAACGTCACCATCGCGGAGATGGCCGAGGCGGTCGACGTCTCGGCCAGCACAGTCCGCAACCGGATCGAGCAGATGGAGCAGATGGGGATCATCCAGGGCTACTACCCGAAGATCGACTACGAACGGGCCAACTACCCGCTCCGCGTGATGTTCGTCTGCTCGGCGCCCGCCGAGGACCGGGAGGAACTCGCCCGGACGGCGATCGAATCACACGGCGTCGTGGACGTCCGCGAGATGCTGACGAGCCAGCGGAACATCTACATCGAAGTCGTGGCCACCGATACCAGTGACCTGACCGAGATCACGAACGAACTCTCCGAACTCGGCTTCGAGATCGTCTCCTCGGAGATCATGACGAGTCACTACGTCCGCCCGTGGGCCGAGTTCGAGTTCAAGTAAGACCAGCCGTGACAGTCCGCTTGACGACCGCTCCGGAAACTGTGAATTCCGCAAATTCTTCCCCTCGAATTGACGATATATCTGCCATTAGAGTGATGATTGTGCAAAGGCTTTTACCTATTGTGACGGTAATCTCACGCAGGCAGCCCCCGCTGGTGGCCCCTGGCTCTACTCACGATGACCGAGAACCCACACCCGTTGACGCCGGAAGAGAGCGGTGCCGATTCGGCGGCGCTCGATACGGTGTTACAGTTGCTCGATGACCACTGCCGCCGCCGCGTGATCACGGCGCTCGTCGACGAAACTCCCCGGACCGTCGACTAATTCCTCCCCTCCGACGATCGGGGCGATCCCCGGTGCCAGGAGGTCGCCCTGCGGCACAATCACCTGCCGAAACTCCACGAGGCAGGGGTCATCAGGTGGGACTCGAACGCCGGCGTCGTTCGTCGCGGACCTGAATTCGACGCCGTCGAGTCCGTCGTGACGCTCCTCCGCTCGAACCCGGACGCCCTCCCCACGGGATGGCCATGAGTAGCGAGCGGGCTCGCCCCGCTACCGATTCACGACCGGGTGCCGGCCGACGAGCACCCCGAGAGCGCTGTGAAATCACCGGAAATCCAGTGGAGTACTGTGGTTATCCCACACGCGGTTCCGGACAACCGGTGAATACCGGCCCCGCGGTGTGAAAATGTCATCTTTGTCGGTATCTCCCCGGTATATTCGTACCTGATAACTCCCTCAGTAATATTTATGCAACCCCCCCTCCTCTATCTGGTATGCCTACAAATGCGGTGTCGTTCAGGACGGTAGAATCACCCAGTTTGACTGTCGTCGAAGCGGTCGCAGAAGCCGAGGGGATCGAACCGGAAGCCCTCACCCCGCCGCTCGCCGACGCCATCGACCCCGAGGCGCTAGACGGACTGTTTCGAAACGGGAACGGCCGCGTCTCCTTCGACTACCGCGGCTACGAGGTCACGGTAACGGCGAACGGAGTTGACGTCGCCGCATTGGCCGAAGACTGATACGGATTATTGGGCCTGTTTCCCGGTCCGACCGCACGACGTCGTGCGGTCGAGACGTGAACGATTCGCAAGAATCCGTATGAGACGGAACTGACTCGCACGCGCCCGGATGCGATCCGGGGAGTGGACGGAACTATTCGTCGAACAGCGTCTCGCCCTCGACCATGTGCTCGGCGACGGCGTCGAAGTCGAGCGTCAGGCCGATGCCGGGTTCCTCGGGGATCTCGATGTAGCCGTTCTCGATGACGGTCTCCTCGACCAGGTCCTCCCACCAGCCCAGTTCGTAGGAGTGGTACTCGACGGCCAGCGCGTTGGGGATCGAGGTCCCCACGTGGGCGCTGCCCATCGTGCCGATCGGCGAGGAGACGTTGTGCATCGCGACGGGGACGTAGTACTGGTTGGCCACGTCGGCCACCTTCCGCGTCTCGCGGATCCCGCCGACCTTCGGCATGTCGGGCGCGACGATGTCGACGGCCTGGTTCTCGAGGAGGCGGCGCTGCTCGGTCACGCGGTAGCGGTTCTCGCCGACGGTGATGGGCGTCGTGGTCGACTTGGTGACCTCCTCCTGGACCTCGAGGTTCTCCGGCGGGACGGGGTCCTCGAGCCACCACACGTCGTACTCCTCGATGGCGTCCGCGAGTCGCTTGGCGCTGCCGCCCGAGAACGTCCAGTGACAGTCGAAGGCCACGTCGGCGCGGTCCTTGACGCGCTCGGTGACCTTCTCGACGATCTCGGTCTTGTGGCGGATCTCGCCGGGACGCAGGTGGCGGTTCGCGCGGTCCTTCTCGTGGCCGCTGGGCACGTCGAGGTCGAACTTCAGGGCGTCGTAGCCCAGGTCCTCGACGACGCGCTCGGCCTCGTCGGCGCAGGCGTCCGGGTCGGCCTCATCCTCGGTGTGACAGTCACAGTAGACCCGCATCCGGTCGCGGTACTTCCCGCCGATGAGCTGGTAGGCGGGGACCTCGAGGATCTTGCCCGCGACGTCGTGCAGCGCGGTCTCGATGCCCGAGACGGCCGAGACGACCGATCCCTCGACCGAGCCCTCGCCGGACATCTTCTGGATCAGGTGCTCGTAGAGGCGGTCGATGTCGAGGGGGTTCTCGCCGACGACGAACGGCTTCATCCGCTCGATGATCTCGGGGATGCCGGCTCCCCAGTAGGCCTCGCCGTTGCCCGCGACGCCCGCGTCGGTGTACACCCGGACCAGCGTCCACGGGAAGTTCCCGTCGACCATCGTCGTCTGGACGTCCGTGATCTCGACGTCGCGCCCGCCGCCGCGCTTCGCCTCGACGCCCATCGTCTCGGCGGAGAGTTCCCGCATCGTGTACTCCGCGTTGGGATCGTGCAGCTCCGCGTAGTCGATCTCGTTGCCCATGCGCCACCGTGTGAACCCCCGGGTCAAAAGCCATTCCATCGGGCTCCGGCCGCGCTGGGTCGGTCCACTGCGAGCGACGTTCGTCCCGGCGAGGGACGGCGGCCACTTTCATCTGTGAGAACGCCGCCGGTAACTTTATGCGAACCGATGGGCAAGTCGCTGTCAAATATTCTCACGCATGAAGGAATCAACGCACCTGAGTCGACGAGTCGTCGCGTCCGTGGGCGGACAGCTAGTCCACGCGCTCTATCAGATGGCGCTCGTCCTCGTCGCCCCGGCCGGACTCTACCCGGTACTGGCCGTGGGCGGCCTGGCGGTGGCGCTGGCGGGAGCGGGGTACGCGGCGGTCGCGCTGCGCGAGGACCTCGCGGCCCTCGTCCGCGAGCGCGACGACCTGGCGGCCGAACGAGCGACACTGGCCCGCGGGCACGACGAACTGGCCGACCAGTTACGGACGGCGCGCGAGGAACTCGCGGACCTGCGAGCCAATCGACCGGCGTCACCGCCCGGCGCCGTCGTGACGCCGGACGGTGGGGTCCGGGCGGCCGAGAACGTCTCGATGGAGGAACTGGACGATTACATCCTCCAGTGCTGTGAGACTATCGACGCCGCCGGCGAGGGCGACCTGAGCCGCCGGATGGACGCCGAGATGCCGTCGGACTCGCTGGGGCGACTGGCGAGCGAGTACAACGAGATGGCCGACGCGCTCGAACAGACCATCGAGACGGCCGGCGAGTTCTCGACTGACGTGGCCGACTCAAGCGAGCAGGTCACCGCGGCCACCGAGGCCGTCAAGGACGCCAGCGAGTCCGTCGCCGGGACCGTCCAGGAGATCGCCGACGTCTTCCACGAGCAACACCAGCAGATCTCCCAGATCAGCGACGAGATGGCCGACATGTCGGCCACCATCGAAGAGATCGCCGCCTCGGCCGACGAGGTCAACGAGATGGCCGAGATCACCGAGAAGCGGACCGTCGAGGGCATCGAGGCGGGCCGCGACGCCAGGGACACGATGGAGTTGACCGCCGACCAGACCGACACGGTGGTCGAGACCGTCGAGACGCTGGACGACCAGATGGACGAGATCGGCCAGATCGTCGATATGATCGACGACATCGCCGAGCAGACCAACATCCTCGCGCTGAACGCCTCCATCGAGGCCGCCCACGCCTCCGGCGGCGACACCAACAGCGACGGGTTCACGGTCGTCGCAGACGAGGTCAAGAGCCTCGCCGAGGAGACCAAGGACGCCACCAACCAGATCGAGGACCTCATCGAGGACGTCCAGGACCAGACGACCGAGACGGTCGACGAGATCCAGGCGATGCAGGGCTCGGTCGAGGAGGGCCAGGAGGCCGTCAACGAGGGGCTCGAGGCCCTGGAGTCGATCATGGAGCACGTCCAGGAGACCACCTCCGGGGTCCGGGAGATCGCCAACGCTACGGACGATCAGGCGACCAGTTCCGAGGAGGTCGCCTCCATCGCCGACGAGGCCGCCGAGACCTCCCGACAGAACGTCGAGGAAGCGGAGCAGGTCGCAGCCGTCGCCGAGGAGCAGAACCTCGCGCTCGGCGAGATGTACGTCAACGTCAAGATGCTGACGATGCGCGCCCGACAGCTCACGGCGCTGTTCGACCGCTACAATTCGGACGACTGACGCTTTCGTGCGGCAATTTTTTGTCGACGCCGCCGGCACGTACCCGTATGGAAGTCGGCGTACTCACGGTTCCGCTCGGCGGCCAGTCGCTCGAATCGGCGCTCGAATACCTCGACGGCCTCGGGGTCGGTGCGGTGGAACTGGGCTGTGGCGGGTTCCCCGGCGACGACCACCTGCCCCGCGCGGCGTATCTCGACGACGAGGACGCGCAGGCCGACCTGCTCGAGACCGTCGAGGACCACGACATGACGATCAGCGCGCTCGCGACGCACAACAACCCGCTCCACCCGGACGAGGAGCGGGCGGCCGAGGCCGACACCGAACTCCGGGAGGCCATCCGGCTGGCCGACCAGCTCGGCGTCGACGCGGTCACCTGCTTCTCGGGGCTGCCCGCCGGCGGCCCGAACGACGAGGTGCCAAACTGGGTCACCGCGCCCTGGCCGACCGAACACGCCGACGCCCACGACTACCAGTGGGAGGTGGCCGAGGAGTACTGGACGGACCTGGCCGCCCACGCCGCCGACCACGGCGTGAACGTCGCCATCGAGATGCACCCCAACATGCTCGTCTACGAGCCCCGGGGGCTCTTGCGCCTGCGCGAGCTGACAAACGAGCGCGTCGGCGCGAACTTCGACCCCTCCCACCTGTACTGGCAGGGCATCGACATCACCGACGCCATCCGCCTGCTGGGCGCGGCGGACGCGATCCATCACTTCCACGCCAAGGACACCAAGGTGTACGACGCCAACGCCCGCGAGAAGGGCGTCCTCGACACGGCGCCCTACACCGACGAGCCGAACCGCTCGTGGCTGTTCCGCTCCATCGGCTACGGCCACGGCGAGAGCCACTGGAAGGACGTGGTCTCGACGCTCCGGATGGTCGGCTACGACGGGGCGCTGTCCATCGAGCACGAGGACTCGCTCACCTCCGCGAACGAGGGCCTGGAGAAGGCCGTCGACGTGCTCTCCCGGGCCGTCTTCGAGACGACGCCCGGCGACGCCTACTGGGCGGAGTGACCGTCGCTGCGATTTCGATATTGACAACGCTTAACCGGGAGCCGTCTCGTCGTTCGCGTGATGCCCTCCACGAGCAGACGCGCGCTGCTGGCGAGTGCGAGCACCGCCCTGCTGGCCCTCGGCGGGTGCAGTTCACCCGGCTCGTCAGCCGCACCAGCCCACTGGGTGACAGTGTATCTGGGCGAGCGCGAGGAGACCCACGACGTGTCGGTCGCGGTCACGGACGCCGACGGGAACGCGCTCTTCGAGCGGGAGTACCGGCTCTCGGACGCTAACGAGGCCGACGAGCACGCCCCGTTTCCGGAGTCGACCGATCCCGAGACCGTCGTCGTGACCGTCGACGGACGGCGGTTCGAGCGCGACTGGCCGGGCTTCGAGGCCCCGGGACTCCCCTGCGAGGGGCCGAACCGGTCAGGCGTCGAGGTGTGGGTCGAGAACGGCCCGGACGGCGACCCGAGCGTCCGTTTCGAGGCGGGCTGTCAGCACGTGACGACCGAGTGACGGCCCGCCGTCGCCGCCTCGCGTCGGGGGCCTCGAAACTGTCGTCTCGGCGACCGTGAGCCTTATTCCGCGACCGGACGACGCCACGGACATGACACTCCAGATCGGCATGCTGGGGTATCGCTTCATGGGCAAGGCCCACTCCAACGCCCTCGCGCGACTCCCCATGTTCTTCCCGGACGCGCCGGAGACGAACCGCGACGTGCTCGTCGGCCGCGACGAGGACGCCCTCGCCGAGGCGGCCGACCAGTTGGGGTTCGATCGCATCGCCACCGACTGGCGCGACGTGGTCGAGGAGGTGGACGTGTTCTACGACCTCGGCCCGAACCACGTCCACGCCGAGCCCTCCATCGCGGCGCTCGAGGCGGGCACGAACGTCTTCTGCGAGAAGCCGCTGGCGCCGACGCTCGAGGCGGCGACGCGGATGGCCGACGCCGCGGCGGAGACAGACGCGGTGGCCGGGACGGCGTTCAACTACCGGTTCGTGCCCGCTATCCAGTACGCGCGGAACCTGATCGAGGCGGGCGAACTCGGGGAGATCCGCCACTTCCGGGGGCGCTACCTGCAGGACTGGCTGGTCGACCCCGAGGCGCCCTGGACCTGGCGCAACGACGCCGAGATGGCGGGGTCGGGGGCGCTCGGCGACCTCGGCGCGCACACGGTCGACCTGGCGCAGTTCCTGCTGGGCGACGCTGCGGGCCCCATCGCGTCGATCAGCGGCCACCTGCAGACCTTCGTCGACGAGCGCCCGGTGCCCGGGAGCGGCGAGACGCGGCCGGTGACCGTCGACGACGCCTACAGCGCCCAGGTCGAGTTCGCGGACGGCGCCACCGGCACCCTCGAGGCATCGCGGTTCGCCAGCGGCCACAAGAACGACCACACCATCGAGATCGAGGGATCGAAGGGGGCTCTGCGGTTCAGCCTCGAACGCCTGAACGAACTCGAACTCCTCCGGGAGGACTCGCGGGGCTTCGAGACGATCCTCGTCACCGACGAGGACGACCCCTACGTCGAGCACTGGTGGCCGCCGGGCCACGTCATCGGCTGGGAGCACACCTTCGTCCACGAGAACTACGAGTTCCTCTCGGCCGTGCGGGACGGGACCGACTACGCGCCGAGTTTCGCCGACGGACTCGCGGTCCAGCGCGTCCTCGACGCGGTGGCCGAGAGCGACGAGCGCGGCGAGTGGGTCGCCCTCGAATGACGGCGCTCACCGACCGACTCGACGCGTACCTCGCCGACCGCGGCCTCGAGGCCGTCTGGTTCGCCCGGCCGAACAGTTTCGCCTGGCTGACCGCCGGCGGCGACAACGTCGTCGACCGCCGGACGGACGTGGGCGAGGCCGCCGTCGGCTACGACGGCGAGGGGCTGACCGTCGCGAGCAACAACATCGAGACGCCCCGCATCAGGGACGAAGAACTGCCGGCGGACCTGCCGGTCGCCTTCGAGAGCGGCGAGTGGTACGATGAGTCGCTGGCCGACGTGGTCGCGTCGGTCAGTCCGACGCCGGCGGCCGCCGACTTCGACGTGCCCGGCCTCGGCGCGATCGAGGACGCGAGCGCGCTGCGCCAGCCCCTGACCGACGACCAGATCGCGGCCTACGACGCGTTCGCGGGCGAGGCGGCGGCCGCGCTCGAGGACGTGTTGCGCGACGCGAACGCGGGCGACACCGAGCAGTCGGTCGCGGCGGAGATCCGGGGGGCGATCGAGGCGCTCGGCGCGTCGACGCCGGTGGTGCTGGTCGGCGGCGGCGAGCGGGCACAGCGGTACCGTCACTTCACGCCGACGGGCGCCGAACTGGGCGAGTACGCGCTCGCGGCGGTGACCGTCGAACGCGACGGCCAGTTCGTCAGCTGTACCCGGACCGTCGCGTTCGACCCGCCGGCGTGGCTCGGGGAGCGGACCCGGGCGGCGATGCACGTCGAGGCGGCCGCTCTCGGCGCCACCCAGCAGGTCGGCCGCGAGGGCGGGACGGCGGGCGCGGTGTTCGACGCGATCAGGGACGCCTACGACGCCGTGGGCTGGCCCGGCGAGTGGCGCCACCACCACCAGGGCGGGGCGGCCGGCTACAATGGCCGGGAGTGGATCGCGACGCCGGGTCACGGCGCGCCCGTCGAACTGCCGATGGCCTACTCGTGGAACCCGACGGTACAGGGTGCCAAAAGCGAGGACCTCCACCTCGTGACAGAGGACCGCATCGAGCCGCTGACGGCGACCGGCGCGTGGCCCACGCGAACCGTCACTGCTCCGGGCGACGGGCCGACGCTCGAGCGCCACGACGTGCTCGAACTGTGATCACTCCTCGTCGACGCGGATGACCTGCAGGAGCGAGTACACCGGGACGCCCTCGACGGTCTCGACGCCGCGCTTGTCCGCGAGGACGACGCAGGCGACGGGCTCGCCCCCCTCGTCGCGGATCGCCTCGATGGTCTCGCGCATCGTCCGCGCGGTCGTGATGGTGTCGTCGACGACGTAGCAGTCGCGATTCCTGATCTTGGCGAAGTTCCGCGAGAAGGAGCCGTCCAGCGCGTCGGTCTCGTCGTCGTCCCACTGGTGTTTCGTGGGGGCGTAGGTCCCGAGGTCCGTGTCCAGTTCGCGGGCGACTGTGGTCGCCAGCGGCGCTCCTGCCTTCTCGACGCCGATCGTGAGATCGACCGCCTCCCCCTGCTTCGAGAGGAGGTCGGCCATGGCACGCCCCACGTAGGAGAGCCGGGCGCTGTCCCGGCCGACGGCGCTCCAGTCGACGTGGATGTCGTGGGGGCCGCTCTTCGGTACTTCGTGTTCGGGGCCCGCACCGCTGCGCTCGACGAGCCAGCTCGCCGTCTCCCGGGAGACGTTGAGTTCGTCCGCCACCTCACCCTTCGAGAGGCCGTGTTCGGTGAGTTCGGCGGCGCTGTCCGTGAGATCGTCGATCGTCTTCATCGTACCCTTCCCTCGGCACGGGAGGGTCTAATAGGCAGTGGTGCGTCCGCCGGTGCGAAAGATTTTACAACATCGTGCGTCCGCCGGTGCGAAAGATTTTACAACATCGTGCGTCCGCCGGTGCGAAAG
>JBDGUH010000022.1:0-37667 GCA_042216055.1 Haloarculaceae archaeon
GTTCAATTCCCGGCCGGCGCAGTGAGCGAGCCTGCGAGCGAACGAGCAGGCCAGGAATTGAATCACGCGAGACGCAGCGCGACAGCGGGAACCGGATCTCGCACACCCCGTGACCGCGTGGGAGTGTGCCATCCGGTTCGACGCCATGCCGGTACACAGGCGGTCAGTATGCCGCAACAAGGCCCTTCAGTGCCACTCGCAAAACGGGGGACGTGGCCGACCCACAACTGGACGAGATCGACCGTGAGATCCTGTCGCTGCTCCAGGAGAACGCCCGGTACCCGAATGCGGCGATCAGCGATCGACTGTCGGTCTCGGCGAGCACGGTCGGCAAGCGCCTCAAGCACCTCGAAGAGAGTGGCGTAATCCGGGGGTATCGCCCCCTCATCGACTACGAGCGGATCGGCTTCTCGTTGCAGGTGCTCTTTGTCTGTACCGTCGGGCTGGCGGATCGCAGGGCCAGCGTCCAACCTCTGCTCGAACTGCCGGGGGTGGTCTGTGTTCGGGAGCTGATGACCGGTCAGCACAACCTCCACGTGACAGTCGTCGGCCGCGACCGCGCGGCGATCACGGCCGTCGCCGAGCGGATCACTGACCTCGGCGTCGACATCGACGAGGAGACCCTGCTTCGCGACGAGCGATTCCGCCCTTCGAATGTGTTCGAGCGCGACTGATCCGGGCACCGTCGCCTGGCTGTCTCGGCGCAGTCTGGCGAAACTGGCGCGGTACGGGATTATTGCACCAGATCGGCGCACGGACCATACGGAACCGCTATCCCGGAGTGGGACCTTCCAATAAATATGGCTTCAATATCGATGCTTTCGAGCGAGCCGTCCTCGGCTGACGACACCGTGATCGTGGCGATCGCCGAAGCGATCGCGGCCCGTGAAGGCGTCGACCCGACGGAACTGTCCCCGCCGCTGTACCGCGCGATCGATACGTCCGCGCTCGAGTCGCTGTTCGACAGCGACCGCGCGGCCGGCGACCTAACCCTCTCGTTCACGTACGCGAACTACCGGATCACCGTCGAACCGGGGCCGGCCGTCGCGGTGGACTCCCTGGACTAACGCCGGACGGAGTCGGCCGACATGGCCGTCGCTGGACGGATTTTAAGGCCCTCCCCTGCGCGCCTATAGGTATGAAACGCATCGTCAGCACCGACGCGGCGCCGGCCGCCGTGGGCGCGTACAGCCAGGCCACCGCGACCGAGGATCTGGTGTTCACTGCCGGCCAGATCCCGCTCACGCCCGAGGGCGATCTGCTCGACGGCGCCGCTATCGACGTCCAGACCGAACAGGCACTCGAGAACGTCGAAGCCGTCCTCGCCGAGGCGGGCGCCGGCCTCGAGGACGTGCTGAAGGTGACCGTGTACCTCGCGGACATCGGGGACTTCGAGGCGATGAACACCGCCTACGAGTCGTTCTTCGAGACGGACCCGCCGGCCCGCAGCGCCGTCGGCGTCGACGAACTCCCGAAGGGCGTCGGCGTCGAGATCGAGGCGATCGCGACCACATGACGCGCCGCAGGGAGGCGCTCCTGTGGGGCGTCGTCGGCGCGCTGGCGTTCCTGGTCGCGCTCCAGGGGTACGAACTCTGGTCGGGCGAGCGCGTCGCGTGGCTCGTCAAGCTCGGCGTCGCCGTCGTCGTGTTCGCGGGCGCGAGCGGCCTCGTGTCGCTGGCCCGCGGCCGCCTGCCCGGAAGCGAAAGCCCTTAACCGGGCGGCCGCAGACCTACCGTCCGAGCCAGGATGGCCGAACGGTAAGGCGCACGCCTGGAAAGCGTGTTCCCTTCCGGGATTCTGGGTTCAAATCCCAGTCCTGGCGCTTCTCGGGGACCGACGGCGAGCGGCGCGTCCTGCGTGCCCGGAACGCCGCCGCTGGGATTTGAACATGCGAGTCGCAGCCCCGGGAGCGCAGCGGAGCGAGCACCCCGGAACGTCTCGTACCTGTTCAAATCCCAGTCCTGGCGTACCACTTTTTTCGCGGGGGGTCCGGTTCGCGCGGAGCGCGAGCCTCAACCCCCGCCAAAAAATCTGGACCAAAAAAGCCGGACGCTCGCTACGCTCGCGTCCGGTGAACCGCGGCGCGATGCGCCGCGGATGCTGGCGGTTCCGTACGGCGCCGTCCGGACGACGCTCGGCCCTCGGCGCCAGTATCACTCCCCGGCGTCCCGCCGCCCGGTAGCTGTCAGCACGTCGCCGACGGTGACCTGCAGTTCGCGGTCGGCGTCGGCGAACGCGGCCAGCGACACCACCTCGTCGCCGGACACCGTCCCGCGGCGCACGTCGCTCTCGCCCTCCGTCGGGGAGTGGGCGCGCCAGGCAGCCACCCGGTAGTCGACGCGGGCGTCCGTCCCGTTCCAGACGGCCAGGCGCTCCGTGCCGTCGGCGTCGATCACGTCCCAGCCGACGTCGTGGACCGTCTCCAGCAGGGCCCGGAGCTGGGCGTCCTCGAGGGCGGCGGCGAACTCGCCGAGCCACGCGACGCCCTCGACGCCCTTATCGAAGCGGTCCAGCACCTCGTTTTTCGCCGTCGTCGGGGCCACGAAGTCGTCGAGCAGGGCCGTCAGGCGCTCCCGGGTGCGGTCCCGCGTGGCCAGGAGCGACGCCCCGTCGGCCCGCAGGGTCAGCGTCACCGACTCGTCGGGCGCGACGGCGGGCGCGGTGACCGTCGCCGTCTCCGTCTCGGCGTCGTACGCGAGCGACACAGTGTGGGACTCGCCGTCGACGGTCAGGGTCGCCCCCGCCGGCCGCGCGACGCCGCGGACCGAGAACTCGAAGGTGCGCTCCTCGGGGAGCACGCCGTGGTCGCCGTCCGCGGGCGCCACCGCGAGTTCGAGGGCGTCGCCCTCCCAGGACTGGGTGATGGCGGTGGTCGCGTACGCGCCGTCGCGGTAGTCCTGCCCGACGCCGCCGTCCTCGTACAGTTCGAAGGCGTTGTCAGCGCCGGGGAACGCCAGGACTCGCAGGGTCTCGGGGTTCTCGACGCCGCCCCAGCCCACCCGGGGACCGCGCGGGAGGATGGCCCCGGCGGGCGCGTACACCGGCAGGTCGGCGAGGCCGCCGTGGCGGGCGTGCCAACCCGCGTCGTAGCGGGCGCCGGAGAAGACGTCGAACCACTCGCCCTCGGGGAGCCACACCGAGCGGCGACTCCGGCCGGTGGCGTCGCCTCTGGGTTCGAGGTGGGGGGCGACGAGCAGTTCGCTCCCGAGGCGGTACTCGTGGGGGACGTGGTAGGCCGCCTCCGTGTCGGGATGCTCGTAGTACAGCGGCCGGGTCGGCGGGACGGCGTCGACGTGGTTCTCCCGGACCAGCGTGTAGAGGTACGGGATCAGTTCGTGGCGCAGGCGCAGGGCTTCGATCAGTGCCCCGCTCACGTCGTCGGGGAACTCCCAGGGGCGCTTGTCGACGAACTGATCCTTGACGCCGTGCATCCGGGTGACGGGGCTGACCGCGCCGAACTGGAGCCAGCGCGCGTACAGTTCGCCGAACGCCTCCGGATCGCCGGTGCCGCCGAAGTGCCCGCCCAGGTCGTGGCTCCACCAGCCGTACTCGACGTTGCTCGCGCTCGCGGTGAATCCCGGCTGGAAGGCCAGCGAGTCCCAGCTGATCACCGTGTCCCCCGAGAAGCCCGTCATGTTGCGGTGGTCGCCCAGTCCACGGTACCGGGTCAGCAGGAAGGGCCGTCGGCCGTCACGCGCCCGGTCGAGCGCGTGCAGGTGATTCAGCGCCCAGTGGGCGTCGACCCCCTCGATGGGCGCGGGGTCGCCCGCCGCGTGCTCCTCGTCGTTGACGGGACCGCCCTCGCTCCGGATGGCCGCGCCGGCGGCGTGGGAGTGCTCGAAGCGCGTCGGGTAGTCGTCCATCCACCAGAAGTCGACGCCGTCGCGCTCCTCCTTGGGGTGGAGCAGCAGGTCGAAGTAGTTGCGCAGGAAGTCGGTGTCCTCGGGGTCGAAGGGGATGGGTTCGGCCGCCTCGGGGTCCCGGTCCATCGCCGCGGCGAAGGCCTCGTACTGGGACTCGTGAGGGTGGACGCCGTCCGCGGGGTGGACGTTGAGGCTCACCCGCAGTCCCGCCTCGTGGAGGGCGTCGATAAAGCCCGGCGGGTCGGGGAACAGCTCCTCGTCCCAGGTGAACCCCGTCAGCCAGATGCCGTGCTCGTCCTCGTCGGTGGCGTGCCAGTCCATGTCGACGACACACACCGACAGCGGGATGTCCCGCTCGCGGAACTCGGCCATCAGGTCCCGCAGTTCGGCCTGTGAGTACTCCCAGTAGCGACACCACCAGTTGCCAAGCGCCCACCGCGGGAGCATCGGCACGTCGCCCGCGACGGCGGTGTAGTCCCGCAGGGCCGCCCGGTAGTCGTCGCCGTAGCCGAACACGTACAGGTCCTCGCAGTCCGGGGCCGCCCGCGGGGTGACCCACTCGCCGTCGAACACCGGCGTCTCGCCGTCGTCGACGACGGTGACCCCCGACCGGGAGAGCAGCCCCGGGTCGATGTCGGTCGCGCCGTCCACGTGGTCGAGGCTGACGTTCGTCCCACCCAGGTTCGTCGTCCCCTCGCCGTAGCGCCAGGTGGTCCCGTCCGCGAGCGTCACCGACAGCGAGTCGGCCGTGAACCCCTCGCCGTCGCTGGCTTCGCTCGCAGCCCCGTGCTCGCCCTCGGGCGCGTAGGTGAGTGTCAGTGCATCCGTCTCCACGACGACGTCCCCGCCCGAGCGGTCGACGGAGAACGCCGGAACCGGCTGCTCGCGGTACCACATCGTCTGTGTCGGACGGTCCTCGAACTCTCCCGCGGGGTCGTACTCGGCGCGGATGAGGCGCGGCGTCAGGACGGTGAACCGGTAGTCCGGCCCGGTGACCGTCGCCGCCTCGTCGGCGACGGGTTCGAAGGCCGGGACGTGGTAGTCGTGCAGCGTCATGGATGGCCTTCGTCCCGGGGGGTGAGAAGCGTGGCGGCGCGTGTCACGCCGACAGGACGTTACGGATTATTGCGAGCATTTCCGTCTCGACCGCACGATGTCGTGCGGTCGGACCGGTAAACAGTCGCAATAATCCGTAGTGTGGCCGCCGCGTCCTCGGCGCCGGGTGTCCGCCAGCGACCGACGGAGTGATCGCGTTTCCGCCGGTCGCCCTCCACTCGTCGCGGTCCAACGGGGGACACCGGATTCGTCCGCCTCGACCACGTATTAATAACGAGTGTCGGTCTATTTATTAAATTATCACTAAATAGCGCCGCTTTATAGCAGTGAACTTGATAAGGATCGACGGCCAACCGCAGGTCGATGAGCGATCCGTCCCACGCACAGGGACCACACGACAGGCACGGACACGACCACGACGGACACGACCACGGCGAGCACGGACACGGCCACGGGTCCTCGACGAGTAGCCGGCGCCTCGCCGCCGTCTCGGCGATCAACCTCGTCGGGTTCGGCGCGGAACTCGCGGGCGGCCTGCTGTTCGGGTCGGTGGCGCTGCTCGGGGACGCCTTCCACATGCTGTTCGACGCGCTCGCGTACGTGATGGCGTTCGCCGCGTCCTACGTCGCCGACCACTACGGGGAGGGCGAGCGCTGGTCGTACGGTCTCCACCGACTGGAGCCGCTGGCGGCGTTTCTCAACGGCGTACTGTTGTTGCCGATGGTGGGCTTTCTCCTCTGGGAGTCCTACCAGCGGTTCCTCCACCCCGTCGACATCGGGACCGGCCCCACCCTCGTCATCGCGACGGGCGGCCTGCTGGTCAACGTCGGATCGGTGTACGTCCTGCAGGGCGGCGAGATGAGCCTCAACGAGAAGGGGGCGTTCTACCACCTGCTCGGCGACGCCGCCGGCTCCCTCGCCGTCATCCTCTCGACGGGCGTGATCGCGCTGACCGGCGTCAGGGTGATCGACCCGATCGCGGCGGGGCTGATCGCCGTCGTGATCACCTGGTCGGCCGGGAACGTCCTGCGGGGCAGCGGCGCGATCTTCCTCCACCGGACGCCGCTCGACAGCGACGAGGTCCGGACCCACCTCCTCGCTATCGACGGCGTCACGCGCGTCGACGACTTCCACGCCTGGCAGATCTGCAGCCAGATCACCGTCGCCACGGCCCACCTCGAGACCGACGTGGAGACGATGGACGAGGCCGAGGCCGTCACCCGCCGCGTCCACGAGGAACTCGCCCACCACGACGTGAACCACGCCACCGTCGAACTGTGTCCCGCCTACGGCGAGCGCGACACCCACCTGAACGAGCACGGCCACTGATCCAGTGCCGTCCCGACCGAGCCCGGTCACTCGACCTACCCCGTCGAACCGGTCCCGGCTACTCGACCCACCCCGTCGAACCGGTCCCGGCTACTCGACCCACCCCGTCGATCCCCACGCACGCGGCCGCAATGACCGGCTTTTTAACGAATGGGGGCGTAGCCGCGCTCAAGATGTTCAACGCGATCGTGAGCGCGGACACGCTCGGGGCGGCACTCGACTCCGTCAGCGTGCTCGTCGACGAGTGCAAGATCCACCTGGAGGAGGACGGGCTCGAGATCCGGGCCGTCGATCCCGCCAACGTCGGGATGGTCGATCTCTCGCTGTCGGCCTCGGCCTTCGAGTCCTACGAGACCGACGGCGGCCTCGTCGGGGTGAACCTCTCCCGGCTCGAGGACATCGTCGGGATGGCCGACGCCGGTCAGCTCGTCCACCTCGAACTCGACGAGGAGACCCGCAAGCTCCACATCTCTATCGACGGGCTGGAGTACACGCTCGCGCTCATCGACCCCGACTCGATCCGCCAGGAGCCCGACCTGCCCGATCTGGACCTGCCCGCTCACATCGTCATCGAGGGGCGGGACATCGATCGCGCCGTCACCGCCGCGGACATGGTGTCCGATCACATCGCGCTCGGCGTCGATCCCGACGCCGAACTGTTCTACGTCGACGCCGAGGGCGACACCGACGACGTCCACCTCGAGTTGACCCGCGAGGACCTCATCGACCTCACCGCCGGGGACGCCCACTCGCTGTTCTCGCTCGACTACCTGAAGAACATGAACAAGGCCATCCCCGGCGACGCCGAGGTGTCGATGGAACTGGGCGAGGAGTTCCCCGTGAAGATGCACTTCGACTTCGCCGAGGGCGAGGGCACGGTCACCTACATGCTGGCCCCGCGTATCCAGAGCGACTAGGCCGGCGCCGCCGCGAGCGGTCCCGAGCGTCACTGGCCCCCGCGCCGTTCTCGCTTCGCGCCGTTCTCGCTTCGCGCCGGTCGGACGCGCGTCTGACGGGTGGTTTTGTGTGCGGGGATCGAACGGCTCCCTATGGAGCGACTCGGAGAGGCATACCAAAACCGGCGGACCGACGGGCGCGGGCGCGAGCGCGTCCTGGTCGGCGTCGCGCTGTTCGCGGCCGGGGTCCTCGCCGTCGTCGGCGCGCTCCTCTCCGTGACGACGCCGTTTGCCCACCTCTTCGGCGCGGCGGGGACGGTGCCCGCCCGAAAGCTGGCCGGCCTCCTGGCCGGCCTGGGGGTGCCCGCCTCGCTGGGCGGGGTGGTGGTCGTGTTGCCCGCCAGCCGCCGCGAGCGCCTGGGCGTGCTCGCCGGTGCGGCGATCTGTCTCGCCGCCGTCGCGCTGTTCGCCCGGGCCTACCCCGCCCACTGGATCGGCGACCCCGGCTCGCTGGCCTTCGAGACCGCGATGGCGTACTTCGCCGGCGGGTCGGTCGCGCTGTGGTTCGTCCTGACGGCCGTCGCAGACTTCCGGCGGCACAACAGCCCCCTCGGCACCGTCCGCCTGGAGGTCACCCGCCGGGGCGAGACCAGGACCGTCGAACTCGCCCGCGACGAGTACCGCCGCTACCGCGAGGCCGTCCGGGGCGACGGCGGCCGCACCGAACAGGTGATCCGGGAACTGGAGTCGCGCTTCGACGACTGAGCGAGGGCCGCGAAACGGGCCGACCAGTTGCTCCCTGAACGGCGTCGAGCGGGCGGTCAGTTGCCCTGGATGGCGTCGATGACCATCGCGGCGGCGACGACGGGTTCCTTCGGGACGCCGCTGGCGTCGTCGACGATCACCTGATAGCGGTCCTTCATCGAGAACTCGCCGTCGATGCGGCCGACGTGGTTGCCCTGCGCGTCCGTGATCTCGTACTTGTGGGGGATGAGTTCGCCGAACGGGATGAGGTTTCGCGCGAGCGTGATCCCCGCGCCCCTGGAGTTGATCTCGGCCAGCCTCGCTTCCGTCTGTGCGTCCCGGATCGTCCAGGTGTCCTGGAGGATCGAGAAGTCGTTGTCGAGGACGACCAGGTCCTGGCCGGTCCGGGCGTCGGTGAGGACGTAGTTGCCGGCAACGTCGATGATGCCCCCGGCTTTCACGGTGAACACGGGGTCGTCGTTGGCGTCAACGAAGGGAAACTCCTCTTTCATCTTGAACAGCTTCTGTTTCCCCCGGAAGGCGACGTTGCCCTGCGCGTCGTAGGCGGTGTACTTGTTGCGGACGAGGTTCTGTTCGACCGTGAACTGGCTCCCCGCGAGGTTCAGCCCCTGAATGTCGAGGTTCGGGGCGCCCTGGTGGCTCATGGAACTCGTGTCAATCCATAGTGTCTTGAAACTTTCCGTGGACGGCGGCCGCGTCGACGCTGGGCGGCCCCGACACGGTCGGTGGCGAAGTGTGCGGGATCGATCCCCGGTCGAGTCCGGAGGCGACGACAGTCAGAATCGACAGGGTTTCACGGCCCCCGCCCCTGGCTGTGCGTAGATGAGCAAGGACGTCATCGAGGTACGAGGGGCGGAGGAACACAACCTCAAGGACGTCGACGTGGAGATTCCACGCGAGGAGCTGACAGTGGTGACGGGCCTGTCGGGGTCGGGCAAGTCCTCGCTGGCCTTCGAGACCATCTACGCGGAGGGCCAGCGCCGCTACATCGAGTCGCTGTCGGCCTACGCGCGGAACTTCCTGGGCCAGATGGACAAGCCCCAGGTCGAGACCGTCGAGGGGCTCAGTCCGGCCATCTCCATCGACCAGAAGAACGCCGCGAACAACCCCCGGTCGACGGTGGGGACGGTCACGGAACTGCACGACTACCTGCGCCTGCTGTACGCCCGCGTCGGGACGCCCCACTGCCCCGAGTGTGGCCGCGAGGTGGGCGAGCAGAGCGCCCAGAACATGGTGTCGCGCATCCTGGCGTTGCCCGAGGGCACCCGCGCGAAGATCGCTGCGCCGGTCGTCCGCGACCAGAAGGGCGCCTTCGAGGACCTGTTCGACGACCTGGTGAGCGAGGGGTACGCCCGCGTCGAGGTCGACGGCGAGCAACACGACCTGACGATGGACCGGCCGGACCTCGACGAGAACTTCGATCACACCGTCGACGTGGTGGTCGACCGGGTGACGGTCGCGCCGGACGCCCGCTCCCGGATCGCCGACTCCGTCGAGACGGCCCTCGATGAGGGCGACGGCGTGCTGAAGGTGATCGTCCCGGACCCGCCGGAGGGGGTCGAACTCGGCGGCGCGACGGCGCGCTCGACCGGCGATCTCGCTGGTGCGGACGAGAGCGCCGACCACGTCGACCCGGACCGTCTCGTCGTGGAGTTCTCCGAGGACCTCGCGTGCACGCACTGTGGCATCGACATCTCCGAGGTGGAGACGCGGTCGTTCTCGTTCAACAGCCCCCACGGCGCCTGCCCGGAGTGTGAGGGCATCGGGCAGACCAAGGAGGTCGACCCGGACCTCGTCGTGCAGGACGCCTCGAAGCCGCTGAAACACGTCTTCGAGCCCTGGAGCTACAACCGGACCTACTACTCGCGGCAACTGGACAACGTGGCCGAGCACTTCGGCGTCTCGCTCGAGACGCCCTTCGAGGAACTGCCCGAAGACGTGCGCCGGCAGTTCCTCTGGGGGACCGACGAGGAGGTCCACTTCGAGTGGACGACCCGCAACGGCACCCGCGAGAAGACCGAGCGCTTCGAAGGCGTGATCCCCAACCTCGAGCGCCGCCACGTCGAGACCGACTCCGATCGCGCCCGCGAGCACATCGAGGAGTACATGGCGGTCACCACCTGCCCGGCCTGCGAGGGGACCCGCCTGAAAGACGAGTCCCGGGCGGTGCTGGTCGACGGCGTCTCCATCACCGAGGTCAGCCGGCTGTCCATCGGGTCGGCCCTCGAGCACTTCGAGGACATGGAGGCGGCGATGGACGAGCGCGACCGGACCATCGCCGAGGAGATCCTGAAGGAGATCCGCGCCCGCCTCGGGTTCATGTGCGAGGTGGGCCTGGAGTACCTGACGCTGGACCGGGAGGCCTCGACGCTGTCGGGCGGGGAGAGCCAGCGCATCCGACTCGCCACCCAGATCGGGTCCGGGCTGGTGGGCGTGCTGTACGTGCTCGACGAGCCCTCGATCGGCCTCCACCAGCGGGACAACGACCGCCTGCTGAACACCCTGGCGGAGCTGCGGGACCTGGGCAACACCCTGCTGGTCGTCGAGCACGACACCGAGACGATGCGGCGCGCGGACAACGTCGTCGACATGGGGCCCGGCCCCGGCAAGCGCGGCGGCGAGGTGGTCGTCAACGGCGACCTCGAGGCGGTCATCGACAGCGAGGAGAGCGTCACCGGCGAGTACCTCTCCGGGGAGCGCGCCATCGGCGTGCCCGAGGAGCGCCGCGAGGCCGACGGTCACGTCACGATCAGGGGCGCCCGCCAGCACAACCTCGCCGACGTGGACGTGGCCCTGCCGGTGGGCTGTTTCACGGCGATCACGGGCGTCTCGGGGTCGGGCAAGTCCACCCTGATGCACGAGGTGCTGTACAAGGGGCTGGCCCGCGAGATGAACGACAACACCTCCGTCGATCCCGGCGAGCACGACGGGCTGGAGGGGCTCGATCAGATCGAGACGGTGCGGCTCATCGACCAGTCGCCCATCGGGCGCACGCCCCGGTCGAACCCCGCTACCTACACAGACGTGTTCGACCACATCCGCGAACTGTTCGCCGAGACCAGCCTCGCGAAGCAGCGCGGCTACGAGAAGGGGCGCTTCTCGTTCAACGTGAAAGGGGGCCGCTGTGAGGCCTGCGGCGGCCAGGGCCGGGTCACCATCGACATGAACTTCCTCTCTGACGTGCACGTCCCCTGCGAGGAGTGTGACGGCGCCCGCTACAACGACGAGACGCTCGACGTCACCTACAAGGACGCCACCATCGCGGACGTGCTGGAGATGTCCGTCGACGAGGCCTACGACTTTTTCGAGGGCCACACCGCCATTCGCCGGCGGCTGAAGCTCCTGCAGGACGTGGGCCTGGGGTACATGCGACTCGGCCAGCCCTCGACGACGCTGTCCGGTGGCGAGGCCCAGCGCATCAAGCTCGCCGAGGAACTGGGCAAGAAGGACTCGGGCGAGACGCTGTACCTGCTGGACGAGCCGACCACGGGACTGCACCCCGAGGACGAGCGGAAACTCATCGACGTGCTGCATCGCCTGACCGACGACGGCAACACGGTAGTCGTCATCGAGCACGAACTGGACCTCGTGAAAAACGCCGACCACATCGTCGACCTGGGTCCCGAGGGCGGCGAGCACGGCGGCGAGGTGGTCGCGACGGGCACGCCCGAGGAGGTCGCCCGCACCGAGGACTCCCACACCGGCCGCTACCTGCGTGACCTCCTGCCGGACGTGGATCTCGAGGGCCCCCGCGCCGGCCGCGTGGTGGCCCCCGAGGCGGGCGAGGAGCGGGCCCCCCGGGCCGACGACGACTGACGATGGCCGAGCGCCTGGAGGTCAGCGTCGTCCACGTGGTCCCGCCGGGCGAACTCGAGTCGGAAGGCGCCGACCCCGCCCTCGTCGACCTGGCCGGCGACCGCCACGTCGCGGTGTGTCGGGCGGGCGGCGAGCCCTCCCTGCTCGAGCGCGTCGTCGCGTTCCTGCGCCGTCGCCCCATCGAGGCCGTGACCCTCGTGCTCGACCGCCCCGTCGAGGCCGAGACGGAACTGTCGGTCACCGTCGCCGAGACCGATCTGCCCGGCGTCTACGAAGTCGTCGAGGAGTGATCCCGAACGGCGGCTTCGTTCCGATGTCACGCAGCACGCGACGGACCACGGACTGCTCCGGGTGCGAACCCATCAACGGAAATACGAATTTTTATCTGCCGGTCCCCCAACCCCCCGAGTATGCGCAAGCACGCGCTGATCGCCGCCCTGGCGGTCATGGTCACGTTGAGTGGTTGTTCGGCGATTACGGGTGGGAACGGTGGTGGAAGCGGGACGCCCAGCGTCTCGGAGATCCAGTCACAGACCCAGCAGGCGATGCAGGACGTGTCGACGTACGCCTTCGGTCTGAACATGGACATGTCGGCACAGGGACGCACGATCTCGATGTCGGCCGACGGCGTCGTCGACCACGAGAACCGCCGGATGCGGATGCAGGTCAACGCGTTCGGCCAGCAGGTCACCCAGTACGTCATCGACGACACGATGTACCAGAACGTCGGGGGCCGGTGGCAGACTCAAGACGTCTCCGACCAGAACATGTGGGAGCAGGGGACGACCCTGCAACAGCAGCGCCAGATCCTCGAGAACGCCGACGTGACGCTGCAGGGGACCCAGACCGTCGACGGCACCGAGACGTACGTCGTCCGGATCAACCCCAACGAGACGGAACTCCGGCAGCTCCTCCAGCAGCAGGGAACGCAGGGGGCGCTGGCCCAGGGCGTCTCGTTCAGCGACGTCCAGTTCACCCAGTACATCGGCACGCAGGACTACCTGCCCCGCCGCGTCGAGATCAACATGACCGTCTCCTCGCAGGGCCAGGAGGTCGAGGTGGACATGGCGATGACGTTCAGCGACTTCGGTCGGGACGTCTCGATCCAGCTGCCGTCCGAAGCACAGAACGCCGGTGCCGCCGAACGCGCGCCGGTCGCGCGGCCCTGATACGGCCGGGACAGGAATCGTCTGCAGCCGGAACAGGAACTGACTGCAGTCGCGACTGATTTAGGCCGGCCGGTCCAAGCGGGGGCATGGCCGACCGCATTCTCCCCGTCACCGGGTACACGACCTTCGACCTGCTGGACGCGACGGTCGAAGGGCACGAGTTCGACGCGGAGACGTTCGCCGTCCTGAACGTCGCGACGACCGACGGGGGCGACCGCGTCGAACTCCAGGTGGAACTCGACCACACCGACCTCCCCGTCGCGGCCCACGCCGATCGGCTCCGGCTCTCGCCGGCCGAGGCGCGCGAACTCGCCGCCGAACTCGAGTCCCGCGCCGACGACCTGACGGAGTGAGCGCGCTCTCGTCCCCCGTCGGATCGGGGCCGTCGCAGTGAAGGTGGGGCTCGGGCGGGCCGGGACCATCCCAGTGAAGGTGGGCCTCGGGCGGGTCGGGACCATCCCAGTGAAGGTGGACCCCCGCCGGGCCCGGGAGCTGTCGCCGCCGGTACACAACCGTTAACACCGTCCCGGCCGCCGGTAGACCTGTATGTCGACCCCGACAGTCACGCTGCCGAGCGGCGACGAGCTGCCGATGCTCGGCTTCGGTACGTGGAATCTACACGAGGAGACGGCCGGCGCGGTCGAGACGGCGCTCGACGCCGGATACACGCACGTCGACACCGCGGAGGGCTATCACAACGAGGATGCCATCGGCGAGGTCCTCGCGGACCGCGACCGCGAGGAGATCTTTCTCACCTCGAAGGTCCTCCCCAAACACCTCAACTACGACGCCGTGATCGACTCGTGTGAGGCCTCGCTGGAGCGGCTGGGGACCGACTATCTGGACCTCTACCTGATCCACTGGCCCAACCCCGCCATCTCGCTGCGGGAGACGCTGTCGGCGATGGCCGCGCTGCACGACCGCGGCCTGGTGAAAAACATCGGCGTCTCGAACTTCAGCGCCTACCAGCTCAGTTGCGCCCACCACGTCAGCGACGTGCCCATCGCGGTCAACCAGATCGAGTTCCACCCCTGGTTCCAGCGGCCCGACCTCGTGGAGTACTGCCGCGAGACCGACACCGTGATCGAGGCCGCCGCGCCGCTGGGCCGCACCGACATCTTCGCCGACGAGACGCTCCAGGAGATCGCCGAGAAGTACGACCGCTCGCCCGCCCAGATCGCGGTGCGCTGGGCCATCGAGAACGACGTGGTCGTCCTGCCCAAGTCCTCGACGCCCGAGCACATCCGCGCGAACCGCGAGGTCCTCGAGTTCGAACTCGAGGAGGCCGACCGGGAGGCCATCGACTCCCTCGACCGCGACCACCCGGTGTACGACACGCCCGCCCGCGACTGGACTGGCGACGACTACGGTATCGCCGAATAACTGATCCGTCACCGCGACCGCGGCGGCCGCTCAACTCAGCACCTCGACCTCGTAACCTGCGCCCCGGAGTGCCCCGAGCAACTGTTCGACGTGGTCGGGGCCGCGGGTCTCCAGGTCGAGTTCGACCTCCGCGTCGTCGAGCCCCACGTCCCGGGAGGTGCGGTCGTGCTGGATCGCGTAGATGTTGGCCCGCTGCTCGGAGAGGATCTCGACGAGTTCCTCGAGCGACCCGGGGCGGTCTTTCAGCACCGTCCGGAGCTTGAGATAGCGGCCGGTCTCGACCAGCCCGCGCATGATCACGCCCGTCAGGAGGTTCAGGTCGATGTTGCCGCCACACAGCGCGGGCACGATCGTCTCGCCGTCCTCGTAGTCGAAGCGCTCTGCCAGCAGCGCCGCCAGCGGCACCGCGCCCGCGCCCTCCGCGAGCGTCTTCGCGCGCTCGAGCAGCGTCGTCAGCGCGACGGCGATCTCGGAGTCCGAGACGGTCACCACCTCGTCGACGCGCTCCCGGATCACCTCGAAGGGCTTCTCGCCGATCTTGCGCGTGGCGATCCCGTCGGCGATCGTGTCGACGCTGTCGCGCGCGACGATCTCGCCTCGCTCGAGGGACTGGGGGACGCTCGCGGCCCCCTCGGCCTGGACGCCGATCACCCGAACGTCCGGGTTCTTCCCTTTCAGCGCGGTCGCAATCCCACTGATCAGTCCGCCCCCGCCGATGGGGACGACCACCGTCTCCACGCCCGGCAGGTCCTCGTAGATCTCCAGGCCCACGGTGCCCTGGCCGGCCATCACCGCCCAGTCGTCGAACGCGTGGAGGTAGTACCGGTTCTCCTCGCGCTCGATCTCGTGGGCGCGCTCGGCGGCCTCGTCGTAGTCCCGCCCCGAGAGGACGACGTTCCCGCCGTAACTGCGGGTCGCCTCGACCTTCGAGACGGGGGCGTACTCGGGCATGACGATGGTCGCGTCGACGCCGATCCGGCTCGCCGCCAGCGCGACGCCCTGGGCGTGGTTGCCGGCGCTCGCCGTCACCACGCCGTGCTCGCGCTGTTCGGGATCGAGCGTCGCGATGCGGTTGGTCGCCCCGCGGATCTTGAACGCCCCGGTCCGCTGGAACAGTTCGAGCTTCAGGTGGACGTCCGCGCCCGTCATCGACGAGAAGGTGTGCGAGTAGTCAAGCGGCGTGTGCCGGGCGGTCTCGGCCACCCGGTCCTGGGCCGCCAGTACGTCGTCCAGCGAGAGCATACCACGGACTACCCGCTCCGGGATGTTAGGCCTAAGGGGGAACGAAATGGAGCGTGTGACTCCATCGGAAACCACGGGGGCCGTGTACTTAAACCCGGCGGGACCGGAGTGGAAGTGTAATCTCCCGCGAGAGAGCCCAAAAAGAGGGATCGACTCGTCGGAGGTGTCGCCGGGAGGCTCGGAAGAGACCCCCATGTTTCGGGTGGAACCTCGCGAGCCGCCGTGCCGTCGCGCCGTCAGCGGTCCTCGAGCGGGACGAACGGCGCGCTCTCGGGACCGACGTAGCGGGCGCGGGGGCGGATGAGGCGGTTGTCCTCGGTGTACTCGACGACGTGAGCGATCCAGCCGCCCACGCGGGACAGCGCGAATATCGGGGTGAAGATGTCGATCGGGATGCCCATCTGGTAGTACGTGGAAGCGGAGTAGAAGTCGACGTTGGGTGCCAGGCCCTTCTCCTCGGCCATGTACTCCTCGATAGCGGTAGACATCTCGTACCACTTCAGCGACCCCGCGGCCTCGCCCAGTTCCTTCGAGCGCTCGCCGAGGATCTTCGCGCGCGGGTCCTTGACGTTGTAGACGCGGTGGCCGAAGCCGGCGATCCGGCGCCCCTCCTCGAGGGCGGCCTCGACCCACTCGAGGGGGTCCTCGGCGGCGTCGTCGATCTCCTTGAGCATCCCCATCACGTCCTGGTTAGCACCGCCGTGCAGCGGTCCCTTGAGGGTCCCGATGGCGGCGGTGATCGCCGAGTGGACGTCCGACAGCGTCGAGGCCGTCACCATCGCCGAGAACGTCGAGGCGTTGATCCCGTGGTCGGCGTGCAACACAAGCGCCATGTCGAACGTCTCTGCCAGCACCTCGTCGGGTTCCTCGCCGTTGAGCATGTACAGGAAGTTCGCGGCGTGGCCCAGGTCCTCGCGGGGGGCGACGAACTCGTCGCCCTGGCGGAACCGCTGGAAGGCCGCCAGGATCGTCGGGATCTTGGCCGTGATCCGACGCCCCTTGCGGAGGGCCGCCTCGCGGTCGGTGGGGTTCCCGTCGCCCTCCGGGTCGTACGCCGACAGCGACGATACTGCCGTCCGGAGCGCGGCCATCGGGTTCTCGTCGGCCGCGGCGAGCTTCCGGACTTCCTCGCGTACGTCCTCGTCGATGGCCCGTTCGGCGGTCATCGACTCCGAGAACTCCGAGAGCTCGTCCGCGTCCGGAAGTCGACCGTACCAGAGCAGATAGAGCACTTCCTCGTAGCTCGCCTCCCTGGCGAGGTCCTCGATCGCGTACCCGCGATAGATGAGTTCGCCCGCGTCGCCGTCGATCCGACTGAGCTCGGACTCGCCGACGAGGACGCCCTCCAGACCTTTCCTGAGGTCGTCGGACATGCCCTGAGATTTCCCACCTGCGGGGAAAAACATTGCCTTTCGTCCGCCCCCCGGTGGCGTCGATGCCGGTCGATAGTGTACATTCGTTCAGAAAATATGGAAAAACGAAACGATCGTGAGGAGATGGCGTTGCACGATCGGAAACAGCAGCGGGCAACGTTTTTCCCCGCCGCTCGCGGAGACCACGTATGGCCGAGGAGGTGGCCTACGAGCCCGCGAACGTGAAGGCGCTGCTGGCCGAGATGAAAGACACCGCCGAACTGCTGATCGATCTCTCGTACTCGGCGGTGTTGCTCGGCAGCGACGAAGTCGCCTCCGAGGTGCTCGAACTCGAGGAGCGCATGGACGTCCTCCAGTTGCGCGCGCGCATGAGCATCATGCTCGCCTGCCGGAGCCCCGAGGACGCCGAGACGCTGGCGCCCGTCCTGGGGATGGTGGGGGCCGCCGAGAAGATCTCCGACGCCGCCGGCGACATCGCGGGGACCGTCCTCGGGGAAGAGGGGCTTCCCGAGGCGATGCGGGCCACCCTCCCGGAGGCCGTCGAGGCGGTCGTGCGGGCGACGGTCGCCCCCGACGCGCCGCTTGCCGGCCGGACGCTCGCGGCGGCCAACCTCGAGACCGACACCGGCGTCCGGGTCATCGCCATCCGCCGCGGGGGCGACTGGCTGCTCAACCCCGGTCCGGAGGACGAACTCCGGGCCGGCGACGTACTGTTGTTTCGCGGTCCCGACGAGGGGCTGGCTCGCGCCTACCGGGACGCGACCGGCGACGAGTACGCCCCGCCCGCGCCGCCCGAACCCGCCCTCGCGGACTTAGAGCGGGCCGTCGACTCGATCGTCCTGATGAAGGACATGGCCGAACTCGCGGTCGACCTGGCCTACGGCGCCGTCCTGTTCGACAGCGACGCCGTCGCCGAGGAGGTGCTCGAACTCGAGGCCGAGGTCGACGCCCTCCAGTCGCGCTTCGAGGCCTGGACGCTGCGGGCGGCCGCCCGCGTCGAGGACCCCGTCTCGCTGCGCGGGCTGGTCCACCTGGCGCGTGCGACCGAGGAGATCTCCGACGCGGCCCTCGAGATCAGTGAGGGCGTCCTCCGGGGGCTGTCGGCCCACCCCGTCGTCGCCGAGGCGGTCGAGGCCTCCGACGAGGTGGTCGTCCGGATCCCCGTCGCCGCCGGGAGTACCCTCGACGGGGCGACCGTCGGCGCGGCGGCGATCAAAAGCGAGACGGGCATGCGCGTGATCGCCGTCCGCCGCGCCGACGCGACCGAGGAGGCGTGGGTCGTCTCGCCCGACGCCGACACCGCGCTGGCGGCCGGCGACGTGCTGCTCGCCAAGGGAACCCGCGCCGGCGCCGAGCGCCTCGCGACGCTGGCGGGGCCTGACGCTCGCGACGCTGGCGGGGCCTGACGCTCGCGACGCTGGCGGGGCCTGACGCTCGCGACGCTGGCGTACGCCAGATGCCGGCTCCAGCGGCGCTGGTCCGCCCCGGAGAACAGCACGCTCACTGCGATTCCCGTGACACCGGCTCACTCTGGCGCGCCATCCGGAACGCCCGCCGCGCGGTGAAGACGGCGGCCGCCAGCCCCGCGACCGACATCGCCAGCACGAACGCCAGCGCCACGTAGAGATACTGCGAGCGGTACGTGCCCGGGATCACCACGAAGAAGACGTACACGGCGACGGCGACGACGACGCCCACGACGAGGCCACGCCTGACGTTCCGGCGCACCTCCAGCGCCTCGATCAGGTTCGCGCGCGGCGAGCGGCCCTCCTCTGGCACGTCTCGGCCTTGGGTCGGCACCGCCTTCAGCCTCCCGATCCCGCCACGTCGCCCGTACTCGGCCATCGTCGCCGGAGACCGAATTCGTAAAGGGTCCCGCCACGAATCGAACGCTCATGGTATCTCTCGGTTCTGCGAGTGCCGCGCCCGGGGCGGTCGACACCGGGCGGCTGGCGGTCGGGGAGGCCCGCGACGGCAGCGAGGTCGGCCTGCCAGTCGCCGTCGTCAACGGCGCCGAGGACGGCCGGACGATCTATCTGCAGGCGGCCAGCGACGGCGACGAACTCAACGGCGTCGGCGTCCTCCAGCGGGTGCTCCCCCAGCTCGATCCCGCCGGCCTCGCCGGAACCGTCCTCGCGGTCGGCGTCGTCAACTACCACGCCTTCCAGGTCGCCGAACACCGCAACCCCATCGACGACACGAAGCTCAACCGCGCCTACCCGGGCGACGCCACCGGCACCTCGAGCGAGCGCATCGCCGCCGCCACCTTCGAGGCCGCGACCCGAGCCGACCTGGTGCTCGACCTCCACCAGGGGTCGACCTCCCGGATGATCGACGAGTGTCGCGTCCGGTGTGGCCCCCGCCACCGACTCCACGACGAGTGTCTCGAACTCGCGAAGGTGTTCGACGCCGGCCACGTCCTCGACCAGAAGGGGCCCGACGGCCAACTGGCCCGCGCCGCGCCCGACGAGGGCGTCCCCACCATCGACCCCGAACTCGGCGGCTGTGTCGGCTGGGACGAGTCCTCCATCGAGGTGGGGGTCTGCGGCGTGTTCAACGTCCTCGAACACTACGGCTTCCTCACCGGCGATCCGTCGCTGGCGTCCCAGACCCGCGCCAGCGGCTTCGAGCAGTACGGCACCCCCGCCGGCGGCCTCGTCCGCATCGAACCCGACCTCGGGGACCGCGTCTCCCGCGGTGACACCCTCTTCACCGTCACCGACGTGTTCGGCGGCCACAAGGCCACCGTCACCGCCGACTCGCCGGGCATCCTCTGGCGCACCCGCCGCCTCCCGCAGGTCGCAACCGGCGAGTACGTCTGCTCTGTCGGGACCGACGTGGACTCCTACTAGACCACCTTTTTTCGCGGGGGGTTCGGCTCGCGCTCCGCGCGAGCCTCAACCCCCGCCAAAAAATCTGGACCAAAAAAGCCGACTGCGAGCCGCCGGCTCGCAGTCGGGGAACCGCGCTCGCTCCGCTCGCGCGGATGCTGGTTCCGCCCCGTGAACGCTGGTGCCGCTCCGTGGGTCCCGATTGCGCTCGCTCGAATACCGATTCCGCCCCGCGGACGCTCACCGATCCGCGGCGAAGTCGACGAAGTTCCGGAGGATGCGCAGCCCGGTCTCCCCGGACTTCTCCGGGTGAAACTGCGTGCCGAAGACGGTGCCGGCCTCGTTGGCGACGACCGAGGCGAACGCGGCGCCGTAGTCGGTAGTGGCGACCACCGCGTCCGGATCGTCGGGGACGGCGTAGTAGGAGTGGACGAAGTAGGCGTACTGACCGTCGACCCCCGCCACGAGCGGGTGGTCCCGCTGCACGTCGAGTTCGTTCCAGCCCATGTGCGGGACGGTCTGGTCGGCCCCGAAGCGGACGTTCTCGCCGGGGATCAGGTCCAGCCCCTCGACCTCCCCCTGGCCGGCGTGATCGGCCTCCTCGCTGCGCGAGAGCAGCATCTGCATCCCCAGACAGATCCCGAAGAGGGGGGTGCCGTCCGCGGCCTGCTCGACCAGCGCCGCGCGGAAGGGGCCGGCGTTCTCCATGCCCTCGCTGAACGCGCCGACGCCCGGCAGGACGACCCCGTCGGCCCGATCCAGGTCCGCGGGGTCGGCTGAGACCGCCACCGCGGCGCCCGCCCGTTCGAGGCCGCGCGTGACACTCCGGAGGTTCCCCAGGCCGTAGTCGACGACGACCACCTCGGCGGCGGCCTGTTCCGTTGCCATACGCCCGCTTGGCGAGGCCGGGGTAAGTGGCTTCCTCTTCGGCCGATCCGTTCCGCCACGGCAACGCTTAACACGCTCCCTCGGCCTCACAGCGTATGCGCATCCTGTACATCGACTGTGACTCGCTGCGACCGGACCATCTCGGCTGCTACGGCTATCACCGCGACACGTCGCCGACCATCGACGCCATCGCGGCCGCGGGCCGGCAGTTCGAGAACTACTACGTCTCGGACGCGCCGTGTCTCCCCTCCCGGACGGCGTTTTTCACCGACCGGTTCGGCGTCCACACCGGCGTCACGAACCACCTCGGGATCAACGCCGACCCCCGCAATCGGGGCGAGTGCCGGGGGACCGCGACGGACGGCCGCTACCGGACGTTCCCGCGGGAGTTGCGCGACCAGGGGTACGACACGGCCCTGGTCAGCCCCTTCCCGCAGCGCCACGGCGCCTTCCACGTCCTCGACGGGTTCGAGGAGTGGATCGACACCGGCGGCGACGGTGTCGAACGGGCCGACGTGGTCGCACCCGAGGCGACGGCGTGGCTGGCCGACAACGCGGCCGGCGAGGACTGGTACCTCCACGTCAACTTCTGGGACCCGCACACGCCCTACGACACGCCGGCGTCGTTCGGCAACCCCTTCGCCGACGACCCGGCCCCGGCGTGGCTCACCGACGAGCGGATCGCCGAGCACTACGCGAGTTACGGGCCCCACAGCGCCCGCGACGTCCACCACGGCTATCTCACTGGCGAGGGCCCCGACAACCTCGAGCGGACGCCCGACGAGATCGCCGACCGCGATGACTTCCGGCGGTGGGTCGACGGCTACGACGTCGGCGTGCGCTACATGGACGAGTACCTCGGGAACCTGCTGGACGCCCTGCGCGAGGCCGGCGTCTACGAGGAGACGCTGATCGTGGTCTCGGCCGACCACGGCGAGAACCTCGGCGAGCAGAACGTCTACGGCGACCACCAGACCGCCGACCACCCGACCTGCCGGGTCCCGCTGATCGTCGCCGGGCCCGGGGTCGAACCGGGCGTCGACGGGGACCTGCACTACCACCTCGACCTGCCGCCCGCGCTGGTCGAACTGGCCGGCGGGGACGTGCCGGCGGGCTGGGACGGCGACTCGCTCGCCCCGTCGCTGACCGACGGGGTGTCCTGCGGTCGCGAATTCCTCGTCACCGGGCAGGGCGCGTGGGCCTGCCAGCGCGGCGTCCGCTGGGAGGACTGGCTGCTCCTGTGCACCTACCACGACGGCTGGAAGGCGTTCCAGCCGGTCGAACTGTACGACATCGCGGACGACCCCCACGAGACCGAGAACCTCGCCCGCGACCGCCCCGACGTCGTCCGGCACGGCCTCGCCCTGCTCTCGCAGTGGCGCGACGCGCGCTCGCTCGACGCCGCGACGGGTCGAGCGGGCGGGAACCCGGACGCCCCGCGGGCGCTGGTCGACCCCCTCTTCGAGACCATCGAAGAGGGCGGCCCCGCCTACATCCGCGGAAACCGCGCGAGCTACACCCGCCGGCTCCGGGCGACCGGCCGGGGGGGCCACGCCGACGAGATCGAGCGCCGCGACGGGGTCGTCTCGACGACGCCCGAGGCGTATCTGCGCGGTCAGTAGTCGCCGCAGCGTCCCTACGCGGTCATCGCTTGCGAGGGCGCCCGCGCGGTCAGTAGTCGCCCAGCCGCGACTGCCCGCTCTCGCCGTCGGCGTAGTCGGCGGCGGTCCGCAGGGCCGCCTCGAAGGTGTCGGCCTGGCTGCGGTCGTACAGCGTCGCCGCCGGGTGGACCGACAGCAGGAGCGGACGACGCTCGCCCCCCAGGTCGACGTCGACCACGTCGCCGGCCTCGCTGGTGATCGCCACGTCCCGGTCGAGCAGGTGCTCTGCCGGCACCTTGCCGAGCGTCACCACGAGTTCGGGGTCGACCCGCTCGATCTCGACCTCAAGGTACCCCCGGCAGTTCGCCAGTTCCTCCGCCCGGGGGTCGCGGTTGTCCGGCGGCCGACAGCGCACGCAGTTGGTGATGCGCACGTCCCCTCGATCGAGGCCGACCGCCCGGAGCGTCTCGTCGAGCACGTCCCCCGAGCGCCCGACGAACGGTTCGCCCCGTTCGTCCTCCTGCTGTCCGGGTGCCTCGCCGACGAACAGCAGGTCGGCGTCGGCCGGGCCGGTCCCGTTGACGATGCGCGACCGGGACGCGACGAGCGCCGGGCACCGCTCGCACTCGCGTACCTCGAGGCCGTCCATCCGTTCCATGTCTCGGGCGAGGCGGGCCCGCGGTATCAACGTTCGGCGTCGGTCCGCAGATCGTCGGCCGCGCGGGCCGCCAGCCGCGCCACCCGAAGCGGTTCCGGACGGCCGCCCTCGGGGGTGAAGGCACGGACCACGTCGGCGGCCTCGCCGTCCTCGAGGCCGACGGCGCGGACGAACACCGCCTCGCCGTCGAGCGCCACGCGCCGGCGCGGTGGCTGGGCGCGGTAAGTCGCCAGCCGGTCCGCGACGACCGCCTCGTCGTCGAAGGCCTCCCGGATGGCCGACGCGAGGCCGGGGCTCTCCTCGTAGGTGACCGAGACGGTCGGCAGGCCCGTCCGCTCGTGGAGAGCGGGTAGATCCAGCACGTTGAACCACGCGGGGGCGATGCCCGAGAGGAGGAGATAGCGCACGTCCGCGCGGCCGAGGCGGGCCACCATGTCGGCGACGGCGTCGGTGGCGTCGTCCCCGCCGACCGTGCAGGTACCGAAGACGAAGCCGTCCGCGACCCGGGAGGCCCGGACCACGGCGCCGGCCAGCGTGCTCGTCGCGCCGTCGTAGGACTCCGCGACGCCGAGGGCGCGGACCCCGGCTTTCATCAGGTGTTCTCGCGCTCTTTGATGTCCTGTAGCCGGTCGAGCAACTCGTCGTTCGAGGCCGTGAACTCGTACTCGACGTCGCCGTCGTGGGTGTTCTCCGCCGCCGACACGCCGTCGTCGTCCTCAAAATCAGTGTCGTAGTCCTGATTGTCCTGTTCGGACTCGTCGTAGCTCCCGAACCCCATACAGGTGTTGTTTAGACATACGTCGTGAAAAATCACTCGCTATTATCGACGTTCGAGGACAGGCCACCGGGACGCGCCGCGGAGACAGTGGCGGCCCACCAGACTGAAGCGTAGTGGAGACAGTGGCGGCCCACCAGACTGAAGCGTAGTGGAGACAGTGGCGGCCCACCAGACTGAAGCGCCGCGGGGACCTCGGCCCGGGCATGGAAGTCCACAACGTCACCGCCGACGCCGAGACGTTCACCTGTAACGCCTACCTCGCGCTCGGCGAGACCCCGACGCTGGTCGACGCGGGCGCGATGGACGGCGTGGTCGCGGCGGTCCGCGAGCACACTGACACGCTGGACCGCGTCGTCCTCACCCACCAGCACGGCGATCACGTCGAGCGACTGGACGACGTGCTCGACGCCTTCGACGCCGAGCTGTGTGCCTACGGCGAGCACCCGCGCCGCGACCGCGCGCTGGCCGACGGCGATCACGTCACGGTCGGCGACGAGCGCTGCGAGGCCGTCTACACGCCCGGCCACGCCGAGGACCACCTCGCGTTCGTCTCGTCGCAGTCGCTGTTCTCGGGGGACGTGGTCGTCCACGACGACGGCGCGTTCGACGACGGGAGCTTCGGCCGCACCGACTACCCCGGGCAGTCGCGCGAGCGACTCATCCGGTCCATCGAGCACCTGCTCGACCGGCTGCCGGAGGGGGTCGAACACATGTACTCGGGCCACGGCGGGCCGTTCGACGGCGACGTGCGCGCGGTCGTCGAGCGCGCGCTCTCGCGGGCCGAACGCCGGGAGCCGAAGTACCCCGACGAGTGACGCCGGGCGGTCGAACTGACGCGGGAGAGAACGAGCGACGGAGGGACGGTCGCGCCGCTGGCGGGGACCACCGACGGGAGCCGCCCGCGGATCAGGCGCTGCGGGACTCGCGGGCCTTCGGGCGGAGCTTCCCGTAGCCGCACTTCCGGCAGCGCGTGGCTCGCTGGGGGTTGCGGGCGTTACAGCGCATGCAGATCTGCTTGTCGAGCAGGCGTTCGCTCGCGACGTCGAACCTGGCCATGCCCGCCGGTTGCCCGCCGGCGAGGTTAAGGGTTTCCGAATCGCCCCGTCGCTGCCGTTATGGGGGCGGCCTCCGTCCGGGCGGGCATGTACGAGGCCGTCGCGGACCTGCCGCTGGTCGTCGAGGACGTGACCTTCGAGCGCCGCGAGCGGGACACCTCCGGGGGGTTCACCCGCGTCACGACCGTCTTCGAACTGCGCGGGGCGGACGCGGTCGGGCGCGGCGAGGACGTCACCTACGACGCCGCGGATCACGACCGCCTCGCGGCCGACCCGCCCGCCCTGCCCACCGGCGAATACACGTTCGACGAGTACTCGGCGGCGCTCGGCGACGCCGACCTGTTCCCAGAGCCCCCCGAGACCGAGCGCTCGCGGCACTACCGCCGGTGGGCCGCCGAGAGCGCGGCGCTGGACCTGGCGCTGCGGCAGGCCGGGACGACGCTCGGCGACGCGCTCAATCGCACGTACGACCCGGTCCGGTTCGTCGTCTCGACGCGGCTGGGCGACCCCCCGACGGCCGACCGGATCACCGAGTGGCTCGAGGTCGACCCCGCCGTCGAGTTCAAACTCGACCCGACGCCGGACTGGGACGCGGACCTGATCGACGCGCTCGCGGCGACCGACGCGGTGCGGGTGCTCGACTTCAAGAGTCACTACGAGGACACCGAGGTCGGCCAGCCCGCCGACCCGGCGCTGTACGAGCGGGTCCGGCGGGGCTTCCCTGACGCCGTGCTCGAGGACCCCCTGCTCACCGACGAGACGCGGCCGGTACTGGCCGGCGCCGAGGAGCGCCTGAGCTGGGATCTCCCGGTCACGGGCGTCGAGAGCGTTCGCGCGCTCCCCGTCGAACCCCGGTGGCTCAACTGCAAGCCCTCGCGGTTCGGCACCGTCGCGTCGCTGTTTGACTTTCTCGCGTACTGCGAGCGCGAGGGGATCGCGCTGTACGGCGGCGGCCAGTACGAACTCGGCGTCGGCCGCGACCAGATTCAGGCGATCGCGTCCCTGTGTTACCCCGACGGTCCGAACGACGTGGCCCCGCGCGGGTACAACGACCCCGAACCGCGGGCCGACCTGCCGGGCAGTCCGCTCGACCCGCCCGTGGGATTCGGCGTCCGCGGGGCGTGACGCTCGGCAGTGGGCTTCGGCATGCGCGAGCCCACGACCTCCGCGCGACTACTCCTCGGCGAGGTAGTCGTCCTGGACGGCCACGACCGCCGTCGAGTCCGCACAGTCGGCGTACCGCTCGAGGGGTTCGGCGTTCAGTTCGAGGAACGTCTCCCCCCAGGTGAACTTCGAGAGGATCCGCTCGGCCTGCCGGCGCTCGCCGAGGATGGTCAGCGCCCCGGCGAAGGCCTCGACCGTGTTCAACTGGAAGGGCGTCCCGAAGTTGACGGGGTTGGCCGCCACGAGGAAGGGCAACGAGCGGTGGGGGCCATCGAGACGGAACGCCTCGGCCTCGGCGGTCTCCCACGAGCAGTCGAGCGCCACCAGGCGGTCGTGGCCGTCGCCGTCGGCCGGCGAGAGCGCCCGCTCGGCGAACGGGTCGAGCACGATCCCCGGCGGCGTCGCCCGGGCCGAGCGGTGCAGGGCCGCGAGGTCGAACCGCGCGAGCTTGCGGGCGCTGCACTTCTCGGGGTCGTCGTCGCCCTCGTAGCGGACGTGCAGGTCCACACCGCCGGTAGGCCGGGCGCGGGCAAAAGCGCCACGGGCCGTCCCCGGGATCGCGGGCCGCGCCCGGCCCACGGGCTGCATCGGGACCCGGGCGACGCACTCGGGCCGTCCCGCGCACCCATGCTTAAGTGTTGGAACGCATAAATACGGTCCAGTGATAGGGGACGGCGACGAAGCCCCCGGGTTCGAACTGCCGGCGGTCGTGGACGGCGAGTACCGCACGGTATCGCTGTCGACGTACCTCGGCGAGGACGTGGTGATCCTCGCCTTCTACCCGGGGGATTTCAACCCCGCCTGCGGCGCGGAGTCCGATCTCGACGAACTCGACCTGTTCACGATGCAAAAAGACGTCGCCGTCCTCGGGATCAGTCCCGACACCGTGTACAGCCACGCCGCCTTCGCCGAGGAGTACGACCTCACGGTCCCGCTGCTCGCGGACACGCGCCGCGAGGTCGCGCAGCGCTACGGGGTCGCCTACGAGGACGAACACGGACAGTCCGCGGTCGAACGGGCGGTGTTCGTCGTCGACCACGACGGCGTGGTGCGCTACCGGTGGAGCACGCGCGACCTCGCGGAACTGCCGTCGGTCGACGCCGTCAAGGACGCCATCGCGGAGACGGGCGGCGACGACACGGCTTTCGCCCGCTACCGCGTCGGCTACGCCCACTACGTCGAGGGGCGGCGGGCGTTCACGAGCGCGATGGGCGCGTACGGCGACTCGGAGTGGATGCTGGCCCAGTCGGACTTCGTCCGCGCCCGCGAGGAGTTCGACGAGGCCGCCGACCACTTCGACAGCGCCGTCCGGTTCGTGGACGACCCGGCGCAGGCCCCCTACTTCGAGCAATCGAAGGAGAAGGCGGGGGCGCTCTGGCAGGCGGCCGACTGGCTGGCCGAGTCCGCGAGCGCCTACTCGAGCGGCGCCGGCAGTGAGGGCCAGCAGCTTCGCGACGACGCCGAGGCGCCCCTCGAGACCGCCCGCGATCTGGGCGAACCGGTCGACCCCGACGACTGGCCGCCCGATCCCGACGAGGACGGTGGGGGAATCCTCCCGACCGAGTCCACCGACCGGGCCGCACTCGCCGTCGACATCGACGCGGCCGTCGACGCGGCGGACGACGCGGGCGACGGCGACGCGGGGAGTGCCGACGGCGACGCTCCCGGCGGCGATGCGTTCGAGGACGGCGACGACGGCACGGCGGCCGACGCGGGCGACGGCGAAGGCGAAAGCGAGGCGGACGACGAGATCGACGAGGCCGAACTCGAGGCCATCGAGGCCGAACTCGCCGGCGAGTCCGACGACCCGGTGGACGCGCCGCCCGCCGAGCGCACGAGCATGGTCGACGCCCCGCCGGACGCGACCACCGACACGGGCGAGGAGACGAGCGATCGGGAGACGAGCGACGGAGCGGCGGGAGACGGAGAGGTCGGCGACGACGTCGGCGAGGCCGACCTCGCGGAACTGGAGGCCGAGATCGCCGCCAGCGCCCCGGACGAGACGGGCGACGGCGAGGCGGGCGATGGCGAGACGGGCGACGGCGTGACGAGCGACGGCGAACGCGACGCCGGCGGCGATTTCGCCGTCGGGGAGGCTCCCGGCCACAGTGGGCCCGACGCGCCGTCAGCGCTCGATAACGCGGCGGAGACGGGGGAGGGCGAGGCGGGGGACGACGGGACGACCGACGACGGGACGGCTGGCGGCACGGCAGGTGACGCCGCGCCGAATGACGACGACGCGACGGAGAGCGGCCAGTCGACAGACGTCCCCCCGCCCGGGAGCGGCGCGCTGGAACCGGGCGGGGCCGACGACGGGACGGGAGCGACGCTCGACCCCGCCGATGCCGGCGACGATCAGGCCGACGAAGCGGCCGACGGAACGAGGGAAGATGGCCCGGTGAGCGACACGGCGGTCGACGACCCGGTGAGCGACACGGCGGTCGACGACCCGGTGAGCGACACGGCGGTCGACGGCCCGGCGAGCGAGGATCTCGACGATCCCGACGGCGCGTCCGACGAGGACCTGACGGACATCCCGACGGCCGACGAACTGGATGCGGAGGGGGACGACGGGTCCGACGGGTCCGACGGGTGACCCGCCGGCGTCGACCGCCACCTTCTCGGCGGTGCCGCCCGGAGCGCCGTCATGGACCAGTCGGCGGTCGCGCGCCGCTACTACCGGTCGATCGACGCGGGCGCCTACGGGACGCTGTCGGCGCTGCTCGCGCCGTCGTTTCGCCACGAGCGGCCCGACCGGACGATCGAGGGGCGGGAACGGTTCGTCCGGTTCATGTGCGAGGAGCGCCCGCGGACCGACACGGCTCACCACCTCGCGGGGGTGTACCGCCGCGGGGACGGCGTCGCGGTGGAGGGACGTCTGCTGGACGCCGACGGGGCGGTGCTGTTCGGCTTCGTCGACGTGTTCGCGTTCCGCGGGAGCGAGATCGACCGCCTCAGAACGTACACGAACGGGCGGGTGGACGCCGGCGACGACGGGCTGGCGCGAGACGAGGCGATGGGGAGCGATCAATAGCGATCCGGAGTCCTCACCGACGGTACGGAGCGCTCATAGCAGGGTATTCAACCCTCGTCGCGGAATTTGTGAGTGCCTGCCGCGAGCAGGCACACCCAGTCCACCCCGTTCGTGTTTCACCGGGCACTGGTCCGGCCCGTGAGAACGAGACGGTGTACGCGCCGCAATCGCACTGTACGCGCCGCAATCGCACTGTACGCGTGCGATCTCACCGGACCGCCGATCCACGCGGCGGTCACTCTTTCTCGCCGGTGCCGACGGCGCTCTCGCCGACCGGTTCGTGTCCCTCGATGCGCTCCTGACCGCCCATGTAGGGTCGCAGCGGTTCGGGGACTGTCACCGTGCCGTCGGGGTTCTGGTAATACTCCACGATCGCGACCATCACCCGCGGCACCGCCAGCCCCGACCCGTTCAGGGTGTGGAGGTACTCGGCGGCCTCGTGGCGCTCGGGCCGGTAGTGGATGTTGGCCCGCCGGGCCTGGAACTCCTCGAAGTTCGAGACGCTGGAGACCTCGAGCCAGCGCCCGCCCACGTCGGGCCCCTCGGGCATGTCGTCGGCGGGCGCCCACACCTCGATGTCGTACTTCTTGGCCTGCTGGAACCCCATGTCGCCGGTACACATCGAGAGCACCCGGTAGGGGAGGCCCAGCCGGTCGAGCACGGCCTCGGCCTCGCCGAGCAGGCCCTCGAGGCGGTCGTAGCTCTCCTCGGGGCGCACGAAGTTGACGAGTTCGACCTTGTTGAACTGGTGGACGCGGACGTACCCCCGGGTCTCGGTGCCGTGCTCGCCGGCCTCGCGCCGGAAGTTCGGGGAGACCGCCTGGTGTTTGAGCGGCAGGTCCTCGTCCAGCAGGATCTCGTCGCGGTACATGTTGGTGACCGGCACCTCGGCCGTCGGGAGCAGCCACAGGTCGTCGTCGTCGTACGCGTCGTCCTGGCGTGCGCCGACGCGGTAGGCGTCCTCGGCGAACTTCGGGAGCTGGCCCGTGCCCCGCATCGACGCGCTGTTGACCGGGATCGGCGGGAACACGTCCGTGTACCCCTGCTCGCGGTGGACCTCGAGCATGAACTGGATCAGGGCGTACTCGAGGCGCGCGCCGTCGCCCTTGAGAAACTGGAAGCCGCCGCCGGCCACCTTCGCGCCCCGCTCGAAGTCCAGCACGTCCAGTCGCTCGCCCAGGTCGTAGTGGGGTTCCACCCCGTCCGGGTCGACCCGCAGGTCCTCGAACCCCCGACGGTAGCGCTCGACGTTGTCGCTCTCGTCCTCGCCGCGCGGGACCGACTTGTGGGGGACGTTGGGCAGTTCGAGCAGGCGCCGTTCGAGGCGGTCTTCCAGGTGATCGGCTTTTGCCTCGATGTCCTCGAGTTCGGCCTTCAGCTTCGTCGAGCGCTTGATCGCCTCCTGTGCCTTCTCCGCCTCGTCGTTGCGCTTGTACTCGCCGATTTGCTCGCTGATCTCGTTGCGCTCCTGGCGGAGCGTGTCGCCGCGGGCCTTCAGGTCGCGCCACTCCTCGTCGACGGCCAGAATCTCGTCGAGGTCGACGTCCGTGACGCCCTTGACCGCGATGGCGTCCCGGACCGTCTCGGGGTGCTCCCGGACGAACTGCCTGCTCAACATGGCCGGCGGTTGGCCGGGCCGGGAATTAGGCGTGTCGATCGCGCGTGCGGCGGTGACACCCGGAGGCCAACGCTTTTGCACGCTGGCCGCCCCTCTCCTGTATGGCAATCGGCGACGTGTACGAGGCGAGCGCGGTCGACCCGGCGCTCTCCTACGTCGACACCGGAATGTACGACGTGCCCGAGTACGGGTCGGTGTACGTGATCGACGCCGAGCGGCCGGCCATCGTGGACGCCGGCATCGGCACCAACTACGAGCGCGTCCTCGAAGCCGTCGAGCGCGCGGGCATCGACCCCGCCGACCTCGAAGTGATCGCGCTGACCCACGTCCACCTCGACCACGCCGGCGGGGCGGGTTTCATCGCCGAGGCGACCGGGGCCGAGGTGTACGTCCACGAGATCGGCGCCCCCCACCTCGTCGATCCCGGCCGGCTCTGGGAGGGGACGAAACGTGCCGTCGGCGACCAGATCGAGTACTACGTCGAGCCCGAACCGATCGCCGCGGATCGCATCACGGAACTCGCGGACGGGGACGCGATCGACCTCGGGAACCGGCGGCTCGTGGCCCACCACGTCCCCGGCCACGCCCCCCACCAGGTCGCCTACGAGGCCCCCGGGATGGACGCCGCCTTCACCGGCGACGCGGCGGGCATCTTCACCCCCTCGACCGACCGGGTGCAGGTCACCTCGCCGCCGCCGAACTTCGATCTGGCACAGGCCGTCGCGGACACCGACACCCTCGCGGCACTCGACCCGTCGTGGCTCTGCTACGGGCACTTCGGCCCCGCCGAGACGGCCGACCGCCTCCCCGAGTACGCCGACACGCTCCGGCAGTGGGTCGCGGACGTGGCCGACGCGCGTCGGGACCTCGGGGACGACGAGGCCGTCGTCGAGCGGTTCGTCGAGTCGGAGGAGACCCCCGACGCGTGGGGCCGGCGCAAGGGCCGTGCCGAGGTCCGGTTGAACGTCCGGGGCGTCCTGACGTATCTCGACCGGGCCGACGATCCGCCGGTCTGATCGACCACGCCGCACCCGACGACTGCGAGGGAGTGTGCTTATGGCGCCCCCTTCCCTTTCCCCGGGCAGATGGAGGGACCCACGTGGCCGCCGGCGTCGACGTGCTGATCGTCCTCGTCGCGGGGATCATCGCCCTGGGCGTCGTCGCTCAGGTGCTGGCCGCGCGGTTACAGGTCCCGAGCATCATCTTCTACCTGCTCGTCGGCGTCGTCATCGGGCGCCCCGGCCTGGGCATCGTCACCGGCGAGACGTTCGGCGACGCGCTCCCGGCCATCGTCGGCCTCGCGGTGGCGATCATCGTCTTCGAGGGGGCCTTCCACCTCCATCTCGACCGCCTCCGGGAGGCCCCCGCCGCGACCTTCAGACTCGTGACGGTCGGTGCGGCCATCGCGCTGGTCGGGACGGCCGCCGTCGTCAACCTCGCCTTCCCGGCGGTGGGGTGGGAACTGGCGTTCCTGATCGGCGCCTTGCTGGTGGCGACCGGTCCGACGGTCGTCACGCCCATCCTCGAGGTGGTGCCCGTGCGCGACCGGGTCGCGACGGTCCTCGAGACCGAGGGCATCGTCAACGACGTGACCGCGGCCATCCTCGCCGTCGTCGTCTTCGAGACGCTCAACCCCGAGGTGGCGACCGGCGGCCTCGCGCAGGCGTTCGCCCGCCGACTGGGCGTCGGCCTGCTCGTCGGCCTGGTCGTCGCCGCCGTCGTCTACTACCTGCTGCGCTACGTCGACCTCTCGCCGGGGGATGCGCCGCGCAACGCCCGCCTGCTGGTGCTTGCCGGCGCGCTGGTCGCCTATGCCGGCGCGAACCCGCTGGCCAGCGAGGCCGGGGTCGCCGCGGCCGCCACCGCGGGCGTCGTGCTCGGGAACCTCGACATCCCCTACGAAGCGGACATCACCGACTTCAAGGGCGACGTCACGCTGCTCGTGCTCTCCTTTGTCTTCATCGCCCTGGCGGCACAGATCGACCCGAACGTGCTGGCGTCGGTCGGACTGCCGGGGCTGGCGGTCGTGTTCGCCGTCGTGCTGGTGATCCGGCCGGCGCTCGTGTTGCTCTCGACCGCCGGTGACCGCTTTACCCTCGACGAGCGCCTGTTCATCAGTTTCGTCGGCCCCCGGGGGATCATCCCGGCCTCCGTCGCCACGCTGTTCGCCGTCGAACTGCAGACGGCCGCCGCGCGACTGGGCGACCCGGCGCTCGCGACGCAGGCCGACGTGCTGCTCGGCGTCGTCTTCCTGACCATCTTCCTGACCGCCCTCTTCGAGGGCGGGCTGGCGCGACACGTTGCGGAGTACCTGGACGTGATACCCATGCGAGTCATCATCGTCGGAGGCGGCAAGGTGGGCCGCGCGCTCGCCGAACGCCTCGAGGACCGTGGCGAGAACGTCGTCATCGTCGAATCGGACGAGAACGTGGTAGAGACCGCCCGCAACGACGGGTTCACCGTCGAGTGGGGCGACGGCACCGACACCGAGGTGCTGCGCGCCGCGGGCGCGGAGAACGCCAAGACCGTCGCCGCCGCCACCGGCAACGACGACGCGAACCTGCTGGTCGCGCAACTGGCCAGCACCAAGTTCGGCGTCGAACGGGTCATCGCGCGGGCCAACAACCCCCGCAACGTCGAGGCCTTCGAGGACCTCGGCGTGCGCACCATCTCGGCGGCGATGGCGACCGCCTGGGCCATCGACAACCAGATCGAGCGCCCGGCGCTGGCCCACTGGATGACCGACGTGGGCCGCGTCGGCGACGTCCAGGAGGTCGAGGTCACCAACGCGGACCTGCTCGGCAAGACCATCCGCGAGATCGGACCGATGTTGCCCGAGTCCTGTCTGATCGCGCTGGTCTCCGCGGACGACGACGACGGCGTGCAGGTCCCCTCGGCGGACTACGTCGTCAGGGAGGGCGATCACCTCACCCTGCTCGGCCGCCGCGAGTCCGTCCGCGAGGGGATGAAACTCGTCGACACGGGCGGGAACTGAGACGGAGTATCGCGACTGTGTACCGGCCCGATCGCACGACGCCGTGCGGTCGAGACGGGAATGACTCGCAATAATCCGTATGAGACGGAGGAGTGCGGCGCCAGATTAGGCGTCCTCGGCGCTCACGTCCTCGACGTCGACGTCGCTCAGATCGTCCGGATCGACGTCCGCGAGCGCGCTGCCCGCGGTCCAGGGGGAGTCCTCGCCCTGGCCGCCGGTCTTGTAGACCCCCCGCGCCGCCGCGACGTGATGACCGTCGGCGTCGTGAACGTCCACGTCGACGACGGCGACCGACCCGCCCAGTCGGCGCACGTCGGCCTCGGCGCGGAGGTCCGCGGTGGCCGGCGCGAGGTAGTCCATCCGCATGTCGACGGTCGGGGAGACCGCCTCCGTGCGGCTGATGACGGCTGCCCCGCCCACCGTGTCCGCCAGCGAGTAGGTGACCCCGCCGTGGGCGATCAGGCCGTGGGGGTTCGAGGAGTGTTTCCCCTCGAGCGGCAGGACCCCCTCCGCGTGCCCGTCGCCCACGTCGGTCACCTCGATGCCGAGGTGCTCCACGAAGGGGATGTCGTTGAACAGACCCTCGATGCTCATGGCTCGCCTGAGTGGCCCCGCCCTCAAAAACCCACGAGAACGGCGGGCAACTCGCGCGTGGTGGACGGACTGGCGGGACCGCTCCACCCGGGAGTCCGGATCAGACGCCGCTCGAGAGAAAGAGGAGGTGGTCGGCGGCGTCCTCGGCGGCGTCGGCCGCGGCGTCGAGCGACTCCGCGAGGTCCCGCACCAGCATCGCCTCGGCGGTCGGTCGCCGCTCGAACGCCCGGACCACCACGTCCTGGCGGAGGCCGTCACACTGGCTCTCCAGGTCGGCCACCTGATCGACGGCGTCCGCGACCGCCGCCGCGGGACCGGCCGTGACCAGCGACGCGACGAACTCGCCGATCACCTCGGTCAGTAACATCGTCGCCCGGGTCGTCAGCGCGGCCATCGCCGCGAGATCGTCCCGCGTCGCCTCGTCGAGGTCGGGTTCGACTGCGATCCGTTCCCTGACGAACGACTCGGCGGCGTTCGGGACGGCGTCGACCTGCGCGTACAGTTCCATCACGTCCCCCGACCGCAGGTAGAGGTCGGTCGTGTTCGGGCGCGCCTCCCCGAGCACCGTCCGGAGTTCCCGGAGGTGGTAGTCACACGTCGACTCGCGCTCGACGAGGCGGTCGGCCGTCGCGGCGAACTCGCCCTCGCCGTACCGCAGGAGCGTCGCCGGGAGCACGCTCACACAGGAGCGAACGCTCTCCAGGTACTCGTCGGTCGTCGCCGTGACGGCATCGCCGTACTGCTCTATGCCAGTCGCCATCGTTCGGGGATGTCCGCTGTCGCAAGAAAAGGCTACTATGAGGGATCGGGACGGCTCCCGAGCGATCAATAGTCGCCACTGTCACCGTCTTCTCGCGGGGCGCTCGGCGTCTCAGGGCAGGCGGAACTCGATGGCCGCCCCCTGGCCGAAGCCGACACACTCCGTCGCCAGGCCGAGGTCGGCGCCGCGGCGGTTCATCTCGTGGATCAGCGTCACGGGGAGGCGCGCACCGCTGGCGCCCAGCGGGTGGCCGATGGCGATGGCGCCGCCGTTGACGTTGAAGCGGTCGTCCTCGAAGCCCAGTTCCCGCTGGCAGTACAGCGTCTGGCTGGCGAAGGCCTCGTTGAGTTCCACCAGGTCGTAGTCGGCGGGGTCGTGGCCCGTCCGCTCGGCGAGCGACCGGACGGCCGGGACGGGGCCGATGCCCATCACCGTCGGGTCGACGCCCACCACCTCGTGGTCGCCCACCTCGGCCAACACGTCCAGGCCCTGCTCCTCGGCGAACGCCCGCGAGGCGATCATGAGGCCGGCCGCGCCGTCCGAGACCTGCGAGGCGTTGCCGGGCGTGACCGTCCCCTCGGCCTTGAACACCGTCGGCAGGCCGGCCAGCGTCTCGAGGTCCGTGTCCCGGCGGATGCCCTCGTCCTCGGTGACGGTCCCGTCGTCGGTCTCGATGGACACGAGTTCGTCGTCGAACCGCCCGGAGTCGGTGGCGTCGGCCGCCCGCCGGTGGCTCCGCAGAGCGTACTCGTCCTGGACCTCGCGGCTCACGTCGTACTTTTCGGCGACCTTCTCGGCGGTCATCCCCATCTGGAGTTCGCCGACGTTGTAGTGCTCGGCCAGCGCCGGGTGGACGTTGTGGGTGTTGGCGCCCATCTCGACGCGGGACATCGACTCGACGCCGCCGGCGACGAGACAGTCGCGCTGGCCCGCGCGGATGGCGTCTGCGGCCCGCATCACCGCCTCGGCCGAGGAGGCACACCAGCGGTTCAGCGTCGCCGCCGGGACTTCCTCGCCGAGGTCCGAGAGGAGCGCGATCACCCGCGCGAGGTTGTTGCCCTGCTCGCCGCGCTGCTGGGCACAGCCCCACAGCAGGTCGTCGACCTGACTCGATTCGACGCCCGTACTCGCCAGGAGCTGGTTGATCAGCGGCACCGAGAGATCTTCGCTTCGCACGTCGGCGAAGACGCCGTCCTCCTTGCCCTGGGGCGTGCGGATCGCCTCGACTACGACGGGAGTGGTATCCATGTACGAGTGCAGTGTCGGCGTCGTGTTAAATGCTCACAAACTCCGCGTCAGGTGTCGCTCGTTCACGCGCTCGGACGGGGGACGGACGCCAGCCGGTGGGCTTCGACGCGCGCCCTTCGAGGCACTTATCCCGCTCGCCGGACTACCCTTCCGGGGATGACCGATCCGCAGATCGACGTCGTCGAGTTCCTGCTGACGACCGCCGTCTACAACGAGCGGCGGGAGCGCGAACCCGACGATCTCCCGCCGGCCTACCGGGCGGCGTTCTGGGAGGGGGCGACGATCGAGCGACCGCTGGCCGCGACCGGGGAGAGCGCCGGCATCGCCACCGACCTCGAGCGGCCCTGGGAGGCCGTCTCCGGGCTGATGTTCACCGACCGGGACGACTTCACCGGCGAGATCACCGTCACCGACCGCGAGATGGCCGAGGAGTGGTTCCTCGAGCGGGTCGACGCCGACCGCCTGAACGCCAACCCGACGCTGGCCGCCGCCTACGAGGATCGGGTCGACGGCGTCGACTACGAGACCGCGCGCGAGCGGACGCGTCCGGCGCGGGCGGACCGGGCGTTCATCGACAGCCTCCTCGAGGAGTACTTCCACGACGAGGAGGAAGAGGAGATGCTCGATCTCGTGGAGGTCCGGGCCCCCGAGGAGGTCGAGATGACGCTGGATCACCTCGTGCTCACGCCCGACCAGGAGGACGAGATCCACAAGATCGTCAAGGCCATCGAGCACCGGGATTACCTCGCCCGGATCGGCCTCCGGGAGATCGGCAAACTCCTGTTCGTCGGGCCGCCGGGCACCGGCAAGACCAGCGTCGCGCGGGCGCTGGCCCACGACCTCGACCTGCCGTTCGTCGAGGTGAAGCTATCGATGATCACCTCCCAGTACCTCGGCGAGACCGCCAAGAACGTCGAGAAGGTGTTCGAGGTGGCCAAGCGCCTCTCGCCGTGTATCCTCTTCATGGACGAGTTCGACTTCGTCGCCAAGACCCGCGCCAGCGACGAGCACGCCGCCATCAAGCGCGCCGTCAACACCCTCCTGAAGTCCATCGACGAGGTGAGCCTGATCCAGGACGACGTGCTCCTGATCGGCGCGACCAACCACCCCGACCAACTGGACGCCGCCGCCTGGCGGCGCTTCGACGAGATCGTCAACTTCCCCAAGCCCGACCGGGACATGCGCGCCGACATCCTCCAGGTGATCACCCGCCAGATGGAGATCGACGAGTTCGACCCCGTGGCGCTCGCCGACATCACCGAGGGCCTGACCGGCTCCGACCTCCGTCTCGTCCTCCGGGAGGCGGTACTCGACGCCCTGACCGAGGAGCGCACCACGCTCACCCAGGCGGACCTCGAGGACGCCGTCGCGGACTTCGAGGAGCGGGACAACCTCAAGAACCTCGACATGATCGAGGGCGACCACGACGCCCTCGTCGCCGGCGGGACGCCCGAGGAAGCTAGCGCCGACGGCGGTCACGCGCACGACCACGACCACTGAGCGGTCACGCGCACGACCACGACCACTGAGCGGTCACGCGCACGACCACGA